>JBKJHT010000023.1:0-18329 GCA_046598945.1 Burkholderiales bacterium | reverse complement strand
GGATCGGTTCGACGCGCTGTAACGTGACCTCGACGGGATATTCCTATACCCCGGAACGCGACGACGGCATCCTCGGCCGCACCTGCTTTAACGTGAAGTTGCCGCCGAATCCGAATCAATTTCGCGTGGCCTCGGCCTGTGTGCGCATTGTCGAATGGGTGCCGCCGAGCGCGGTCACGCAATCATGCGCCGACAACCGCGCGACTTGGCTGGAGCGCGTATTAGTGCATGAGCAGCAACACGCCTCGCATTGCGAAATGGAGGTGTTGAAAGCCAATCAGCGTTGGGCAAAACGTAATCGTGGTTTTTCCGGCTGTGGCTTTACCGAGCGTGGCGCAATGAGAGAATTGACCGCGAAGATCGACGCGGTGTTGAAAGAAGAAACACGTCGCGTCATGGACGCGATAGAAAGCGAATCCGATCGATTTCACGCCTCATCGCAAGGTCAACCGATCGTTACTAATTGCAACGTGTGTAAATAAAAAAACCGGCGTGAAGCCGGCTTTTTTTCAATAAAATTGCGCGCTAGCTTTTCTTCTTTTTGTACTCGTCGATTTTCTCTTTCAGCAAACTCATTTCCGAGCAGCCGGTCATGCAGATCGCTCGCAGTTTGTTCAAATGCTCTTCGGCCTTGGCCAAGTCGTTCTTGATCAGATAGGCCTCGCCGATGTATTCGTGCGCCGCCTTGTGGCCGGGCGAGAGCATTAGCGCTTGTTGATAATGCCTGAAGGCGTTGTCGTAATCGCCCGTGTTGCGGTAGGCGTAGCCAAGATAATTGTGAACGTCGGGGTTGTTCTTGTCGATCTCCAACGCCTTCTTCAGCGGCACGATGGCCTTGACGTATTCCTTGGCCTCTAACGCTTTTTGACCCTCGACGAAATTGGGCTCGGTCACGCTGGCCGCTTCCTCCGTTCCCATGTTGGCGAACGCCGGTGCGAACGCGCAGGCGATGGCGAGGGCCATGACGTGACGGGAAAAAGTAGCGGCTGATAAATTCATGAATCGTCTCCTTAAGCAGCTATCTGGTAGGCTGGACGTTAAACAACGTGCACAGTCGCGGCAAGTTTATGCCGGTCATTATAAGACTTTCCAATGGCGTGAGCGCGGGCAATAAAAATTATGCCCGCGCCAAGAGGTAAAAGGAGAGCGGCGTTCCGGGCATGCCGGCCCGGAAGCCAATATCGGTGCGGCTGTTAGGGCTTCGGCTTGGGATACATTTTTCGAATGAAACGCTTGTCCCCGCGTGATAGTTTGGTGTTTTCATGGGTACCGACTCCGCCCACGATAAACTCGCCGGGAAAGGAATAGAGCATGATCGAGTTCGGATCGAATTTCGTCGCGTTGAGTTGATCGAGCGAATATTTGTGCACGATGTTGAAGTCGATGTCTTCCTTGCTCCAATTATTCGGCGGCCCGCCGAAGTATTTGTAGACCTTATCTAACTTCCACTTGATGCCGCCCTTCGGGCTCTGATGCTCGTGGATCGCGCCGAGCATGTGGCCGAACTCGTGCAACACCACGCGGTTGTATTCGTCGGCGTCGGTGTCGTCGTCGAGCCAGCCGTAGTTCATGGTCGGTTCGTTCTTGCCGATGGTGATGTTATCCGTCCCGACGTAGGACCACGAGCCGGGATCCGCATTGAAGGAAATGCGAATCTGCGCATTCTTGCCGGCGCCGAATTTCAGGCCGATGTTGGAATATTTCATCCATTGCAGCGCATGATCGACAACACGTTGTTGCTGAATCTTGCTGCCATCCATAAACGCGATCGACAATTGCGTGCCGTTGACCCATTTCTTCCCGGTCAGCAACGCGATTTTCGCCGGATGGTTCGAGACACCGGGAAGCCGCGCCACGACTTTCGGCGCATTGGCCGGATTATGTTTCACCGCAATTTCCGCAGCCTTGATCTTTTGCTCGTAGGGAATAATACGATCGACACAAAGGTGTGCGTGTTTGATATCCTTCGATTTCTTCGTTGCCATGCTCAACCCTCCTTGGTTTAGGAAAACACCATTAGATTACGCCATCATTCGGCCGTCGTACATCGGCCAAAGGATATAGATCGCAGGGAAATAATCATCGGCCTGAGCGCCGCAGGGCCATACGCCAGCCCCTGCGGATTGCCTCCTATGGCATGCATTGCCACGAGTCAAGCAGGACGCGGCGTACAGCGCGGTACGGTGCATTCATGCACCAAGTTGATTGAACGGTGCATGAATGCACCCTACGCAGGTTGTTTCAAACCTAGAAACTGGCATGCCGATCAACGCGCCTGCAACACAAAATCAAACGTCGCCCGGATTCTGTTTTCCTCCGCGACAATTTTGGAGACCAAGATTTTCTCGATGATGATTTCGTAGGGCGTAGACGCATCTTTGAACATCCGTTGAAGCGCTTCTCTGAGATTGATTTCTAGAACGTGCGGCGCGGCGGATTTGATGAACACTTCGATCAGCGGTAACCACGCCAGATTCGTCGCATCATCGACGCGCACATCGTCAATCATGAGTTTGTCGTTGCGATACACCGGCCGGCCCGAGACTGTGATATCGAATTCATCGCTGGCGCCGACGCATTCGCCGCCGATTTGCGATGCGACTTGGGAGATGAAATGGCTCTTGATTTTCAGTCGGCCGGCGCCGATGCTAACTTGCGGCGTCTCCAAATAGCTATAGGCGCAAGTCGTGGGATCGATCAAATGGTAACGCCCACCTTTAGCGTTAAACACATCGCGCTTTAAGGTTTTTTCGATGGCGGTGTGTTCGAGGATGAGCTCGCTCGCCTCTGCTAAAACGCTCAGGCACCCGAACAAAATCGCAGCGATCGCAGGTATTTGCAAAAATGACCGACGGCCCCTCACCCTGTACCCTCTTCCCCAATGGGCGAGGGGATTCGACTGCCTCTCCCGCTTGCGGGTTGGGGTGAGGGTGGGGGATAAAAATAGTAAAACAGTCGTCACTTAAGTTTTGAAAGTAAAAAGTTTTTGAGCATGGCTGGAGACGCCCATGGATAATGCCTCTCCAGGCACAATGCCTGAAACGGCAAGCTCCTATTGCCGCATGGCTAGGCCGCCTTCACGGTAGGCAATCCGGACAACGCCATCGCCAACTCTTGCTGATCGTAATCTTGATCCGTGAGTTTTCCGGCGAAATAATCCATGTAGGCCTGCATGTCGAAATGGCCGTGGCCGCAAAGATTAAATAGTATCGTTTCGGATTTTCCTTCGGCTTTGCAGCGCAGCGCTTCGTCGATCGCGCCGCGCACGGCGTGATTGGCTTCCGGCGCCGGGAGTATTCCCTCGGCTTTGGCGAATTGGATGCCGGCCTCGAAACAGGCGATTTGGTGATAGGCTTTGGCCTCGATCAAACCGAGCTCTTTCACATGGGACACCAGTGGCGCCATGCCGTGATAACGCAGGCCACCGGCGTGAAATCCCGGTGGCATGAAGGTTGAGCCGAGCGTATGCATTTTCACCAGTGGCGTGAGGTGGCTGGTGTCGCCGAAATCGTAGGCGTATTTGCCACGGGTTAGGCTCGGGCAGGCGGCCGGCTCGATGGCGACGATGCGGCGCTTTTTACCGCCGCGCAATTGTTGGCCCAAAAATGGAAAAACGATGCCGGCGAAATTCGAGCCGCCGCCGGTGCAGCCGACGATCACATCGGGATCGTCGCCGGCCATTTCGAATTGCTTCATGGCTTCGATGCCGACGATGGTTTGGTGCAGCAACACGTGATTAAGCACCGAGCCGAGCGCGTATTTCGTATCCTCGCGCTGCGCCGCGACTTCCACCGCTTCGGAAATGGCGATGCCGAGGCTGCCGTTGCTGTTCGGGTTTGCCGCCAAAATCGCACGACCCGATTGCGTTTGGTTCGATGGGCTGGCGATGCAGGTCGCGCCGTAGGCTTCCATCAGCGCCCGGCGATAGGGTTTTTGGTCGTAGGATACGCGAACCATGAACACTTGAATTTCCAAGCCGAATAACGAACCGGCAAAGGCGAGGGACGAGCCCCATTGCCCCGCGCCGGTTTCCGTGGTGATTTTTTTCACGCCGGCTTCTTTGTTGTAAAAAGCTTGCGGCACGGCGGTGTTCGGCTTATGGCTGCCGGCGGGCGAGACGCCTTCGTACTTGTAATAAATCTTCGCGGGCGTATCCAGGGCTTTTTCCAAACGTCGTGCGCGATATAGCGGGGAAGGGCGCCACTGCCGATAAATATCCCGCACCGGCTGCGGAATTTCGATGTCGCGCTCGACGCTAACTTCTTGCATGATTAACGCCATGGGGAACAGCGGCGCGAGGTCGTCGGGGCCGATAGGTTGTAACGTGCCGGGGTGCAACACCGCAGGCAAGGGCCTCGGCAAATCAGCTGCGATGTTGTACCAGAACTTCGGCATGTCGCTCTCGTCGAGCAAATATTTGACTTTCATGTTGGTTCCCTCCGCTCGTTACGTTCTGCGCATGTGATCACTTCGGGCGAGCTCGGCCCTACGCAACTCGATTGCTATTGTACGCATTGCTGGCGAAATCGGGCATTTTCGCACTGTCGAAAAAATTTACACTGCGTAAATTCAGAAATTTATCGCAACCAATTGATTTATTGGGCACAATTTTTCGTCCGGTGAATAAGTTACGCAAAAGCCGCGAATAGCAGCGAAAAAGTGTCGAAAAATTTGTTTTTCGCCTGACCTTCACTACCGCATGATCATCCGTGTTTAATATCAATAAATAATAAAAACAATAATATATGCCCGCTTATAAAAATAATTATTACGGCGGCATACTTGTTGCTTCGTGCTAGTAAGGAGCTTCGCCGGGCTCGATGCAAAGTCGGCGAAGATTAATAAGAGCGCATTCATCTACGAAGAAAGCAGTTTAGCGGGCAGGCTGGGTCTGCGCCGGGATGGGTGTCTACTTTCAGCGAAATGACGTCAGCAACGCGAAGCTTCTATTTTTTCTGTGTTCATCTTTCCGGCCGCAGATCGAATACGCGCCCTTTGTTACTGGGGTGGTTTTCCATTCCTAAGCCGGCTTGGCGCACGATGTATTCATGAAAATCATTAATTAAAAGAACTCGACATCCAATCAAAGCGTACCTCCGTATAACCGGCTAGTCACTCTTGACTAAACCGCTTACTCCAGGAGGCAATATGTCGTTTCAACGTTCACTACGTACTCCCTTTCTAACCACGCTGATGGCCGGGGCCGTATTCGCCACCGGTGCTGCGCTGTTTGCATCGTCCGCGCAGGCGGCCAGCCATCGCGAAGCGCCGTTCATCACCGGCGCACCCAAAGTCGACGGCACCGACTTTTATATGTTCAGAAGCTACGAGCCCGGCCGCGAAAACTACGTCACTATCATCGCTGACTATGTGCCTTTTCAAACGCCCTACGGCGGGCCGAACTTCTTTCAACTCGATCCTAACGCGTTATACGAGATCCATATCGATAACAACGGCGATGCGAAAGAGGACATAAGCTTTCAGTTTCGCTTCAAGAACAACACCCGCGACCTCACGGTTCCCGTCGGCGACAAGAGCGTAGCGGTGCCGCTCATTAATATCGGCTCCCTCGCGCTCGGCTCCGATAACGCCGGGGTTTTGAACGTGGAGGAAACCTATTCCGTCAACGTATCGCGCAACGGCCGGCGCGGCGGGCAAAAGGGCGAGTTGACCAATGCAGTCGGCGGCTCGAAAGTGTTCACCAAGCCCGCCGACAACATCGGCGCGAAATCGATCCCCGACTACAACGCCTACGCGAATCAATACATTTACGGCGTTAATATTCCCGGTTGCAGCACGCCCGGGAAAGTGTTCGTCGGTCAGCGCAAAGAACCCTTTTTTGCTAACCTCGGTGAAATCTTCGACTTGGTCAATCTAAATCCGGTCGGGCCGCGCAACGGCAAGCCCAACGTTCTCGCGGACGACAACATTACCTCGTTCGCGTTGGAAGTGCCGATCAGTTGTCTGACGACGGGCGGTGACCCAGTCATCGGCGCCTGGACCACGGCGAGCCTGCGTCAAGGCCGGCTACTCAATACGGAAGGCAAGCGCAACGGCAAACACTTCGCTTCCCTAGAAGGCGGCGCATGGACGCAGGTCTCGCGCCTGGGCAACCCGCTGGTGAACGAAGTTGTGATCGGCCTTAAGGACAAGGATCGCTTCAACAGTTCAAAGCCTAAGGATGACACACAGTTCTTGGATTACGTCACCCATCCGACCTTGCCGGTGTTGATCAATGCCCTGTTCCCGATCCCCGCGACCACGCCGCCGGGGGTGCCGCGCAATGACCTGGTTCAAGTGTTCCTGACCGGTGTCCCGACATTGAATCAGCCCACAGTGTGCGGCGCCAGTTGCGCACCGAGTGAGATGCTGCGGTTGAACACGTCAACCGCGGTTACCCTGCGCGCCGCGCAGAAAGATCTCGGCGTAATCGGTGGCGATAATGCAGGCTTCCCTAACGGCCGTCGTCCCATCGACGATGTGATCGATATCGCCTTGCGGGCGGCGCTGGGTGTCTTGAATCCTCCCGGCCCCAACCATCCGGCCGCCGCCGACCTAGCCACTGACGGCACGCAACTACCCGGCGCCGCCGCTAGCCTGGGTGCGGTGGATTTTGGTACGAGCTTTCCGTACCTCAACGTGCCGCTCGCCAGTTCACCGGCGACTCCTTAACGCGACGAGGACAACATCATGAAACTGAAAACCTTACTCGCGATTATGTTATTTGCGCTTGCAGCGGGTTGCGGCGGTGGCGGCGGTAACAACAGCCCGCGGCCCTCGGCGTCCGAGGCCTTTGTCGCCAGCGTGCAGACGGTCGCCAATAGTTCGGCGGACGAGGCTGAGCCCATTGATGTCAGCAGCACGGTAGAAGCGAGCGATGACGACGTAGAACCATCGGCAATTTAGTTGAACAAGGGGTGCGCCACGCGGCGCACCCCGCTTAGCTTTCCACGAGGTATGCCATGAGAATAGGTATCCACTGGGTGGCCTGGGGCCACGGGGTGGCCTGGGGCCACGGCGTGGCCTGGGGCCATGCGGTGACTGGCTTATTGCTAATCGCGATTTCAAGTTGGGCCTGTGCCAAACCGTATACACCCGCGAATGACGAGGTCATTCTTGAACGCCTACCTTACAAAGCAGGCGATGCCGGCCAGCGCGAGTTGCGCCGCTTGAGCCAGGCGTTACGCGATGCACCGGACAACGCCGAACTCGCGGTCGATCTGGCGCGGCGTCACATCGAGCAAGGCCGAGCGACATCCGATCCGCGCTTTTTCGGTTACGCCCGCGCGGCGCTCAGCCGCTGGTGGGAAGCAAGCGATGCGCCGGTCGAAATCTTAGTCTTACGCGCGACGTTGCATCAAAATCAACATCGCTTCGATCAAGCGCTGCTCGATCTCGATCGTGCGTTACAGCGCGCGCCGAATAACGGCCAAGCGCGACTCACCAAAGCGGTGGTGCTGCAAGTGCGCGGCGAGTTTGATGCGGCGTTGCAGGAATGCCGCGCCCTCGCACGCCTTGCCGATCCCGCGGTGGTCGCAACCTGTAGCGCCGCGGTGCAAAGCCTGAATGGCGAACTCAAACCGAGTTACCAACGTTTGATGAGAATGGCCGATCAACTCGAGCGTCAATCCCCGGCGTTGCGCGCCTGGATGCTTTCCTATTTGGCCGACATGGCGGCACGGCTAGGCGAATGGCAAGCGGCCGAAACTCACTATCAATCGGCGCTGGCGGCCGATCCTAGCGACGCGTTCTTACTCGCCGCCTACGCCGATTTACTGCTCGATTTGAAGCGCCCGCAAGAAGCCATCAAACTACTCACCGGCCAAGAACGCGCCGACGGATTATTGCTCCGACTAGCCTTAGCCCAACGCGTTGCCGGCAACGAAAAATGGCGTGAGTCCCGCGACGTACTCGCGGCACGGTTCGCGGCGGCGAAGTTACGCAATGATCGCGTTCACCTACGCGAAGAAGCGCGCTTCACGCTGCATCTACTTGATCAGCCGGAAATTGCCTTAGCGCTCGCGCTGGAAAACTGGCGCATTCAAAAAGAACCGGCCGATGCGCGACTAGTGTTGGACGCCGCGCATGCGGCCAGGCAGCCAAAAGCGTCTGCACAAGTGAGCCAGTGGCTCGCGATGAAACGGCTTGAGGACGTAGCAATCGGGCGCGAGTAGGCGTCCGAGTTCATCGCTGAAAAACTAGCGCGTGACGTCGCGCTTTCCAGCGGGAATGACAATTTGCGCAGTAGGATGAGCAAACGGCACTAGCGCCTCGCCGCGAAAAACGCTGAATGCGATGGCGGCGTAGCGGTAATAGGTATTTCGTCGGATTTTTCTCTAAATTAATCCGTGACAGGTTTGAGCGTTGGTAGCCAAATCAACGCCGCGTCAGCATCCCACCCAACATTCCCGCCAACTCATCGACGGCCGAGCCGTTGCCGTTTTGATCGAGAAAGTGGTTGATGGCGCCCATCAAGCTCGGCGCGGCTTGCTGCGCATATTCGGTTTCACCGCCGAGCAATCCTGCCAGCCCGGATGGGCCCATGCTCTGTTGTTGCCGGGTGCGGCCGAGGAAGCCCATGACGATCGGTGCGAGGGTGACCAATAATCGGCCCATGCTGGATGCGTCCATCCCGGTCGCCTTGGACAAGGCGTTGACGGCGCCGTTTTGCGAGTCGCCAAATACGTGGTCCAAAATGCCTTCCCCTTGGCTTTGCTGTGCGCCGCCGAGAAAGCCGGTGAGATTATCGAGGATGCCGCCGTCGTGGTCGTTTGATAATGCGTTGTATAGCGAATCGCGGCCGTCCGCGCTGTTCGAGTTGCGCGACAGTGCCGACAGCAGTAACGGAACGGCGGCGGCTATGGCGTTGCCGGTGGTTTGCTGACTGGCGCCAAGCTGACCGCTGAGTTGCTCAAGCGTATCCGCGTCGAACTGACGGAGGACTGCGTTCATGATTGAAGCCATGGGGTCTCCTGATTCTTTGTTAGTTGAAAAAAATAATTCCCTATTCTTGCGCAACGTTGGGTACCAAAGACGCAGTCAACGTCGCCTCGGCGTCGCCGGTTTTAGCAGTCAGATTGCAACATCGATTGCCACCGTTAACGCGCATTTAAATCTTCTTTTTGAGCGCTGTCAAATTGCGCTAGGCGCTCCTTTTGTGTGCCTGGAGAGGCGCGCGGATACTTGATCCGCAAGGCCTATGGCGTGACAGCCGCCTGCCATAAGCTTTTGCGCGGCATGGCGCGTTGGGTGGGCGAGTCATCAGACACTTACCGTTGTTGCAGTTGCGCGACGAACGCGCTACAGTGCCGCTATTCCCGCCTGTTTGGATCCACTGGATGTTGAAGTTTTCGGCACGAAATCTATTGCTTTTGCTGGGGTTGCTTGGCGTCGTTTTGTTCGGTGCGCTGGCGGCGATGAAGGGCAAAAATTCGACGCTGGTCGCCATTCCCGCTGCGCCCGGCGAAAAGCCGGCGGCTCAGCCCAGCTTTAACACCATGTACTCATCCGGCGCAGCGCCGGAGCGGCGCGCCTTCAACGCCGCGGAAGAAACCTATTCGGTGAACCTGTGGCGCGTTCATGACAAGGTGAAAACCAGCGCGGTGCAACTGAGTTTTGCCGGATTGTCGTATAAATTGAAAGAACTTGATCGTGCCGGCGTGAAAGCAAAAGTCGCGCCGCAAGGCGAAATTTACCGCGATGCACTGCGTAATCTGGGTCAACTATCGGTGCCGGATTCGTTGCAAGAATTGCACGAAAGCTACACCAAAGCCGTGAACTTATATGCCGCGGCAACGGACGATATGATGAAGATTGCTGCCGATGGTAACGAGCAGCATTTGCTCGATGCTCATAGTAAAACGAACCAAGCGGGAACCCTATTGCTGAAGGTCGGTGCGGAGTTATGGCCGGGCGAATTTAAACCGAATTAATTTTTGATCGACGCGGTCCGGCTCAACCGCGGCGATGTGTAGCTAACTTACCGAGCCACTCAACAATTTCTGGAGGATGTCATGATGAGATCAATGTCGAGTAGGGCAGGCCTGATCGCCGCACTGGGCTTGGCGAGCACGTTGCTCGCGCCCGTCGCCGCGCAGGCAGCGGACGGGGTTTATTCCGTGTGGCTGGTCGAGAACAGTCGCTTTATGAATGTGCCGTTTGGCGCATTTCAACCGGATCGTGCCTACGTGCCCAGCGCGCCGGCCGGCGGCCCCAACGGTATTAACACGGTTGATTTGCCGGTCAATGTCGGCGTGATTAAAGGCGCGGGCAAAGAAGTGATTCTGTATGACAACGGCTGGAACGCAACCGATTATCACAAAGCCACCGGCACCGCCCATTGGTCGCCGTTATCCAAGCAACTCGGTCAGCTCGGCATCAACGCCGCCGATGTTACAAAAGTGATCGTCGGCCATGGTCACTGGGATCACGCCGGTAGCTTGGACGAGTTTCCCAATGCGGTGCTGTATATCCAGCGCGAAGAGTTGAAAGGCATCGAGTGGGCGCTTAACTATCCCGGTCATGAGCGTATTCGTGCCGTGAACGATTCTCCCGGTGGCTGTGCGCGCACACCGGCTTGCGGCTATCCCTCCAAAACCATGGATTCGATTTACGGCAAGGTGCTCAAGGGCAAAGCGGTAATCGTCGATGGCGATATGGAAGTGCAACCCGGTATCAAGATCCATGCCGCGTTCCGCGCCCACACCGCCGGTTCGCAATTGCTCGAAGTCAACACGCCGATTGGCAAGTTGATGTTCGGCAGCGATGCCTATTCCTCATGGGAAGGAATCCGCGATTGGCAAATCGCCAACCCGCAACAGACCGACACGGTGCAGCAGTTCTTGGCCTACGAGAAGTGCTACAAAGTGACCGGTGGCTATCAAAATTGCGTCGCCGCGCACGAGCCGCTTTCCTACACCGACAAATATCCGCTCACCAAGAATGCCTGGGTCGGCATGAACGGCGGACGTTTGGCGGAAATCACTTTGGCGCCAGGCGAGAAATCGCGTAAGCCGTAAGCGATTCGTCACAACGTTGGCAACGAGGAGGCCGGTTCGCCGGCCTCCTCTTTTTTGTCGCTATGAAACCATTATTTTTCGGCGTTATTATTTTTTTGCTTGTGCCGCTTGAAGCATTCGCCCACGACGCCGATGCCTATGGCGGTTTGTATCGCTCGCGCGATGCCGGCGCCACTTGGTTACCTGCCGACGCGGGCTTATTCATCAATGCCTCGAACGCCATCGCGATCGACCCAACCCATTCAGATCACTTGCTTTACGGCACCGACACGCGTTTAATGCGCTCGCAAAACGGTGGGCGCGATTGGCATGAGCAATCGCCTGAGATCATCGCCGGACCGATTTTTTGTATCACCTTCGACCCCGATGGAAAAAGCGCCTACGTCGCGAGCGCGACCGGATTATTTCATAGCGCTGCTAACGGGCAATGGCATGCGCTCGACGTTCCTTTATCCGCGCTGCCGATTGCGCAGATCGTCATTGCAAACGGCAAAGCCTATCTCGCCGGTAATGATGGTGTGTATATCGGCGATGCTGACGGCCGGGGCTGGCGCGGGCCGGCGAGCGGCCTGCCTGAAGAACCCATATCCGCGCTGCTTGTGGCGGGGCATAAGCCAGGAGCCACCATCCATGCCGTTGTCGCGGGCAGGATATGGCGCAGTAGTGACGACGGAATGTCGTGGCAACGGGCGGCAGGAAATTGGGACGATCAACGCGTCGATACCCTTGGCGCTGATTTGCTCGACCGGCAAAAGCTGTGGGCGGCAGGCGCGAGTCGACTGTTTCGCAGCGACGACGGCGGTAAGAATTGGCAGACCCACGGCAAGCCACTGCCCGATCCCAACATTTCCATTCGCGGAATAGCCGCGATGCAAACAGGCAATACCATCGTACTCACCACCCACCGTGGCTTAATACGAAGCGCAGACAGCGGCGCAACATGGGCGAAAGTCGAAAGCGCGTTGCCACTGCACTTGGAGCCCAGCCCGTTGGCGCAAGATCGAATTGATCCCGATATCGTCTACGCCGGATTTTCGCTGCGGCCGTACAACGAGGCGTGGCGCGTGGCGCGGCAGGCGGCGGAGCAACGACGCAGGGAACAGGCGAAAAAGCAGTACCTAATTTTCGCGGCTGTGATTGCGAGCCTAGTGCTCGCAATCGGCGCCACGATTTTCCTACGCCGCCGGGCGATCAGACATGCCCCTCTCCCCCTCGGGAGAGAGGGGCAGGGATGAGGGGAAACCCCATCGAAAGCGCAACGTGAACACTCCCAACAAGCAAACAAAAACACCCAGCGCTTCCGCCTATCTTTTTATCGCGATAGCCGCAATCGCCACCCTGGGCTATGCCGCATGGCGTCTCGCGCCGCCGCCCACCGCGCGCGTAACCGAATATCCGATGCTGGAAAAAGATGACATTCCCGCAGCGATCGCCGCCGGGAAGGACGGTAGCATTTGGTTCACCATCGATTTTTCCAGCGCCATCGGCGTGTTCCGCAATGGAAAGATCGAGCGTATCGACAAGGGCACTCGTAACATGGACCCGATCGGCATCGCCGTCGATCAAGAGAATAACGCCTGGTACGTCGATGCACCGGCGCTGAGCATTGGACGGATCGCGCCGAACAACGAAATTAAAACTTTTTCGCTCGGTACGCCGGTGGCGCGCCTACAGCGTCTCACGACCGCGCCCGATGGCGCCGTCTGGTTTGCGGAAGGCTCGGCCTACAGCGTGACGCGTTTAAAAGATAACACCCTGGAACGTTATCAGCTCCAATCGGCGCGCGGGACACCTTATGGCGTAGCGATTGCGCCGGACGGTAAGGCGTGGGCGACATTGCAGCAGGCCGGGCAAATCGTGCGCATCGATCCGAGTACTGGCAAAACCGATTGGTTCTGGGTGCCCACGCCCGCGAGCGCGCCGACCGACATCACTGTCGATGCCAAGGGTGATGTGTGGTTCCTGCAATTTCGCAGCAACAAATTAGGACGTATCCGTAACGACGAATTTACCGAGTATCCAATCCCGAGCGAATCGCGCATCGCCGGTGTGGTCGGTTTAGCGGCCGCGCCGGACGGCGCCATTTGGTTCGCCATGGTGCGCGATCACGGTTTGGGGCGCTTCAAGGATGGAGTGTTTAAGTTCTTCACCTTGCCGCGCTTCGGCGCGCGGCCGATAGGCGTGGCGGCGGATCCGGCGGGAAATATCTGGTATGTCGACTTGACTGGTTTTTTAGGAAACATCAGCGCGGCGGACGCGCAGCGTTGAGGGTGATCCAGGATGGTATCATTCTGCCCACAAACAGAGGCTAAGCTTCAGGCGCTCCACTCGGTGGAGAAAATTTCAAACACGGGACCAATGAAAGCATGAATAAAGTTTTTTCAAGTGCACAGGCCGCGCTGGCCGGTATTGTTAAAGACGGCCAGATGATCGCCGTCGGCGGCTTCGGCCTTTGCGGCATTCCAGAGGCCTTGATCGATGCGCTGCGCGACAGCCAGGTCAAAAATCTCACGGTGATTTCCAATAATGCCGGTGTCGATGGCTTCGGACTCGGCAAATTGCTCCAGACACGCCAGATCAAGAAAATGATCTCCAGTTATGTCGGCGAGAACAAAGAATTCGAGCGTCAGTATCTGGCGAAAGAACTCGAGCTGGAGTTCACGCCACAAGGTACGCTGGCGGAAAAACTGCGCGCCGGCGGCGCCGGTATCCCAGCCTTTTTCACGCGCACCGGTGTTGGAACGTTGGTTGCCGAAGGAAAGGAAATTCGCGAATTCGATGGCCACAATTATGTGATGGAACGGGCGCTGAATCCCGAGGTGGCGTTGGTCAAAGCGCAAAAGGCGGACAAGAGCGGTAACTTGGTGTTTCGCCGCACCGCGCGCAATTTCAATCCGGCCGCCGCCATGGCGGGAAAGACCACCATCGTCGAGGTTGAGCAATTGGTCGAGGTCGGCGAGATCGATCCCGATGACGTGCATTTGCCGGGGATATACGTCAGCCGCATTGTGGTCAACGCGCATCCCGAGAAGCGTATCGAAAAACGCACCATCACCGAAAAGAAGGCAGCCTAGTCATGGCCTGGACTCACGATCAAATGGCCGCGAAGGCGGCGCAAGAATTACAAGACGGTTTTTACGTCAATCTCGGCATTGGTTTGCCGACGCTGGTTGCGAACCACGTTCGTTCCGATATTGAAGTGTGGCTGCAAAGCGAAAACGGCATGCTCGGCATCGGCCCGTTTCCGACGGAAGACGAAGTCGATGCGGACACTATCAACGCCGGTAAGCAAACCGTAACGACCATTCCCGGCTCATCGATTTTCGGCTCGCACGACAGTTTTGCCATGATTCGCGGCGGCAAGATTCATCTTTCCATCCTCGGCGCCATGCAAGTGAGCGCGACGGGCGATCTGGCCAATTGGATGATCCCCGGAAAAATGATCAAGGGCATGGGCGGCGCGATGGATTTAGTGGCGGGCGTGCCGCGCGTGCTGGTGCTGATGGAACACGTGGCGAAGAAAAAAGACGGCGGCGAGGATCTAAAAATTCTGCCAAAGTGCACCTTGCCCCTGACTGGCGTCGGTGTGGTCAATCGCATCATTACCGATCTGGGCGTGATGGACATCACGCCGAAAGGATTGACGCTGGCCGAACTGGCGCCCGGCGTGACGCGCGAGGAAATTCAGGCTAAGACTGGCGTGCCGCTGATCATTCAATAGCGTGAAATCCGTTGCGATCATTGGATAGTTATCGGTGAAGCTCGGTTCGCTGAATTGTGCGCCGAATTTTACGGTGCGTAGACAGAATGGCCAGATCGAGGCAACGGGCGACGAGTCGGTATTTCTCGGCTACACAGCGCAAGACCAGGATGGGGTTTGGACCAAATGGCGTTGGGACGGCGCGAACTTTGAACTTTCAACCGATCGCTTCGGAATTTATCCCACTTATTATTTCAAAGACGCACATTCGTTAAGCGTTTCCACTTCAGTCATCGATTTGCTGAAATCCGGCGCCAGTCCGGAGCTGGATGATGCGGCAATCGCCGTATTTCTGCGGCTCGGCTTTTTTCTCTGTGAGGACACGCCGTTTCGCCATATCCGAGCACTGCCGCCCGGCTGCACGATGCGTGAGTCGGCGCTAACGTGGCGCATCGCATCATCCGCTATTCCGTCCGGCGTCGACGGCCGTCCACCGACGCGCGCGGCCGCGCTACAGGAATTCGGTGTTCGCTTCCAAGCTGCCGTGGACGAGTTGGCGTCGTCGGCGCGCCCGTCTCGCCTATGTCTACCGCTATCCGGTGGCCGTGATTCGCGCCACATCTTGTTTGCCCTGGCGCAAGGCGGCCATCTGCCGGCTTGCTGCGCCACCTTGAAACATTTTCCGCCGAAGCCCGATGAAGATGCGCGGATCGCCGCCGAGGTGGCGGCCGCAGTAGGGGTGTCGCATTTTGTGATCGAGCCATCACGGCAGCCGATCAAGGCGGAATTGCGCAAAAATGAACTCACTAGTTTTTGTTCCGATGAACATGGCTGGACGCTTGAGCTCAGCAAATTTGTGCGCGCGGGTGGTTACAACCTCCTCTACGATGGTATTGCCGGCGATGTCCTCAGCGCCGGTTTGTTTTTGACGGCGCAGAATCTTGATCTTTACCGGCGCGGCAAACTGGCGGAACTGGCGGAAATGATGCTCGGTGGTGAAAAATATCTGGCATCGATGTTGCATCCGGATTCGCACTATCGATGGCGTCGTGAACTCGCGAAGGAGCGGCTGGTGACCGAGTTGGCGCGCTATGCATCCAGCCCTAATCCGATCGGACAGTTTTATTTCTTCAACCGCACACGACGCGAAATCGCCTTGATGTTTTTTAGTATTCTGGGTCGCGATGCCCAGGTGTTGGCGCCGTTTTTAGCGGCGTCGGTGTTCGATTTGCTGGCGAGTTTGCCGGCCGAATATTTTCTCGATCATTCATTTCACACCGAGGCCATTTCTCTGCGCTATCCGAAGTATGCACATCTTCCCTACGAAGCCAAGGACGCTGTCGCGACGCGGCAACGCTGGCTCGATTTGGCCAACTGGACCGCCCAAGTCGCCCGCTATTGTATGTCGGGTGCAAAGGGATCTTATGTGCGTAGTGGATTCACCTTCCCGCGCCTATTGAAAGGATTGATCGATGCGAATTACGGCGCTCAGCAACTTAACCTTTGGACCATACCGCTGTACCTTGAACAGCTTGCCCGTTTACAGCACCGCTTTTCGGATGCTAAATAAATTATGTTGAAGGAATAACCGATGTCAACACCCGAACCTTTCGAGGTTTATGCCATTCGCTACGCGAACCACATGCGCAAGGCAAGCGAGAATTTTCTCGGCGGCGATCCCCATGACGGGCCGATGCCGATCGATTATTTCATCTGGGCCATTGTCGGCAAGAGTTGCACGTTTATCCTGGACACGGGATTCGGGCAAACCTCCGCGGACAAACGCGGACGGAAGTTATTGAATCCGCCCGCGGAAAGTCTGCGCGCCATCGGCATCAATGCCGGTGAAGTGCAAGATGTCATTGTCAGCCATATGCACTACGACCATGCCGGCAATCACGATCTATTTCCGAACGCGCGTTATCACATCCAAGATCGAGAAATGGCGTATTGCACTGGCCGCTGTATGTGCCATTCGGCGATTGGGCACGCCTTCGAAGTGGACGATGTCGTCGCGATGACGCGGCGCATCTTCGCCGGGAAGGTGAGATTTCACGATGGCGTTGAGGAAATCGCACCGGGCCTCACCGTGCACCACGTCGGTGGTCACACGATGGGGATGCAAGTGGTGCGCGTTTGGACCAAGCGTGGCTGGGTGGTGCTTGCCTCGGATGCGGTACATTTTTATGCCAACATCAATCAGGGGCGACCATTTCCCATCATTTACAACGTCGGCGACATGTTGAATGCCTACGACACGCTGCACAAACTCGCCAGTTCGCCAAACCATATTATCCCCGGCCACGATCCCTTAGTGCTACAGCGCTACCCGGCGGTGCGGTCGGAACTGCAGGGCGTTATCGCGCGGCTCGACGTGGAACCGACACGATGACGGATGCCGATATTTCCGTACTCTGCGCGCAATTGCGCGGCTACGGCAGCAGTACCGTCGGCGCGGTATTGGATGATCTTGGCCTCGGTGGATTGATCACCAAATTACGTCCCGTCGCGCCGGGATTGCGTTTCGCGGGACTGGCATTTACCACCCAACTTGAAGTCGGCGTACTCGGCACGTTCGTCGAAGCGGATTTCAAGATAGGGGAGTACATCGACCAACCGCCGCCGGGCGCGGTGGTCGCCATCGCCATGGCCGGCGCGGCCGTTTCCGCCCTCGGCGGCATCGCCGCGCGCGTGGCGCAGTTGCGCGGCTTAGCCGCGATCGTCATTGACGGCGGCTCGCGCGATTTGGATGAAACGCGTGTCATGGGTTTTCCGTTATTCGTGCGACATTCTTTACCGGTAACGGGCCGACGGCGCGTGCGCCTGGTTGCGACCGGCATTCCCATTCAGCTTGATGGGGTGGACGTTGCACCGGATGACATCTTAGTGGGCGACGACACCGGCATTGTGTGCGTGCCGCGCGCTGTAGTGGAAAACGTCGTCATGCGTGCCGCCGCGATTGATGCGCGCGACCGGCGTGTGCGCGAATACCTGGAGAAGGGGGCAAACTTTAGCGACGCATTTAAACAGGCCGGCAAATAGCGTGACAGGGATACACCCTATCGAGCCGTACTGCGGAAGCGCTTCAGCGATTCCAGGTCGCGTAACCCGTCGCCGTGCCGTCGGACTAGTTGATCTCCGTCGCGCCTACGAACGCATAGGTGCCGCCGCTTCGCGGCAGTGTAAGGACGTTCATCAAAAATGGCAAGGCAAAGCGCAGCGCGTCAGGAAGCCTAATTGATTGCAACCAGATTTCCATCGTAGTGTGGGCTGGCGGTGTAGAAGTGTGGTCAACGGTTTCGTGTTGTCCACACGGTCGCGCAGCGATCTGCACGGCTTGTCCATACGGAGATGGCGAACGAATCTTCAATCATCATGCTTGCAAACTGATTGCCGAAATCGTCGTACTTGTCAGGAGGGGAAACAGCTCTCCTTTTTTATGCCACATCGTTATGACGACAATTCGCCTCACGCTACGATGGAAGCGAAATTCAGCAACGGAAATCTTATGACGTCACTGCGACAAAGTCGACTCAACGTTGTAGATATCGTGCGACAGCAGTTTGGTGCGAAATGCGATGAGAGCGAGGCGCGCAACACGGGTTTTAAGA
>JBKJHT010000158.1:0-17859 GCA_046598945.1 Burkholderiales bacterium | reverse complement strand
CAGGGGACGCCGACCGATGCCGCATTGCTTGATTGTGCACGACACGAAATAGCCCTGCTGAACACGCAGCACGTGACAGCCGGTGGGCCGCGTTTTTACATGCTTCATCGCGCGCGTGTTTGGAACGAAAGCGAGGGAAAATGGATTGGTTGGGAGCGCAAGCGCGGCAAGTTGACCGAGTTCAACCGGCTGCTGCGCGGCGCGACCGACACTTCATTCTTGCCGCGTGAAGCGGATGAGCCGCCGTTACCACTAGGGATTCGTTACGTTCTCACGCTGGACGCGGACACCAAGTTGCCAATCGATACGGTGAGTCAATTAGTCGGTATTGCCTGTCATCCGCTCAACCACCCCAGCTTCGATAGTGCCACCCATCGTACCGTACACGGATACAGCATACTGCAACCGCGCGTGACCCCATCGCTACCGCAGGGCGAGGAGCGCTCGGTTTTTCAACGCTTATTTACCGGCGCAGGTGGCGTCGATGCCTATGCCGGCGCAGCCTCGGATGTGTATCACGATCTGTTCGGCGAAGGCAGTTTTACCGGCAAGGGCTTGTACGACGTCGATGCTTTTGATCGCGCGCTGGCAGGACGGGTGCCACCTAACCGATTGTTAAGCCATGATTTATTCGAAGGCATATTCGCTCGCTGCGCATTGGTGAGCGATGTCGAAGTGTTTGAGGATTTTCCTTCCCACGTCGGGGTGGCGGCGGCGCGGCAGCACCGCTGGGCGCGCGGTGACTGGCAACTACTGCCGTGGATACTCGGATCACAGGGACGGGATATTTCCGCCATTGGCCGCTGGAAAATGTTGGATAACCTGCGGCGCACGCTGTCGGCGCCGGCCGCGCTCATGCTGCTGGTCCTTTCGTGGGCGTTGCCTGAGGCGCCGCAGGGCATATGGGTTGCGCTTGTTGTTACGGCGCTAGCGGTTCCGGCGCTAGTGGCGCTGCTGGATAGTTTGGTGGCGTTGTTGCGTGGCGAGCGTTGGTTCCAGCAACTGCGCGGTTTTGGCGAAAAAATTCTGTTGGCAACGGGGCAAGTGTTGCTCTCCGTGACGCTACTGGCGCACCACGCCTGGCTGATGGCGGACGCCATTATACGCACCTTGGTACGGTTATTCGTTACCCGACGCAATCTACTGGAATGGACCACGGCGGCGCAGGCGAAAGCATTATCCGGCTTTGCGTTGACCCATTTTTTTTGGCCGCTGCGTAGCGCCACCGGTGTCGTGATCGGCGCGAGTGCGGTGGTACTGTATTTCAATCCGGCGTCGCTGCGCGTCGCCGCGCCATTGCTGGTGTTGTGGTGGGTCGCGCCGTTATTTGCTCGAGTGATGAGCTTGCCCCCCCTGGTGGACGCCATACGACCACTGTCCCTTGCCGACACACAGCTATTGCGCGGCACGTCGCGCCGCATATGGCTTTTCTTCACCACGTTTGTTTCGCAAGAAGACAATCATTTGCCGCCGGATAATTTTCAAGAAGATCCGCGTCCTGCGATTGCGCATCGCACTTCACCTACCAACATGGGGCTATATTTATTAGCCACTGTGACCGCGCGGGATTTTGGGTGGTTGGGCCTACTGGATATGACTGAGCGCCTCGAGCTTAGCCTAGCAAGCCTGCTCAAACTGGAACGTCATCGCGGGCATTGGCTCAATTGGTACGATACCCGCACGATGCAGCCGCTCGAGCCGCGCTACGTGTCGACGGTCGACAGCGGTAATCTTGCCGCGCATTTGCTCGCACTCAAGCAAGCGTGCGCAGACCTCGTGCGGCAGCCAATCGTGTCAACGACGCAATTCGCCGGCGCCGCCGATACCCTAAGGTTGTTTAATGCAACCCTCGCCCGAACCAAAGAAGATCGACGCACACTATCCGTCAGCATGGATGAATTACGACGCTGCGCTGAACAAGTCGAGTCATGCCTGGCTAACCCAGTTGTACAGGGGCAAGCACTATTTTTACGTTGGCAAATGCTGTGTGGACATGCCGCCCATCTACGCGACCTTTGCTTAGCCTTCACTGAGGAGCGCGGCGAGGTTGATTCGGAGCTGATGGCGTGGGCAGTAGCGCTGGACGGCGACGCTCGATCTATTTTTCGCGATATCAACGTTCTGATGCCGTGGTTAAAGACAGAATCCGCGGCGATCGACGGCAACGCGGAACAGACAAGCGGGTTAGCAAAGTTGCAAACGGAAGCAATGACAGTCGTCAGCCTTCCGGGCTTTTGTGAGCAAGGACTGCTCGCGCCGGAAGCGCAACTAAGTGTTGCAACCACTGAGTCTGGTGGCACGGAACAGCGCTCCTCAGAGGGTAGTTTGAACGCAGAAATCACCAATGCGATCGCCGGCCACCAGTCTCTACGGGAGCGCATCGATCGGCTCGCTGTTACGGCGCAACGCGTATTTTCCGAAATGCAGTTCGGCTTTTTATTTGATCCGGAAAAGCGATTATTTTCGATCGGCTACAAGGTCGCCGAAGGGTTACTGGACGCGAGTTTTTACGATTTACTGGCTTCGGAGGCGAGGCTGACAAGTCTTATTGCCATCGCCAAGCGGGATGTACCGGTCCGCCACTGGTTTCGTCTGAGCCGACGGCTGACCTTGCTCACCGGTGGGTCGGCCCTGCTGTCGTGGTCGGGATCGGTGTTCGAATACCTGATGCCGTCGTTAGTCCTGCACACGCCCGACGGGAGTTTGCTGGACTACACGTGCAAACGCATAGTTCAGCGGCAAATCGAATATGCACAAGCGACTGGAACACCATGGGGAATTTCCGAGTCTGCGTTTTATGTCCGCGACCGCGCCTTCACTTATCAATACGCTGATTTCGGCGTACCGGGCCTAGGGTTAAAGCGCGGATTAGAACAAGATCGCGTCATCGCTCCCTACGCGACCGCACTCGCCGCGATGTACGACGCGCACGCGGCACTAAAAAACTTTCGTGCGCTCGACAGCATTGGGGGTCGCGGCCGTTATGGCTATTTCGAAGCGCTCGATTTCACGCCGGAGCGCTTGCCGGAAGGACAGAACATGGCATTGGTGCGGGCTTTTATGGCCCATCATCAGGGCATGTCGCTGGTGGCGCTTTCCAATACCCTCCATGACGGTATTATGCGTAGCCGGTTTCATCGCGATCCGATTGTCAAGGCGATCGAAATTTTGTTGCAGGAACGAGTACCCGATGCCGCACCCGCGCGGTTGGTGCAACCGGCTGGAGAACGCCGCATTCGAGCGCTGCAGACCGGCCCGGCCAACGTACGACGTTTTAAATCACCCCACACCGCGGTACCCGCGACGCATCTATTGTCCAACGGCCATTACGCACTGATGCTTACGGCGGCGGGGTCGGGCTACAGCGTTTGGGGGAAACTCGCCATTACGCGCTGGCGCGAGGATGTCACGCGTGATTGTTGGGGCAGCTATATTTTCATCCGCAATACGTCCACAGGGACAGCGTGGTCGGCTGGCTACCAACCTACGGTACAAGCTCCCGATCACTATGCCGCGACTTTTTTCGAGGAGCGTGCCCGTATCACGCGGCGGGACGGTGACATTACCAGTACGCTTGAAGTGGTCGTTTCTCCCGAAGACAACGCCGAGGTGCGAATGCTGAAGTTGACTAACAGCGGCGCACGAATTTGCGAACTTGAATTAACTTCTTATTTGGAATTGGTGCTCGCGCCGTTGGCAGCGGACGTCGCGCATTCCGGCTTTTCAAATTTGTTCATCGAAACGGAATACGCAGCCGATACGCGCGCGCTACTCGCCACGCGTCGCCCTCGCAGCGACACCGAAGCAACGATCTGGGCCGCGCATGTGATTGCATGTAGTGTCGCTCATTCGATTGAATACGAAACAGACCGAGCGCGTTTCATCGGTCGGGGCCACGATTTGGGTGCCCCGATCGCCGTGCTCGATGGTAGGCCGTTGTCGAATACCGTCGGCGCGGTACTCGATCCGATTTTCAGTTTACGCACGCGCGTACGTATCGAGCCGGGTGCAACGGCACAAGTGATCTTTTCCACGATGGTAGGAGAATCGCGGCAAACGGTAGTCGATCTGGCCGACAAATATAGCGACCCGGCCATTTTTGAGCGTGTTTCCGCGCTGGCGTGGACCTTTGCCCAAGTTCAGTTGCATTACCTGCGTATTGAACCGGAAGAAGCGCAATGGTTTCAGTCGCTGGCCAATCACGTTCTTTTCCCGGACCCATCGTTGCGGCCCAGCCCGGAGTTTCTAAGGCTGAATCGGGTGGGGGCAAGCGGACTCTGGCGTCACCGTATTTCAGGCGATCGCCCGCTGGTCGTGTTGCGTATTGCCACCGCCGATGCGATGGCAATCGTATGGCAACTGCTACGCGCCCACGAGTATTGGCGCATTAAGTGCTTGGCCGTTGACTTGGTAATTTTAAACGAGCGCGGCGTTTCCTATGTGCAAGACCTGCAGCAACTTCTCGAAAATATGCTGCGCACCAATCAATCTTTGGCATCCCACGGCGCGCAGGAGATAGAAGGCAGCGTTTACGTGTTGCGCGCTGATTTGCTATCTCCGGACGAACGGGTATTGATCCTGACGGCGGCGCGCGCCGTATTAGTCGCTGGGCAAGGCAGTCTGACCGAACAACTAGATAAACCATCGAAACAAGAAAAACCAACGGCCGTTATACCTTCGCGCGTCCGTCGCTCTAGCTTCGAAGCGATCAAAGTCCCGCTACCGGAATTGCAATTCTTTAACGGGCTGGGCGGTTTTTCAGCCGATGGCCGGGAATATGTCACCGTGCTCAACAAAGGCCAGAACACCCCAGCACCTTGGGTGAACGTGGTGGCCAATCCGAATTTCGGTTTCTTGGTTTCGGAATCGGGCGGCGGTTATACCTTTGCCCGCAACAGCCGCGAAAACCAGTTGACGCCGTGGTCGAATGATCCGGTCAGCGATCCCGCCGGCGAAATATTTTATCTAGTGGATGAAGAAAACGGCTGGATTTGGTCGCCTACCGCGCGGCCGATTCGGCTAAACGACAGCAGCTACGTAACACACCACGGCCAGGGCTACAGCGCCTTTCACAGCGGCGCATACGGCATTGCCAGTGAGCTTGAGGTGTTCGCTGATTGGAATGATCCAGTCAAGATTTCCTGCCTGCGGCTACGCAATTGCTCTGCCGTAACGCGAAGGATTTCCGTGACAGCCTATGTTGAATGGGTGCTCGGCACAACGCGTGGGATGGGTTCACCATTCATCGTTACGCAGCGCGATGAACATAGCGGCGCGCTGTTCGCGCGCAATCCTTGGAACGCCGATTTCGGCGAGCACATCGCCTTCGCCGATTTCGCCGGGCGGCAAACCGCTTGGACGTGCGATCGAAGCGAGTTTCTAGGTCGTAACGGCAGCGCTCGCAATCCAGCCGCACTGCAGCGCGGTGCAACCCTGTCGGGACGAAGCGGCGCTGGGCTCGATCCGTGTGCCGCGCTTCAAACAACGGTTGAAATACTACCCGACCAGCAAGTGGAATTGGTTTTCTTCCTCGGCCAGTCCGACAACCCCGAATCTGCTCGATCATTGTTGCGCCGTTTGCGCGCTACTCGCCCAAGCGAAATCCTGGACGAAGTGAAAAATAACTGGAGCAAGTTGCTTACCACGGTTCAAGTGCGTACACCCGATCCAGCCATGGATATCATGCTCAATGGTTGGTTGCTGTATCAAACACTGGCGTGCCGCTACTGGGCTCGCGCTGGGTTCTATCAAGCCGGCGGCGCTTATGGCTTTCGCGATCAACTGCAGGACAGCATGGCAATCGCAATGGTGGCGCCGGAACTCGCCCGCGAGCACATTGTGCGCGCCGCGGCGCGGCAATTTATCGAAGGGGACGTGCAGCATTGGTGGCATCCACCAACGGGCCGCGGCGTACGCACGCATTTTTCCGACGACCGAATTTGGTTACCGTACGTGGTCGCACATTATGTTGCCGTGACCGGCGATACAGCGATCCTGGATGAGGTGACGTCATTCCTCGAAGGTCGACAATTATTACCGGAACAGGAGGACGCCTATTTTGAGCCGGTACGTTCCGCGCGCACGGCGACCTTATTCGACCACTGCGCACTCGTGCTTGATATCAGCTTAACCACCGGCGTCCACGGTCTGCCGCTGATGGGCGGCGGGGATTGGAACGACGGCATGAACCGGGTCGGCCACAAAGGCCAAGGCGAGAGTGTATGGTTAGCCTGGTTTCTTCATACGACGCTGCTGGCGTTTTCCAGCCTGGCCGAATCGCGCGACGCAAGCGCAGCAGCGGCCCGATGGCGCGATCATGCGGCGGCACTCAAGAGTGCGGTCGAAACAGCGGGATGGGATGGCAGTTGGTACCGTCGCGCCTATTTCGACGACGGTACTCCGCTGGGCTCGGCCGGCAATACCGAATGCCGCATCGATTCGCTGGCGCAAAGCTGGTCGGTCATTTCCGGCGCGGGCGATCCGGGCCGGGCGCGGCAAGCGATGGCTGCCGTCGATGAATATTTAGTTCGAACCGGCGACGATCTAATTTTGCTGTTTACGCCACCGTTTGAGAAAACATCCCTCGATCCTGGCTACATAAAAGGTTATCTGCCTGGGGTGCGTGAAAACGGCGGTCAATATACTCACGCAGCCGTGTGGGTTCTAATGGCTAACAGCATCCTCGGTGAGGGTGACAAAGTCGGTGAGCTGTTTGGCATGTTGAATCCCATCAATCGCAGCGCCACGCGCGCGGGTGCATTCGCCTACAAGGTCGAGCCTTATGTGGTCGCGGCCGATGTCTATGCGGAATCCCCGCATACCCGGCGCGGCGGTTGGACTTGGTACACGGGTGCTGCCGGCTGGTTGTATCAAGCCGGCATTGAGAGCGTGTTAGGCCTGCGCATTCGGGACGGTAAATTAACCTTTCAACCTTGCGTTCCCAGCACTTGGCGCAGTTATGAAATGACGCTCCGCTACAAAACCTCAGTCTATGAAATCACCGTCGAAAATCCGCATTCGGTAGGTTTTAGCGCTGCCAGCGTTGAACTCAATGGCGTCCCTCAAGTAGACCATGCCATTACGTTGAGTGACGATGGGGTTACCCATCTGGTTCGTGTGCGGATGGGCGAATAAAAATATCGATTGCCTGTTGACGATACGATACGCTCTTCATCCGGTTGAATCGCATCATCGAAATCTATAAGGAAAAAAACACCACGATAGGTAAATACGACGTGTCATTTTGTAAGAATTACAAAGTCTGCGGTAAAAGTGTTCTTCCCAAAGTTACCTTCGACTTGATTCAACGGGCTATTTGCCGTGGTTTCAACGTGGCACAGTTTGTGCGTCATAATGACTCATTCAAAGACGATTAACGCTTTAATCAGGAGTTATTATGAAAATGATTGTCACGTGGCTATTGGGCGTGCCGGTTGCTGTTGCGTTCTTGTTTACCATTTTCGCCGTCGATGCCAGTAAACTTTCGACACCTACCGAGCAGCGTGACGCAAAACCGGTTATCTCAAACTCACCCTCCGGCGCGTCGACACGCTCAGAAGAATGGCGGCATGAAGCACGATTGAGCTAGCCACTATTTGTGTCGGTGACGCGTAACTAAATCACAGTCGCGTTTTTCGAACCCGCCGCATCGTGAGTTTTCTTTGCTGCGATCACTCTCAAATGTTTTCCGGTTACTGAAGAAAAGCGCCATCGCTTGGTTCGATGACGGTTGTCCACGTCTCGGCGCCGCGCTAGCGTTTTACACGATTTTTTCGTTAGCGCCGGTGTTGATTATCGGAATTTCGATTGCCAGTTTCGCCTTCGGGCGCGACGCGGTGCAAGGCCACGTCGTGACGCAAATTCAAGGCCTGGTGGGCCACGACGCCGCGGTCACGATTCAGTCGATGATTGAAAACGCGCACCGATCGCCATCGGGCTTTACGGCGACGCTGTTTGGTATTGCAACATTGTTAGTCGGCGCGACGGCGGTGTTCGGCGAGCTACAGGATGCGTTTAATTTAATTTGGCGAAGCAAGTCACAGCCGCGAAGTTTTTGGCTCACCATGATGATCAGCCGGCTGTTATCGTTTTCGCTCGTTATCGCGCTTGGGTTTTTGATGCTCGCTTCTCTGATTGCGAGCGCCGGAATCACCGCCTTTACCGGATACCTTGAGGGGCTAGCCGGGGCCACCGGCCTAGTTTTGTCGTTGATCAATTTCAGCATCTCTTTTGCGATGCTGACGCTGCTCTTCGCCTTATTGTTTAAAGTTCTGCCGAGCGCGGTAGTGCCATGGCGCGATGTTTGGCTCGGCAGCGTTATCACGGCAATATTATTCAGTGTTGGAAAGTTTATGATCGGTTTGTATTTAGGCAACAGCGGAATTGCTTCGTCATACGGCGCCGCCGGGTCGCTCGTGGTGATTCTCGTTTGGATTTATTACTCCGCACAAATTTTATTATTCGGTGCGGAGTTCACGCGCTTGCACGCCGCCCCGCGCGATACTTTGGCGGCCGTTGGTGATCAACGTTAAACATCGGCGCACGCCGTAGTATTCGCGAGGCCCCACCCTCACGGTGCTTACCACTTGGTTTCTTCTCATCGGCGCGTTCTTGTTGCTCATGGTGCTCGTCGGCACGCTGTTGCAGCGTTTGCCGATCAGCGCCGCGATCATTTATCTGTTTATCGGAGTTGCCCTCGGACCCTACGGCGTGGGCCTGATCACGCTCGATCCGATGTCCCACTCCAAGACGCTGGAGTTAGTGGCCGAAGTCGCCGTTCTCATTTCCCTTTTCACCGTCGGCTTGAAATTGCGTGTCAGCGTGTTCGACCGCGCGTGGCGTCTGCCGCTGCGGCTGGCGGGTTGGACCATGTTCATCACCATCGGCCTGATCGCCGCGCTGGCGATGGTTGCGCTGAATCTGACCGTGGGGGCGGCGCTACTGCTGGGAGCCATTCTGGCGCCGACCGATCCGGTGCTGGCGTCCGATGTGCAGGTGCGCAACGCCGGCGATAAAGATAGAGTGCGCTTCGGCTTGACCGGGGAAGGCGGACTGAACGACGGCATCGCCTTCCCGTTTGTGATGCTGGGACTGGGGCTGATGGGCCTGCATGAAATCGGACCGAACGGCTCACTCTGGCTATGGAACGATGTGGCGTGGCCCATAGTAGCCGGCGTTGCCAGCGGTTGGCTGTGCGGATTTTTAGTGGGCCACTGGGTGTTATATCTGCGCCGCGTGCATCGGGAGGCGTTGGGCTTGGAGGAGTTTTTAGCGCTCGGACTGATCGCTTTTTCCTATGGTTTGGCGTTACTCATTCATGGCTACGGCTTCCTCGCCGTATTCGCCGCCGGACTCGGATTGCGCCGCATCGGCCGCACCGGTTTCACGGCGGCACTGACTAAAATTTCACTGCGAATTCAAACGCCAGTCGTGCGCGACAGCCGAGCGGACGGCGCGCCGGAAACACCGCTGGAAATGGCTAACGCGCTGATCGATTTCAACGAGCAATTGGAACGCATCGTCGAAGTCGCCGTCGTGGTGTTACTCGGCAGCATGATTACCACGCAAAGTTTTACGCCTGCGGTGCTGTGGTTTTGCGCTTTACTGTTCGTCTTCATCCGCCCCGTCGCGGTTGTACTTGGGCTAGGGGGCTCGCGTACGCCGCGCGCGCAAATGCGCTTACTGGCCTGGTTCGGAATTCGTGGCCTAGGATCGCTGTATTACTTGATGTTCGCAATCAATCAAGGGCTGCCGAACGAGGTTGCAGCAGAGTTCGTCAACGTAGTTTTCGGCGTGATCGCAACATCGATCGTGGTGCACGGCATATCGGCGACGCCGCTGATGGAAAGGTATTATGGCCGGCGAGTTGTGAAGTAAAATTTAATTTCAATTGCGTAGCCTGGAAGCAGCGCAGCGTACTGCGTAGCCCTGACCCTAGGCCACCCGGTAGGCTAGCCGCTGGCCTTGGGCCATTCCGGGAAGGTATTTCCCGGATTACATTTCGTTGCATCCGGGCTACGACAAAAATAGCACTGGCCTGCGAACCTTATGGATACTGGCTCGCACGTCATGCCATGCCGAACGGCAAGCGCGGCGAGGCTCGTGGCGCGGCGCCTTTTACGCCGATTGCCCGAGCTTGATCATTCCCCAACGCTGACGGCGATCAGCGCACTTAATCGCTCAAAGTCCAGTGGTTTAATCACATGACGGTCGAAGCCGGCATCGAGGCAATGTTGCCGGTCTTCCGCCTGGGCGTATTCGGTCGGCAAAGATTGCAAAAAAATCGAGTATATTTTTCAAATTGAACGAAGCTTTCATTGCGTGTTTTATAACGTGACCATCTTAACAACCATGCCGATACCAAAATTCGCTTTTTATCTCGGTGGATTGCTAGTCGTGCGGAACCCGCTATGAACAAACGCCATGAATTTGAGGCATGAATTATTCTGGCACGAATCGTGCTGTAGCCCGATCGTAGCGTGTTTAGCAGAACGGCACGCAACGATAAACTTATTAACCTGAGGACTAGCGATGAATATAAAACTTAAACCCACCTTTGTTATCTCCATGATGATCCCGTTATTAGGAATGCCGTTGGCGTTCTCCACCGCCGCTGCGGAAGGCGATAAAGCAGTTGAACAAAGTTCAGCGGCGGCGAAGGCTTTTCGACTCATGCGGGCGAGCCAGTTGATCGGCAAGAACGTTGAAAATTCGCAAGGAGAAAATCTTGGCGAAATAAAAGATTTGGTAATCGACGTTAACAATGAGCGCGTTTTCTACGCGATCTTGGAATTTGGCGGATTTTTAGGCTTGGGCGAAAAGTTATTTGCCTATCCCGTGCGTGCTTTCAACCAAACTTCAGCCGATACGGATAAATTGGTATTGAATGTCGATAAAGACAAGCTTAAAGCGGCGCCGGGTTTCGCGCGGGATAGTTGGCCGGATTGGCTCGCGTACGGCAAGCAAGTTGATAACTACCATGGCGAAACGGTCAAACTGAAGGCGATTCCAAATCAAAAACTAGTCCGCGCCAGCGAGCTAATCGGAAAAGACGTCGACGACCGCGTCGGTAAGGACATGGGAGAGATCGACGACCTGGTGGTGAATATGACCAGTGGCAGAATCCACTACGCCGTGCTCGAGTTCGATCAATCGTGGAATTTAAATGACAAGCTTATTTCCCTGCCATTGCGAGCATTCAACTACGTTGCCGGTGACCAGGATTTGATCCTCAACATAGACAAGGAGTCGATCGACACTAAACGGGCATACCAAAAGGATCGTTGGCCCGAAATAAATGATCAGAATTACCGGGTAGAAACGGATCGGTATTTAGGAACGCTAGCGAAGTCGTCGACTGCACCGGGCCCGGAAGCTTTATTTACCAGGGTGGATTCCGATAACGATGGTGTTATTCGCAGGAGCGAAGCAAACGCTAACCCGTCCGTCAAAAAAGCTTGGAAAAAGCTCGATAAAAACAGGGATGGAATTGTCAGCCGCGTAGAATTTTTAGACCACCAATGGATTAAGTAAGTCTAAACTCGGTTGTGGGCCGGTGCGGGTTGGACCTACCGCGCCGGCTCCACCGATGTGCCTCTGCAAGATGCGCCGGTTGTTAAGCCCCGCAATTTTCATTAAGGACGGTCTGATTTAGTTCGCGTTCCACATCGCAATAAATCAGCGCTTCCACGAACATACTTGAACTACACGCGTCGATGTCCTCCGATAGTCCACCCTTATTCATTGTGTTTAACATCGGCGCCGGGGATGGCGATGCCGCGGAAACTCGGGGAGCGATCGAGAGCGCCTGCACTAACGCGGGTCGAGAATTAAATATGATGGTGCTAGAGGATCCGCGCCGTATTGCTGAGTTAGCGCAGGAAGCCGTGCGTCGTGCAAAGGAGGTGAACGGGATCGTCGTTGCAGCGGGCGGTGATGGTACCATTAACGCGGTGGCACAGGCTGTCCTTGGAAGTGACTGCACCTTCGGCGTTTTGCCAAAAGGAACTTTTAATTATTTTAGCCGCACCCACGGAATTCCAGCCAATACGGGAGAGGGTATGCAAGTCGTACTGCAAGGATCCGCGCAGCCGGTGCAGGTAGGGCTTGTGAATGATCATTTGTTTCTGGTTAATGCCAGCGTTGGGCTTTATCCCAAGCTGTTGGAAGATCGCGAAGCTTGGAAACAGCAATTGGGCCGCAGACGTTGGGTGGCTTTTAGTTCCGCGCTGGCGACCTTACTAGGCGGCTATCGCACTCTCCACTTGAGTATCGAAGTACACGGTAAAAAGCACGATATACGCACGCCGTCGCTATTTGTCGGAAATAACGCGTTACAGTTGGAGCAACTTGGTTTTACCGAATCGCGCGCCATTGATGCCGGGCAACTGGCCGCTATCGCGCTGCGTCCAGTCGGTCGCTTGGCGATGATTTGGCTCATATTTCAGGGCGTGTTAGGAAAGTTAGGTGAAGCCGATCAGGTCGAGAAATTTACTTTCAAGCGACTGACCGTTACGCGGTCGAGACGCCTTAGCTCGCGTCGAGTTAAAGTGGCGACGGATGGTGAAATAAAATGGCTGACTTTGCCGCTGCAGTTTTGTGTGTCACCTGAGCCGCTGATGCTATTGCGACCGGCGGCTCCGGCGCCCGAGCGTGATCCTGTTTGACGGTACTGCTGCAGGTTTCGGATCCTCATTTCGGCGCCGAACGTCTGCCGGTGGGCGAAGCATTAGTGCAACTGGCTCACAAACTGAATCCACAGGTATTACTGCTAACCGGCGACATTACCCAGCGCGCCACCAGAAAACAGTTTAACGCAGCACGGGCGTTCGTCGAACGCTTGAAGGCGCCAATCGTACTGGCGATACCTGGAAACCACGACATTCCCCTTTTCAATTTGGTGGCTCGCGTGCTCACGCCATACGGCCATTACATCCCGTCATTCGGCAGTAATCTCGAACCGGAATATGAGGACAACGATGTGTTGATCCTCGCGCTTAACACTACACGTTGGTACCGCCACAAAGACGGCGAGATTTCCGTCGAGCAGATCGAGCGCGTTGCGCGACGTTGCGAAAGGGCTCGTTCCGATAAGTACCGCATGGTCGTCGTACATCATCCCATGGCCGTGACGACCGCGAGGGATCTTGAAAATGTCATTCATGGACACGAGCAAGCGATTAGGCGGTGGGCCGCGGCGGGCGTCGATGTTGTGATCGGCGGCCATATCCATTTGCCGTTCGTGCTGCCGTTGCATGAGCGCTGGCCGGAATTGCAAAAGCCGCTATGGGTCGTGCAGGCAGGTACCGCCATCAGCCATCGCGTTCGCCCGAATACCGCAAATTCGATTAATGTTTTGCGCGTTGGATTGCGCGTACAGGCAACGAAAAGTATCGCGGATCGGGTCCAACGCCACTGTGAGGTCGAGCGCTGGGATTTCGATGAGCGGACCCAAAGCTTTGAGGCAATTTCCGTGCATTCGTTACCTGTTATTAATGGTTAACGATCCGTTGCTCACGTTGGCTGAGCAGGCGGGTGCGAATGCAGTAACTTTTTTTCTAACGCTGCTTGCCATAGTGCTCATCTTTGTAGCAGCGGGCTGGCGGTTCTTCCACGGAAAATCCATATCGCGAGCGCGTATGAAATCGCCGAACGCCGTTTATTGGATGGGTAATGTGCTGGGTTTAATATTGGTGGGCGGTGGAGTATTCATCTTCATCGCGATCGCCCAAGGCATTTCCGTGAATAGCCGGCTCTCCAATGTCGACGCTACGATAACGAATTCGATTAAAACAAATATATCGCCCATAGATTTGCAGATATTCGCGGTCTTGACGCACTTTGGCGATAGGCAGCTACTATTCGCGATAGCAGGGTCGCTGCTCGTTTTGCTGTGGCACACGCGACGTAGACCGTTCGCAATAGGCTTGGCTTGTGCTTTGGCCGGCAACGCCGTTCTGAATCCGATGCTCAAGCTGTATTTCGAACGTCTGCGCCCGCTAAACGAGCACGGCGTGGCGAACGCGCTCGGTTGGAGTTTCCCGAGCGGTCACGCTTCAGGTGCAATGGTGACGTATGGAATGCTAGCTTACGTGGCGTTGCGAACGCTTCCGTCCGTGTGGCACTTGCCCGCAGTGCTAGGTGCGATTTCGCTTGTGCTGGCCGTCGGGTTCAGCCGCATTTTTCTACAAGTCCATTTCACAAGCGACGTGGCTGCCGGTTTTAGTTCCGGTCTCGCTTGGTTATCCCTATGCATACTGACCATCAAGCTGATCGAACATTACCGCCAGATCAAGGGATCATCGCAGCGCTGATGGAAAAGTATCATGGGCGGCGAGCCGTGCGAGAGAATTGAATTCTCTAAGGTAGCCCGGAAGGAGCGAAGCGAATTCCGGGGGGCGTTTCCCGGATTCCATTACGGGTGGCAGCATTGGTCGTTATGCCCCATTTCATCCGGGCTACAAACAGCGTTGGCCTGAAATCCGCATGGACACTGCCTCTCAAGGCATGGCATGCCGAACGGCAAGCGCGGTGCGGCTCGTGGCACGGCACCTAAGGAAGCTCTGATTTATTCCGATTTCGTCGCAATCCTGCGTTACTCAGCAAAAATTGTACCTTACATATCAACATATGCGGCGTCACAATTTTTCCTTCTCGCCTTGTCGTGCTTAGAACTCGAAATAACTCAGAGCTGCCTCAATTACACCAATCGCTCGCTGTCGATCACACCTCAGCGCTGGCCGCGATCAGCGTTCGTAATCGCTCAAAGTCCAGCGGTTTAACCACGTGGTGGTCGAAGCCCGCGTCGAGGCAATGCTGCTGGTCCTCCGGCTGGGCGTAACCGGTCAGCGCAATCATCAGCACCTGCTTGGTTTCAGGCCGCAAACGTAAGTGTCGCGCGACCTCCAGCCCGTCCATGTCCGGCAGGCCGATATCAAGCAGCACCACCTGCGGGTGAAACGTCATGGCCGCGGCAATGGCCGTGTGACCATCCAATGCGGCGCGCACGTCGTGTCCCTCCAACTGTAACAACAGCGTCAGGCTCTCGGTCGAATCGACATTGTCGTCAACCACCAGAATCCGGCGGGGTGTGGCGGGCGCGGCCGGTGAGGCTAGCGGCGGCGCGGACACCGGTACGGCGCCGATCAGCAGCGGAATACGCAGCGTAAAGGTGCTGCCAAGGGTTAAGCCTTTGCTTGCGGCCGTAACGCTGCCGCCGTGCATCTGCGTGAGTCGGCGCACCAGCGACAAGCCGATGCCGAGGCCGCCTAGTGTTCGATCCAGCGAGCGCTCGCCTTGTGTAAACAAATCGAAAATCACCGGCAACAGGTCGGGTGCGATGCCGATGCCATCATCGACAATTGTAAGCACCGCTTCTTGTCCCTGAGGCTCAAGTCTTAAGGCAATGCGGCCATTGCGTTTGGTATATTTCGCGGCGTTGCTTAACAGGTTTGAAACAATTTGCTCCAACCGGGTCGCGTCGCCATCAACGACCACGCCCGCGCTCGGTAGGTTCAGCGTGAGTTTTTGCCGCCGCGCGTCGAATAGGTGACTGGTGCTTTCCACCGCCTGGAGCGCGATGCGCACTAGATCGACCGGCTCTTTTTTGAACGCGATGGAGCCGCTGGTGATGCGCGACATATCGAGCAGATCGTCGACCAGGCGAGTTACCTTGCGTAATTGCCGATCGATGATCGCCTGCGCGTGGCGCAGCGCGTCCTCGCTGGCATTGCCGCCGCGCCAAATTTCCAGCGCGTTGCGAATCGGCGCAAGCGGGCCGCGCAGTTCGTGAGCAAGCATGGCGAGAAATTCGTCCTTGCGCCGATCGGCTTGTTTCAACGCGTCGAACGCCGCCAGTCGTTCGGTATCATCTTCCATGGCCAGCAAGATCAGTGCGTGGCCTGCCCAAGCGAGCCGCGTGGCGTTAAGCCGCATGGTCTTTTTGCCGATGCCGGGAAACACATGCGAGACTTCGAAGTCGGCAAAGGCGGAGCTGGTCGGGAGAACCTCATCAAGCTGCCGGCGCAATGCGGGAATAGCCCAATTGCGGTTGCCCGACTCGCCCAATTCGTACAGCAGACAGTGTTCGGTCACCGCAGGCCTGGTTTTGAACATTGTGTAGAACGCCCGGTTGGCGTTTACCACGCGCAGATCGCCGTCGAGGATCAGCAGCGGTTCGCGCACGGTTTCTACAATCGCCCGGGAATAATCCCGCGCCTGTTGCAATTCGCCGTTCAACTCATTGAGCTCGACGTTGCGTTGGCGCAACTCGTCATTGGTGGTAGCGAGTTCTTCGTTGGTCGATTGCAGCTCCTCCTTGGCGGTCTCGAGTTCCTCGTTAGTGCTCTGGAACTCTTCGTTGCTGGAAAGCAATTCTTCCTGGGCTGACTGTAGCTGTTCACGGGCGGTTTCGAATTCCTCGGTGATGGTCCGGACGTGTAAGTGGGTGGCATCGAGTTCGCGAGTGAGTTGCGCAACCTCATGCTCGCGTTCAGCGTGGCGCGCAGCTTGCGCGCGAGCCTTTGCGCCGCCGCGCACGCGTGCACTAAGCGACGCCATCAATCCTGCCGGCGCCGCCTCGATCGGCCGCACCGACAGTATCTCCTCGAAGAAAATCAAGAACCAGCCGCTCTCGGTCGGCGCGCGTCGTACCGGAATGATTTCCAGGCTCACTTCCCGCCTTTGGCCTAGCGCCGCAATCCACAGGCCGGTTTTTCGCACCGGCGCCGCATCCCGGCGTGCCTGGCGGATTGCCACTGCGACTTCGGCCAGCAACTCCGGCCGCACCAGCTTGTTCAAATTGAGGCTGGGCGAGCCGGGCGGATGAGCTAAGAACGCAGCGGTGTCGCCGCGGAATTCTAAAATATTGAGCTCCTCGTCACACAATACGCCGGCCGGCGCATAACGAGCCAAAGCAATGCGGTCGGCGGACCGCCGTAGCAGATCCGCTTCCCTCGCGTCAATCACGCTGTGGCCTGGCTCCATGCCGGGTTGCATCGGCCCGGTTGCCACATCGGGCTTTGTTATAAGTTCGGGTTCCCGACGCGCCGTGCGCTCGCCCAAAAAATCGATTTGCGTCCGCACGAGTAGCGGCTTTTTCGCGTACAGCTTGAAACGTTTGTCGTCCAGAGGGCTAAACATGTCAGAGAACGTGCCGATGCTTTCGGAACTACCCAACATCAGCACGCCCTCGGGATTGAGCGCGTAGTGAAACAACTGGATCACGCGTTTTTGTAGCACGGGATTGAGATAGATCAGGAGATTACGGCAACTTACCAAATCCAGCTTAGAGAAGGGCGGGTCTTGGGTGACATCCTGGCGGGCGAAGATGCACAGGTCGCGAACCGATTGGGCGACGCGATACTGATTGCCGATTTGCACAAAGAAACGCCGCAGACGTTCCGCCGACACGTCGCGCGCGATATTCTCGAGGTAAAGCCCGGCACGGGCGGTCTCCACCGAGGCGGCGTTGACGTCGCTGCCGAAGATCTGGATCGACGTGCGGCCGGCGCGCTCACCCAAAGACTCCAGCAGGCAGATGCCGATCGAATACACTTCCTCGCCGCTGGCGCAGCCGGGCACCCAAATACGAATGGGCATTTCGCTCGAGCGGGCCGCCAGTAAACGCGGGATGACGCTCTTGGCCAGCGCATCGAAAGTGTCCGGATCGCGAAAGAATTCCGTGACCCGGATCAGCAGATCCTGGCACAGCGCCTCGACTTCGCTGGGCGTGGCTTCGAGGAAAGTTGCATACTCGCGCAGGGTTTCAAAATTGCGCATGGCCATGCGGCGGTCGAGGCGGCGCGCGATGGTGCCGCGCTTATAGTGAGTGAAGTCGATGTCACAACCGCTCTTCAGCAA
>JBKJHT010000075.1:0-9464 GCA_046598945.1 Burkholderiales bacterium | reverse complement strand
GAATGCCGCACTCACGAAGGCCTTCCTGACACCGACGGTCGGTGTGAACGGCACGTCCGTATTGCGTTTCACACTGACCAATGCCACCGCCGGCGCAGCCCACAGCGGTTTGGGTTTTACCGACACGCTGCCAGCGAATGTCAGCGTTGTAGCGGGCTTTACCGTCAGCCAATGCAATGGCGGCACGGTATCCAGCAGTGGTGGGCAAAACTTCAGTTTGAGTGGGGCGAGCCTGGCGGCCGGCTCGACCACAGGCAACGTGGATGTGTCCAGTTCCATCGCGGACAATATTACTTTCGACGCGGGCACGTTACCGCTGAGCGCATCGAGTTGCACCATCAATGTGAATGTGACCGGCGCGTCCCGTGGCGCCTACGTCAACAATAGCGCGAGGATTAGCGGCGCTTCCGCCGGTATGGACATTTCCACTGTGAACGCCACGCTGACGATCCCGAGTGCGGTCACCGGCCGGGGCTTTGCAGACCGCACCACCGGCGGCGGCGCCGGTGGTAACGAGGGCATTCTCAACGGCGGTGAGGCGGGCCTGGCAAACGTCCAAATGGCATTAATCGATTGCACCGCGCGCGGGACGTAATTACGGTCGCCGCCACCTTGACCTATAGCGGCGCCAGCCCGGCGCTTGCGCTGATCCTAACGCGCACCGACACAACGACCGTCGGCACACCGACTACCGCCGGGTTGAGCCTAATAAAGGCAGTCGATAAGGCGAGCGCCCGGTTCCGCGAAATTCTCACTTACACCATCACCTATTCCAACAATAGTTCCGGCGTACCGAATAATGTGGTCATCAGCGACAGTACGCCGGCGTTTACCAACTATGTGGGGGCGAGCGCGGGCTGCCCGTTGGGCGTGGTGCGCACCAGATGTACCGTGACCAGCGAACCGGCTAACAATACCACCGGCTCGATCCAATGGAATATCACCGGCAGCCTCGCGCCAGGGGTAAGAGCGACCGTTCAGTTCCGCGTTCAAGTACAGCAATAACCGTGGCAACGATCCTGCCGATCATCGCGCCACGTTCCGCATTTAGCTTGCCTCCTGGCGCATGCCATGCCAGGAGGCAGTATCCGCGCCCCTCTCCAGCCATGCCTCTATGCGCACCTGCGCTTCAGTGTGCATCTGATACCATTAACATCGCTCAATCACCCCCCTTTCGGAGACCTTGGTGAATCCACATTCAATACTTCGCTGCGTCATCGGCCTGATGCTGAGCGCGCTGTGCACAACGTCCTTCGCCCAGAGCGATACGACGCCATCGAAACAGATTATTGCAACCTACGAGGGGCAGGTTTTCAACGGCGACAACATGGATCGAGTTCTCACCACTTTCGTCATTGAAGACGGCAAGAAACTGATGGGAACCTATGTCGTTGAAGAGGAAACCGGACTCGAGTCGGGAAATCTTTCCGACTGCCTGCTGGAAGGAACCTACACCGTTACCTGCACCTGGCGCGACAAGTACGGCGCCGGCTTCGCGCGAATTTTATTTTCCGCGGACTACCGCTCGTTTAATGGTTTCTGGGGGCAATCGTCCGATACCACGTTCATGCCCTGGAACGGGGTGAGAAAAGAATCCGGCGAGAGATAGCGCCCGTCGCGGGGGCGGCGTCGAACGAATCGGACGCAGCGCGAGCGGATGCAAGCGCCGCACATTCCCGCGATTGAACGGTTGACGGATCCGCGCCGGCACGTAAGAATGCCGGACAGAACAACAGCATGAGGAAATCCCTTTGGCGCTCCAAATTCGCCACCCCAAAGATTTTTATGCGGGTGTGATCTTCATTGTGGTCGGCGTCGCCGCGCTCTTGATCGGGCGCGATTACTCCCTCGGCACGACGACGCGCATGGGTCCGGGGTATTTTCCCGCGTTGCTCGGCGCATTGCTAACCTTGCTCGGCCTGATCATTTCCCTGCGCTCGTTAATCATCGACGGCCCAGCCGTTGGTCACGTTGGTTTTCGTCCGCTGGTGTTGATTCTGGCATCGATGCTGGCGTTCGCCGGTTTGCTCGAACCCGCGGGATTGGTAATCGCAACCGCGGCCCTGATCGCCATTGGCTGCCTGGGCTCGGTGGAGTCGCGCGCGCGCGACGTGATCATTCTCAGCATCGCTTTAATCGCTCTCGCCCTCGGTTTATTCGTCTACGGCCTCGGCCTGCCGATGAAAATTTGGCCTGGATCCTGACATGGATCTGCTCGCCAATCTCAGTCTCGGTTTCGCCGTTGCATTAACGCTCAAAAATCTCGCCTATTGTTTTCTCGGCGTCACGCTCGGCACGCTGATCGGCGTGCTGCCCGGCATCGGCCCGGTCGCAACGATCGCCATGTTGTTGCCGATCACGTTCAACCTGCCGCCGGAATCGGCGCTTATCATGCTCGCCGGAATTTACTACGGCGCGCAATACGGCGGCTCGACATCGGCGATTTTAGTCAACATGCCCGGTGAAGCATCGTCCGTCGTGACCGCCATGGAAGGCTATCAAATGGCACGCCAAGGCCGTGCCGGCGCGGCCCTGTCGATCGCCGCCATCGGTTCGTTCTTCGCCGGCTGCGTCGGTACACTTCTGATCGCCGCATTCGCGCCACCGCTGGCCGCCCTCGCTTTCAAATTCGGCCCACCGGAACGGTTCTCGCTGTACGTGTTGGGCTTGGTCGCCGCCGTGGTATTGGCCCACGGCTCGCTGATTAAAGCGCTGGCCATGATTTCGCTCGGCTTGTTGCTCGGAATCATTGGCACCGATGTTACTTCCGGCACGCAGCGTTACACCTTCGGTATTCCGAATTTGTCCGACGGTATCGGCTTCGCCATCGTCGCGATGGGCATGTTCGGCATCGCGGAAATTATTCGAAGTTTGGAGAGCGTTGCGAAGCGCGAAGTTTTCACGTCGAATGTCACCGGACTGTGGCCCACGCGCGACGATCTGCGCGCCTCGTGGAAGGCCATTTTGCGCGGCACCGGCCTGGGCTCGCTACTAGGAATATTGCCCGGTGGCACGGCGATTCTAGGCTCGTTCGCTTCTTACATGCTGGAGAAGCGTCTGGCCGGGCCATCGTCGAATTTTGGCAAAGGCGCCATCCAAGGTGTCGCGGGGCCGGAAGCCGCCAACAACGCGGCGGCGCAAACCTCATTCATCCCGATGCTGACGCTCGGCATTCCCTCCAATCCCGTGATGGCGCTGATGGTCGGCGCCATGATCATCCAAGGTATCCAACCCGGCCCACAGGTGATGACCCAGCGGCCGGAATTATTTTGGGGGATGATCGCCAGTATGTGGGTCGGCAATGTAATGTTGGTGTTGCTGAATTTACCGTTGATCGGCATTTGGGTACGGCTGTTAAAAGTGCCCTACCGCCTGCTCTATCCGGCCATCTTGTTGTTTTGCTGCATCGGTGTTTACAGTTTAAATAACAGCGTGATGGACGTGATGCTCGCCGCTCTGTTCGGCTTGATCGGATACATATTCATCAAGCTAGATTGTGAGCCGGCGCCGCTGTTGCTCGCCTTCGTGCTGGGCCCGATGATGGAAGAAGAGTTACGCCGCTCGGTCAACACCGCGCGCGGCGATTGGATGGTATTTCTCAATCGCCCTCTGAGCTTTTCATTACTGCTCGTCGCCGCGGTGCTGTTGCTGATTATCGTTGCGCCGAATATTCGCAAGAAGCGCGAAGAGGCGTTTCACGAATAGCGTTCGCTAAAATCGTTACAGCGTCTTTGCGAGCAACGCGAAGCAATCTCGCGTTTTTCGCGTCACTATAAAATCACTTATTTCTTCTGAAACGTTCGTAGTGCATACAACGTCCGCGAGTGAAATTCGCGCTGATACAGAATGTACACCACCAGCGCGGTCGCCGGAAAAATAAGCCATGCATGCAGAAACCACGCCAGCACCGCCATGGAAAAATAGTAAGCGCGCAAGCCTTCGTTCAAATTTTCCGCCGCATAACTTGCGACATCGGTAATCATGTCGATGTAGGCGCCATGCTGTTCCGGCTGGTTCGTCGGTGGCGGCGCGGCGCCGACTAAGATGGTGCAAAAATTGAATTGCCGCTGCGACCAGGTGAACTTAAAAAACGCATAGACAAACGTCAGAATTAACAGAATGATTTTGATACGCCAAACCAGTTCCGATTCTTTGCGCGCGAACGGCAATTCCGACATGGCATCCATCACCTGTTGCGTAGTCCCGAGAAGCGCGACCAGGCCACCCATAACCAGAATAGACGTTGACGCGAAAAAGGTCGCGTTGGTGAAAAGATTATGCAGCGCGGCAATATCACCAATGCGATTGTCGCGCGTCAACATATGAAAAAACCACTCACGTCGAAAGCGTCGCATCGCCACGACTAAGCTATTTCGCTGGCCGACGCGACGTTCGGCGAAGAGGGTGTAGCCCGCCCAGCAAACAAAAAACCACAACAACGCGACTAAATCGACAATAGGAATATTAAACACAGTTGCTCCGAAATGACCGATCGTATCCTACAATACGCTACAAACAACGATGGAGGAAACACGGCGTGCTGTCGTCACTGCGTATTCTGGATCTCACCTGGGTATTGGGCGGACCGTTCGCGAGTCAGGTTCTGGCCGAGCTGGGCGCCGAGATTATCAAAATCGAATCGCCTGACGGCGATCAATCGCGAGCCTATCCGCCATACTATTTCGAAGGCGAATCGGCATTTTTTCTGTCCATCAATCGCGGCAAAAAAAGCGTCGCCATTAATCTTAAGTCCATCCGAGGCCGCGAAGTGTTCCACGATCTTGTCCGTCAGTGCGACGTAGTCATGTACGGCTTCGCGCCGGATGTGCCGGCGCGCCTGGGTATCGATTTTGCGGCGCTGGAAAAAATCAATCCGCGTATCGTCGTCGGCCAATTGATCGGCCTGCACGATGCGCCACCCTACGCCACCCAGCCCTCATTCGACACCATCGCGCAAGCGCTTGGCGGGGTGATGAGCATCACCGGTGAGGTCGATGGCAAGCCGAATCGCGTCGGCTATCAGGTCGCCGATCTTGCCGCGGGGCTTTATCTCGCGAATGGCATTCTCGCCGCTGTGATTCACGCGCTCAAAACCGGCGTCGGCAAAAAGATCCAAGTCTCGCTACTCGATTGTCAGTTGGCGATGTTGACCTGGCAGGCGCAGAATTATTTCGTCTCCGGCGACGTCCCACGCGCAACGGGCACGCGCCATGCGACGCTCGCGCCGAGCGAGGCGTTCTGTTGCAAGGATGGAAAATTCGTCGCAATCTCGGCCGCCACCGAGCAATTTTGGCAGCCGCTTTGCAAAGCCATCAATGCCCCCCAACTGGCATCGGATCCGCGTTTCAGCAATGGTGAACTACGCATCAAAAATGTTGCCGCGTTAGCACGGGAACTGGCAAGTATTTTTTCGCATCTCAACAGCGCCGACGCGGTGGAATGCCTGGTGCGCGCACGCGTACCGGTTGGCGCGGTCAACGACGTCGCCGATGCCCTCGCCCAACCCGTCGCGATATTGCGCGACATGGTGCAGACTTTGCCTCATCCCGTTAGCGGCGCGGCGATGAAATTTCTCGGCAATCCATTCAAATACGACGGCGCCGAACCGCTCAGCTATCCGCCGCAACTCGGCGCCCACACAGCGGAAATATTAACCGCGCTGTGCGGCTACGACGCAGCGACTTTAAAAAATCTCCACACCCAGGGAGCCATCACGCTCAATTGACACCATGACTGGCACCCTAATCCGCAAAGAAATTTCTTCCTCGGGCATCGCCTATCTCACGCTCAACCGGCCGGAGGCGATGAATGCAATTAATGGCGCGATGCGCGACGCATTGATCGATACGTTTAAAACCCTCGGCGCTGACAACAACGTGCGCGCCGCCGTGATTAGCGGTGCGGGCGATCGCGCCTTCAGTTCCGGACAAGATTTGGAAGAAGCAGCGGCGTTTACCCAAGCCGACATCGCCACCTGGTTTACCCATCAACGGGCGATGTTCCAAGCGCTGCGTGAGTTTGAAAAACCCATGGTCGCCGCTTTTAACGGCGTCGCCGCCGGCGCCGGATTTCAAATCGGTTTGCTCTGCGATGCGCGTGTGGGTTATGCCGACATGCGCATCGGCCAACCGGAAGTTCGTGCCGGACTGGCGAGCATTATCGGCTCGTATTTCATGAGCCAGTATCTACCGCTCGGCCGCAACGTCGAGCTCTCTTTATCCGGCAAATTGATCACCGGCCGAGAAGCCTACGATTGGGCGCTGCTCTCGCGCCTCGCCCCGCGCGAGGAAGTCGTTGAGAGTGCGGCTAAAATCGCCGAGAGCATCGCGGCACAACCGCCGCTTGCAATCGCGTTGACCAAGCGGCGCTTCCGCGAAACCACACAAGCGGATTTCGATGCCGCTATCGCGGCTGCGATCAAGGCCAATACGTTTGCCTACGGCACGGGCTTGCCGCAGAAAAAAATGGGCGAGTTTTTGGCGCAGCGAACGGCGGCGACGAAAGATGGGAAGTAACGGCGTTGATTTACTGTCATTCCCGCGAAAGCGGGAATCCATTTGGCCTTCGCAAGTCAACATTCCCGCTTTCGCGAGAATGACACGCTGGGTGATGTCAATGCTTAGCCTTAGTCGCGGCAGCAAGCAACCGTTGCAGGTTGTGACTACGCTTTTTATAGTCGCACTGCTTGGTGTAATTTCGATCGCGACCGCCGAGACCTACCCCAGCAAAACCATCAAAATCATCGTGCCCTACTCCCCCGGAGGCGGCGCCGACATTACCGCACGTATCATTGCCAGCAAGCTCACGGCGCGGTTCGGCCAAACCGTGTTGGTCGAGAACCGTCCCGGCGCCGGCGGAAACATCGCCCACGATCTCATCGCCAAAGCAACGCCGGACGGTTACAGCATCATGATTGCCGGGATGAGTTTGGTCACCAATGGCTATCTGCAAGACACGCTGCCCTACGATCCACTGAAAGATTTTGCGCCAATCACCCTGGCGGTGCGCGTGCCTAACTTACTCGCGGTGAACAACGCGCTGCCGGTAAAATCGGTCAAGGAGTTGATCGCACTCGCCAAAGCAAAACCCGGCGCCTTGGCCTATGCGTCAGCCGGCAATGGCACCTCGTTACACCTAGCGGCGGAGTTACTGCAAAGCATGGCGCAAATCGAACTCATCCACATTCCCTACAAGGGCAGCGGCCCGGCAGAGACCGATCTCATTTCGGGACAAGTACAAATCATCTTCGATCCCATCGCCTCCGCCCTCCCCCACATCAAAGCCGGCAATATGCGCGCCCTCGCCATCACCACGGCGAAGCGCAGCGCGTTGTTACCGACGGTGCCGACGATGGCAGAAGCGGGTTTGCCCGGCTACGAATCCGCCGCGTGGTTCGGATTTTTCGCGCCCGCCAACACACCACCGACGATCGTCGAAAAACTCAACCAAGAAATTGTCGCCGTGCTCAGGCAAAAAGACGCGCAAGAAAAACTTAAAGGACTCGGCATCGAGTTGGTCGGCACCTCGGTGACAGAACTAGAAAAACTGATGCGCACCGATTCCGTGAAATGGAAAAAGGTGTTTAGGAAAGCAGCAACAAATCGCTAAATGGTGCAGGTACTGACCTGGAAGCCAGTCCCAGAGCGGTTCTTCAGGCAATGGTCATTACATTTAGCCGCGCGCATATACGAGGGACATTAGTTTTTTGAGCTCAATAACACGCGTATATGTTCCGTGACACTGCGACCTAGCGCGTCAAGGTTGTAGCCGCCTTCTAACGTCGACACTATCCGCCCTTTTGAAAACTCATTCGCTAACTTAACAATCTCCGCCGTGACCCACCGGTAGTCGTCTTCTACTAATCGCAAATACGCGAGCGGGTCGTCTTTGTGGGCGTCAAAGCCCGCGGAGACCAAAATAAGATCCGGCTGAAAGCGGCTGACGTTTGGGATCCAGTCTGCAAGAACGGCTGCACGAAAGTCCTCACCACCGGAGGTTGCCGGCAGCGGCGAATTGATGATGTGATCGCTGACCGTGTCGGCACCCGCGTAGGGGTAAAAAGGGTGCTGGAATGTGGAACACAACATGGCATCAGGCTCGTTGGCAAAAATTTCTTCCGTGCCGTTGCCATGATGCACATCGAAATCCAGAATTGCGACGCGTTTGACGCCATACTCAGCCCGCGCATGGGCCGCGGCAACCGCGACATTATTGAAAATGCAAAATCCCATGGACCGATTCGACAATGCATGGTGACCCGGTGGGCGAACGGCGCAAAACGCGTTCTGCAGCGTACCCGTCATCACCAAATCGACACCCAATACAACAGCCCCCGCGGCGCGCCGCGCTGCCTCTAGGCTATGGGGATTCATCGATGTATCGGGATCGAGTTGAACTAACCCCTCACGCGGCGCTTGCGCCTCAATTTTATCAACATAACTTTCGCTATGCACGCGCAGCAATTGCTCGCGCTTCACGCGCGGCGCTTCATAGTGCTGCAACAACCCATCGAGCCCGGCGGCAATCAGCCGATCTTTGATCGCACCCAAGCGCTGCGGCGATTCCGGATGACCCGCGCCCATGTCATGCAGCGCGCACGCGGAATGAGTAATGAAAGCAGTTGTCATCATCACTCGATTATCCCAACGCATTGGCTGGTGCGCAAGGCGCGCAACAAAATCATTGCGATTAGATGCATCAGGGTCTTTTTCAACAGGACAAAATGCTCTATAATCCGCTCCTTGCGATTGAGTGCGTACGCACTTGGTCCGAGTTTTTCACAGCAACTCGAACTACACCGAAAATTTCCCCGATAGCTCAGTTGGTAGAGCGACGGACTGTTAATCCGCAGGTCCCTGGTTCGAGCCCAGGTCGGGGAGCCAATAACGACGCTGGTTTTGGCCAATTTTGTCTAAAACCCGGTTTCTTTTTGTGGGCCATGTACAGGATATGTACAGGTTTTTAGGGGCAGTTTCGCATAATTCCGTGCTCATGAATCGATTTCGCATATGCGCCAGTCGACCTTTCCATCTTACGTTGATCGGGTCTCCGGCTTCCCTAGTTTAGAAGCCAACACGAATTTGTATCTCTTTTGTTGTTAGTTAATTTAAACCGAGATTGTCCATTAGGAGCCGACGCCGTTCATGGCTGGCGACGTAGCGGCCACAAGAGGGCCTGATTGCTAATGGGTACCATTAGAACACCTCAATGAAATCAACGAACTGACATGCAAGGACGAGACTGATGGCAGCCAATGACCCGTTCGACCTGAAATTCACCTCCCGCGAGGTCACTGCCTGGGGAGGCTTGGCTTTGCTCCAGCGCATGCTTGACGGTTTGGACTTCAAAGCTGCGCTGCGGGACTTGAAATTGCCCCAGCCTGGCTCCAACCGCGGCTACGCGCCCGAGCAACTCATCGAGCAGATGACCTTAAGTGAACGTGGGCGCGCTACACGCTTACTTGA
>JBKJHT010000042.1:0-37647 GCA_046598945.1 Burkholderiales bacterium | reverse complement strand
ACGCGCGCGATGAAGCATGTAAAAACGCGGCCCACCGGCTGTCACGTGCTGCGTGTTCAGCAGGGCTATTTCGTGTCGTGCACAATCAAGCAATGCGGCATCGGTCGGCGTCCCCTGCGAATTTGCATCGACCCAATCCGACAATATGGCGAAATACACGGCGCCATCGGGATTGGCGAGATAATAGACTTCGAGTTGCGCAATCTGCGCACGAATAGCGGCGACGCTGGTTAACAATGTAGGCACCACGACGAAGGTTTTCGACTCGACCGGGGGCCCATTTTCGAGCTGTAGACGCGGTAGATGGCGAGGTTTAAATGCCCGCGTAACCATAGGATTTACCAGTGCAACCGCGATGTCGCTTGCAGGAAACAAACTCAGCAATCCCAAAACAATAATTTCTGTTGGGGTCAATCCCATGGCCACGCTATTCCCTATCAGCGCGGCGACGATGCACGTGGTAAGAATAGCAATACTGGCTAAATAATTAACTGCTGGATAGCGGCTGTAGAAGCGCTTTAGTCGCTGTAACGGCGGAGGGCTATAGTTAAGCTCGATCTCTACGCGGGGACGTCCCTCCGCAATGAGAAAGTAGCCTGGATCAAGGCCGCGTGGCAGGTTGCCTGCCAGGTTGTTCGCGGTCGTTGTCGCCGCTTCGATTTTCTGCAAAACCGCTTGCGCTACCGCTAACTCCGTATGGCTCGAGTAACGGGCTAATTCCTCGATCGCGTGACGATAGCGATCACGCGACGCGAAATCCATGATTGCATAGGTCGGGTGACTGCGCATGCGTCGCTCGACCAGACTTACCGCTTCGAAAAACGTGCGCCAGTCGAAGGCCGAGATCACTCGCATACTACTGATAATGTTGCGAACCGACAGGTTGGCGGCCGACTGCGCAGCGTGCTCGCGCTGGACTAACTCATCGATGCCGAGTTTTTGTTCCGTCAACCAATCCTTTAGCAGATTTGTTTCGAACGATGTCACTCGGTGCTGATCTCGAATTCGTTGCACCAACTGCACTGCAAACGCACGTCGCAAAGGCTCGTCGGGTAAAGCCTTAGCGACTTGCAGTCCGCGCTGATCGGCGCCGTCAATCTCGTTGATGTATTGATTCGCCAGTTGCCGGCCGCGCTGCGAATTAGTAATTTTCAATGCAAAGCGGCTCAAGTTCTCGATCAGCACGACGCGCAGTGTGATGGGTAGCGCCCATATTTCCCCCATTGTTAACGGCGCCACGTCTTGGTACGCCGCAACGAAGCCGATCAACTGTTCGGGAGAAAAACGGCTGTCGGTATGAGCGACAAACGCCCACGACATTCCATACACCCTGGGATACCCGGCGAGCGGCCCATCAGCCAGCTTGGGCAACTCTCGATAAAACTCATCTGGCAAGTGGTTGTGAATATCGGTGATCTGCTCCTCGACAACATGAAAATTGTCGAGCAACCATTCTGCAGCCGGTGTGATCGCCCGCTGATCTTTTTCGGCTAGCGCGATAGCACGCAAAGAAGTCTGTAATATTTTACGATTGATATTTACTTGCAGCGCGAGCGATTTTACTTTTCGTGGTGCGGTCGTTATAGCTTGGGCAACGGCCAGGGTGCGGGCGTGTTGTTCTAAGCGTTCTTGACTAAAAAGCTCCGCGCGGATGGGTTCTTCGTCCAGCGCCGCAGGGGGTGCCCAGCGGTGATTAAACAGCGTGTTTTGGCGCCAGGTTGCGAGCAAGCAAGTCTCCTAAAGACTAAACAGCGATTTTCCGCCGTTCCAATTCTCAACGCTGTATTGATGATTGCGGCGCAGCGAGGGATGGAAGAAGAAAGGGAAGCTGCCAGACGGCAGCAATCAGCGCCGACTACCGGTTGATTTCACGAGGGAGATCGATCCATCAAGCGCGGTATATCTGCTAGTGACACGGCAGCTCCCGTTATAGTGGAGCAAGCACTGTGCCAGCGTGATGTCGTCGCGGGGGAAGTTGGCGGCTAGGAGTAGAGCGATGAATAAATCCTCGAGGGCGATAGAAAAAGAGGGTGTAGGTCTCAATACTATCCACTTCGCTGATTTATTCCATTCTGGCTGAGCTTGTCGAAGCCCATTCACCCTTCGACCGGCTCAGGGCGAACGAGCTTAATCGAACAGCAACGGTGTAGGTCTTACATAATTATGTAATTTTTACCGAAATTTCACCTTGCGTTGCGCACGAGACTTTATAACCAATACTCCCAAAGGCACGCGCCCCACTCCTTGAGTCTGACTGCCGGGCTGCGAGCTTCCCAATCAGGGAGATTTATCGGCGACGCATCGGCCAAGTCTCGATCGAACATACGTTGCATATCATTTGCGAAATCTTCCCCGAGGATTACGGCGTTGGCTTCGTCGTTGTGTAAAAAGCTACGCCAGTCCATGTTGGTCGATCCTATGGTAGACCACACGCCATCGACGACGGCGGTCTTGGCGTGCAACAATGCGGCGCGGTGCTCGTAGATCTTGACGCCAGCTCGCAATAGATCTGAGTAATGAGAACGACCGGCATGGAACACGGCGGCAAAATCACTGAAACCGGGAAGTATCAATTTTACGTCGACGCCACGCCGCGCGGCTGCTTGGAGCGTTTCGATCGTTTGCGGATCTGGAACAAAATACGCTACCGTTATGTAGACACTTTTCTCGGCATGGGCAATCGCCGAAAGTAGAACAACATAGGTCAAGTTAAGTGGATCATCGGGACTACTGCCGATTACACTAACCACTTTTTCACCCTTGCCAGATAACGTCGGAAAGAAATTACGTTGCGGTAATTGTGGCTCACATTGTTTAGTCCAGGTGTCAAGAAATAAACGCTGGAACTCGGCCACCGCTGGCCCTTCTATTTGTACGTGGGTATCGCGCCACCCTTTTGTCTTGTCGGCTGTTTTTCGTCCACTACCGAACGAGCCGGTCGAATAAACACCGCTGATATTGATACCGCCAGTAAAGGCGGTTCCACCATCCACAATTAACAGCTTGCGATGGTCACGGTTATTAATCCGCCAGCGCCGACCCTTGAGTGGGTTGACAGGATTGAATTCGCAGACGTTGATTCCGCTCCATTTCAGCCTGTCAAAAAACGCCGGGGGCGTCGCCATGGATCCCACCGAGTCATAAATAATGTTTATCTCAACCCCTTCGGCGCGTTTTGCTATAAGTAAATCCGCGAGCCGTCGCCCGATATCGCCGTCGTCAAAAATGTAGCTTTCCAAATTGATGTGATCGCGCGCCCGTTGGATAGCGGCAAACATGGCCGTAAAAGTAGCGGGGCCATCGATCAATAGGCGCGCCTCGTTGCCCGCAATGAGTGGCGGCCCATTCATCGCTTCAACGTAGGCTAAATGGCGGCTTAACAAATTGGACTCGCCTGCACGCTCCAACTTCTCGATAATCGGTTGGGCTTGGCGATGCGAAATAGCGCGCTGGGCGTTCAATAACTGCGTCTGTTGGATTTGAGTAGAACCACGTCGTAACCCCTGTAGATCAGGTAACGAAGCGCAGCCAGTTTGGATTAATATTACTAGCGTCCAAAGTACGTAATGACGATAAGCACGATGCGAATCACGCACAATTATTGCGATGAAACATTTCATCCTGTTCCCTTTTGTTTTCTTAAGAGTGAGTAAGGTCGACATTAAAAGTCCACTAAACCTTACGACTTACTCTCGGCTTAGAAATTCTGCAACCGGTGCTAAAGGCGCCAGGTGCTCGCAGCAGATTTTTATCGTGACCAGCAGAGGAACGGCAATGAACATACCGGCAATCCCCCAAAGCCATCCCCATAGTAAAAAGCTTATGAAAATGACCACCGGATTTAGCGCCAGGCGACGACCGACAATAATTGGTTGTAGAAACTGTCCTTCAAATAGCGTCAAACCGACAAAAACCAGTGGTGCCAGCAACGCCTGACTCAGCGTATCGAAGGTCAGTAATGCTACGAGCGTTAGCGTGATCATGCTTATGGTCGGCCCGACGTAGGGGATGAAATTGAGTATCGCGACGAGTACGCCCCAGAGCATGGGATTAGGCATGCCTAAGATCCACATCGCAATCGCCGTTACAACGCCAAGGGCAATATTAATACACCCCACCGTTAAAAAATAACGTCCGATTTCGTGCTGTATTTCGCGTGTCACTTCAACTGCCCGTACCTTATCGCGTAACCGTGGCAGGATGCGCACGAGCTTTCGTAGAAAACTGTCGCCCGAGGCCAGCAGAAAATACAATAAGATCAGTGTAGACAATGATCCGACCACAACATACTGCGTCTGGCCCAACAGCACAGTGCTCCAGTTCGTATTTTCTACGACAACCTCGCGCGGCCGCTTCTCGCCGGCGCCACGGGTCATGGTTGCGATTCGATCGGTAATTCGTCGAACTTCACCGACAAAATTTTTCAAGTATCTGGTCTTGAGTTCAATCTGGCTGAGACTTTGCGGTGCTTTATTCAGCCATTCTGTCGCTGGCGCCGATAATTTATTTGCTGCAAATCCTAGAATCGCGATAACCCCGAGTATTACAACTAACGCGCCAACCGCTTCCGGTATACGAATGCGGTGCAAGGCGCGAACAGCGGGCGATAGCAAAATAGAAAATAAAACGGCGAGCACCACAGGCAACGCTAACGCGCGGGCAAAATACAGTGTGTAAAGCGTAGCAAGAATGACTAACCCGAATAACGCACCGTCGCCGCGCGAGGATATGAGCGAAGTAGGTGGCGAGAATAGTTTAATGGGCTCGTTCGGCACCGGGAGCGGCGCTTGACTTGCGATTTCGGTCTCAACGGCGGAAGCCTCTCTTAACGGAGAGTCCGACTGATCCGGCGCCTCTAAGCCTTCCGCAGAAGGAATAAACATCAATGACTGATTTTGCGGGTGGCCGGATTCGTCCAGGGAAATTGTTGCAGCCATTTCTTTTGCCTTCGTTTAAGGGCTTTTATCGATTCCTCAAGCGTCTTACGAGCTGCCAAAATATCCATGCGCGCTTAAACCAGCTTGAGACAGTGCCCCGGCGCCGCACCAGCAACAGAGCGGCAATGCCGCCCATCACGCTAATTTTCGATCGCAACGAGTTGATTAGTCGGAGTGCGGTTGCGACATATTCGACGCGCGGCCGCAATTGCTCGAAATTTCGCTTGATTTGAACGCGATAGTCTTGACTGCGCACCACCAGTGCCTGGCGGCGCTTGACGATGTTTCGACGGTGTGCCAACACGCTCAATGTTCTTTAGTTTTTATTGCCGGTCGCAACATGTTTTTCAACTAACGTTAGTAAGTCATCCGCGTGTTCTTCTTCCATGGCCAAAATACCTTCGAGCATCCGTCGGGTGGTTGTATCGCTCTCGCCGAGGTAATTAATCATTTCTCTATAGCTATCAATGGCTATGCGTTCGGCGACTAAATTTTCTTTAATCATGTCGTCTAAGCTTTCACCTTCGACGTATTCGGCGTGACTGCGGCTCGACAAACCATCTGGCGAAAAATCAGGCTCACCACGCAATTGAACAATGCGATTAGCAATTTCATCGGCGTGCGCTTGCTCTTCAACCGAGTGATCCATGAATTCCTGCGCAACGCTTTTTGCGCTGAGTCCGGCGGCCATAAAATGGTGACGCCGGTAGCGCAAAACACAAAGTAATTCCGTTGCCAAGGCCTCATTTAACAACTTAATGACCGTTTCTCGGTTGGCGTTGTAGCTGACGGTTATCGCACCTTCTTCGATGTGCTGTCTGGCGCGTTGCCGAAGTGTTGCGACATCGGTAAGCGATGATTGGGCGGTCATGGCATATCCTTTCTTTTTAAACTGTTATAAGCGCTGATAGAAAGAACAATTCAGCGCCTTTCAACCGTTTCGCGGGCGAGCTTCAGCCCGCGAAACGGCTTGAAAAAAAATCCAGCGACGGCTACGGTTTAGCGTCGATGAACCAACATACCAATGATCACACCAACGGAGCCGACAATTGCCAGGGCTTTCCAAGGATGTTCGGTGACATATTTTTCTGTCACCGCTGCGGCCTGTTTTGCTTTTTCGCCGGCAACGGACTGCACATCGGCGAGTTTGCCTTTAGCGACTTCTAACTTTTCTCGAAATTTTTCACGGGCGGCACTGAACCCTTCCCCAGAGAGGTTAGCCGTCGCCATCAGCAGTTCCTCGGCGTCTGCGACGACATCCTTGAAGCCGGTGGCCAGCGATTCGATCGTGGTATCCACACCCCGATCAATGGTGCGAGAAACTTGCTTCAAAGCTCGTTTCGCTTCGTTTTCACTGTATTCGGTGCTGTTCATAAGAACTCCAAAAATTAAGATTTACGGCGGATCAGCCCCATGATTAAAGTAACCACGGTGACCAGAAGAAATACAAAGAATAAAATTTTCGCAATCTCGGTCGCGCCGGCGGCTATACCACCAAACCCGAACAGCGCTGCTATCAACGCAATAACAAAAAATATCGCCGCATATTGCAACATAAAAGCCTCCAATCAAATTTCGTCGACCCACTTAACATTGTGCCTACGATTAAGATTCAGAGCAACCTCTGTGCCAACCACGAAGAAGGCATTTGAATAATGGGTTTGCTGGGAACGAAGCCTAGATAACCGAAGAGCTAAGCGCTTTAATGTGAAAAAATCGGTAACAATTACAAACTCTGTGTAATTTTTACCGAAAAAATGACTCAACGTCGCACTGAAAAGCGCCAAGTTACTCGTCGCGCGGGAGATAAAGTGGCAGCAATACGCGAATACCGGTATGGCGACCCCCGCTTGACATAACGACTTGAATTTCACCGCCGCGCGCTTCTACGATTGAGCGCGCAACCCGTAACCCAATGTCGGTTCCTTTTGCCACGAACGCCAGTTGGTCGTACCCATCCGTTGCTTGCATATCGAGGCGCGTATCGTCGCCACGTAAAATGATTTCTGCAAACCCTTCAGTGGTGCTGGCATGTATTTGCAAATGCCCACCGCGTTGGGTGGCTTCTACTAACCTACAGGCCAAGTTCAATACAGCAAGTCTTAGCTCTAACGGACTGCCCTGAATCATTAGGGGATCAGCCGATAACAGGAGTTCCGGCCGAATTTGCTTTGATGTAGTTTCGTGTTTTAGAAATCTCGCAACGTCCTTGATGACATCACGAAGATCGAATGCAATTAGCATCGTTTGTTGAACGGCGCCGAATAGACTCGGGACATTCCCTACTTGATCCTTAAGCTTACCGAGCTCTTCGCGCAAAATTCTTTTATAGCGATCCCATTTGGCTAACGCATCGCTTGAGTTGCCAAATGGGGCGCTGAATGGCATGCGCTCAATCAGTTCCAGCGTAATACGCATGGTATTGATTGGAGCATTGAGATCATGCACGACCGTAGAAGTTAAGTAGCGCTGGACATGATGATGACTTGCGAACATTAGTTGCTGTTCCAAGGCGTCCAAAACCTCCCGATCCTTGAGCAACACCATGTAACAGTCGCATTCGTCGTGTCGCAACGGGTAGATGTCCATCCGCAACAGCCGCCTCGACGCCGGCGTATGCAATTCAGTTCGATGAGACAACGGTTTACTATTTTTATCCAGCCGGGTGAGGTCCGGCATCTTCAACTGATCGTAGCAATATCGCCAGTCGCGCCTTAACGCGTCGGTGTCGGTCGAATCAAACAGCCGGTGGGCATCGCTGCTCGCAAACTTGAGATTGGTATCACGATCGAGCAACAGCACACTGAAGTGCATTAGCTTTGCTAACGCCTCGAATTCGGCGGTGTTTGAAATCGTGGTTCGCTTAGCTCGCGGCATTAACTCGCCTCATCGTTAGAACTGACTTGAAAATTTTTTCTTTCTTACCGACATTCATGTCAACTTTACAGCAAATGCTGCACATTACGTCGCGCAAATGGTCATGGTTATTGAATTCAATGATAGTTTTCTACAGCGCATTGGCGATTTGCGATACTGTGGGTTTTACGTTCTAACAATCGTTGTGGACATTCTGGCATCAGCGAGTTCTCGAAACAACCTCAAGTTAGCTTATGCAGCTTTTGTGCCATCCGTTAGCGCATATCTTTGCGATGGCAACTCGATAAAAATCTGGCATGAATTGCATGCGCCAAAAGTTTGCTAACTACCAGGCATGGAAGATGCTTACCCATTGGGGGAGACCTCCCACACTGCTGATGTTACAAACCTTTTCCTCTTCTGTGATCTCCAATTCCGTTACTAACGGCCAATTAAGCCTCCACGGCATGCGTATCTTGGTGGTCGACGACGATCGCAATACTCTGGAAATGCTATGCGAGCTACTCAGTAGCTACCATGCCGATGTAAGAACCGCGGAGTCCGTGACCACCGCGCTCACGTTGTATCAGGCTTGGGTGCCAGAGCTACTCATCTCTGACCTCGGTATGCCTGACGTCGATGGCTATGACTTGATTCGCAATATCCACGCTTTGCCCTATGGCCTGCTGCGGAAAGCGATCGCCATTACCGGATTCTCGCGGGATGAGGATCGCGAGCGCGCACTCGCCGCCGGTTACGATATTTTCCTCACGAAACCTGTCGAGGTCGAGCAACTTATCAGTATTATTGCCGAAATAAATCAACCTTAGTTTTCGTTCGCGGCGCGAAGGGTATCCCGAGTTAACCATTCTCGATCTTTGGCAAATTCTTCGCGCGTAGCCGCGAAGAAATGTGGCATCTTTCGGAATTTTGCTAACACCATAAGCCAGAGTGCCAACCCAGCAAGTACAAAAAATCCCGCTGCGCCGCCCAGTGCGAGCAGGCGGTGTGAATCCCAAAATATCACCACCACCAGCAAAGTCGTCAGTATCAGAGCCAATCCGAAACAAGTAAGAATGATGCCAGACAAGACCAGCAACGATAGGAAATTCAAACCCGTTTCTTGCACGTCCAAAGCCAACAATTTCAGCCTCGTTTCTGCCATTACGACGATATTTTTGGTGAGACCGGTAATTGAATCGAGTAGATTCGGTTTACGATTTTGCATCTGATGATTCTCCATACCGTAAGTTAATTTGCGCACTGGCTACAATTGCGAACGTCAATTCGAATCTCAAACAACTAGCACAAGCAGCCATGGATCCTTCGATCGATCGTAAAATTTAAAGTTTTGTAATTGTTACAAAAATTTTTGTAAGATTGGGGTATTTGTCAACCCTCCACCTTCTGGAAATTCGCCGTGAAACGTAACGATTTGAGCGCTGCCTTGCACGCTTAAGAAACACAACGCACGGGATAGCGTTCGAACTAAGCCTATCGTCATAATGGTCATCAATCGATTGATGTGGTTGCATGGCGAAAAGATTCGTTATGCCTCAGTCACAGGGAGGCAACTCCTGTGCCAAGTTTACGAACAGCCATGCGATTGCGTCACGGCGCGCCATACTCACGCAAGCGGTTATAAAGTGTCTTGAGGCTGATACCCAACATCTCGGCCGCTTTTTCCTTGGTTCCACCGCACTGATCCAAGGTGGCAAAAATAAGCCGTCGCTCGACGTCGGCTATCGTGGCGCCCACTGCGACGTTGACGTACGGCCCGCTGGGCCCGCTGTCCGGCGGCTGCGAACCTAAATTCTGCGGTAAGTCACGGCTATCTATCGTATCGTCTTCCGCCATGATGTAAGAGCGCTGCACTACGTTGCGTAGTTCGCGGACGTTGCCGGGCCACCGGTAGGCGCGCAGAACTTCGATTGCGTCAGGCAGAAAAACCTTCGCCGTCCCCTCGGTCTTATTCATCTCGGTTAGAAAATGATTGGTCAGTATTTCGATGTCCTCGCGACGATCTCGCAGCGCGGGCAACTGCAGCGGAAACACCTCAAGCCGGTAGTGCAAGTCCTCGCGTAACTTTCCACTCGCGACGGCTTCCATCGGCACACGATTGCTCGCAGCGACTATCCGAACATCGGCTTCAAGCACTTCATCCGACCCTATTCTAGAAAACGTTCCGGATTCGAGTACGCGTAATAACTTCACTTGCAGCTCGAGGGGCATTTCGGTAATTTCATCGAGAAACAAAGTGCCGCCATGGGCGCGTTCGAAGTAACCGCGATGTTGCCGGCCGGCGCCGGTAAAGCTGCCTTTTTCGTGGCCGAACATTTCGCTTTCGATAAGCTGCGGAGAAATCGCGCCGCAGTTGACGGCGAGAAGGGGTTGTTTTTTACGGCGGCTCAACTCATGTATGGTCTGCGCGACCATTTCTTTACCTGTCCCGCTTTCTCCGGTGATCATCACGGTTGCCGCCGTGGGCGCTACGCGTGCGATTTGATCGTAAACTCGTTGCATCACCGGCGAGACGCCCAACAGCTTGCCAAAACGCCCCAGGGTGCGTAACTCTCCTCGCAGGTTACTAATCTCGGTTTTCAGATCCGCCGGACGCGCTACGCGCGAGAGAATGCCGTGCAGTTGTGCTAAATTGATCGGCTTGATCAGATAGTCCGCGACGCCGAGGCGCAACGCCTCGATTGAGCTTTCAATACTGGCGTGGCCGGTGATCAGGATAATTTCAGTAGTAGAGCGTGACTCCACGTCCGGAATCAAATCCATGCCGCTTCCATCCGGTAACACCAAATCTAACAAAACTACATCCGGCCGGCGAATGGCCATCTGCCGCCGCGCTTCTTGCAAGCTATTGGCCATCGAGGTGGTAAACCCCTCGTTCGCCACCAACTCAGTCAGGGTCGTCGCTGCATTGACATCGTCGTCTACGATTAAGACATGAGACATTTTGTTTCCACTATAAGAACAGTTGTGATGACCGCACGAACTACCGATTTTTTTGAAGATTTTTCAAAATACTAAGCATATTTTGTACCAATTACAAAAAAACTCGAAAAATATGTGCATTTAGAATTAATTGGGTCGCACCAACCTATCCGGCAACCGGAGGTCAAGGTGCGGTTCGAAATTAGGTTATTCCGGCGCTTTTGACGGCGCGATCATGGCTTCTGCGCGCACCCATTGATCAAACTGCGCCGCAGTGGCAAAGCCCAGTGTTACAGCGGCCTCGCGCAAGCTGACATGGCGGTCATAGGCTTGTTTCGCGATCTGGGCAGCCTTGTCATAACCGATGTACGGCGTAAGCGCCGTGACCAGCATGAGCGAATTTTTTAACTGCCGCTCGACCTGCGCCTCGTTGACGGTAATTCCTTTCGCGCAATGCTCGTTGAAGCTAGCGCTTGCATCAGCCAGAAGGCGTGAGCTCTGCAAAAAATTGTGGATGATCATCGGCTTGAACGCATTTAGTTCAAAATTGCCGAGCGCACCACCGATGTTGATCGCCACGTCATTACCAAAGACTTGACAGCAAGCCATGGTCAGCGCTTCGGCTTGAGTAGGATTAATTTTGCCCGGCATGATAGAACTGCCGGGCTCGTTTGCCGGGATGCTCAACTCACCCAGGCCCGCGCGCGGACCGGATGCTAGCCAGCGTATATCGTTGGCGATTTTCATTAGCGAGGCCGCCACTGTTTTTATCGCGCCGTGCGCGTGTACCAGCGCATCGTGACTTGCCATCGCTTCAAATTTGTTGGGTGCGCTGACAAACGGTAGTTGCGTAAGTTGTACGAGCTGTGCCGTCACCCGTGCCCCGAATTCTGGATGCGCATTGAGACCGGTGCCAACGGCCGTCCCACCGATGGCGAGTTCAAAAATATGCGGTAGTGACGCCTCAACATGCCGCATACCGTGGTTCAGTTGAGCGACATAGCCGGAAAATTCCTGACCGAACGTCAGGGGTGTCGCGTCCTGCAAATGCGTGCGCCCGACCTTCAAAATGTTGGCGAACTCGAGTTGTTTTTCCTCCAGCGTGCGGCGCAGCTTTCCTAGGCTGGGTAACACATGGTGTATTAGGATTTGCGCCGCCGCTATGTGCATCGCCGTAGGGAAAACATCGTTGCTGGACTGACATTTATTGACGTCATCATTTGGGTGTACCAACCGCCGCTCACCACGCTCTCCGCCCAGCAATTCCGACGCGCGATTGGCCAGCACTTCGTTGATATTCATATTGGTTTGCGTACCCGACCCTGTTTGCCAAACTGACAGGGGAAACTCGATCTCGTGCACCCCTGCAATCACTTCGTCCGCAGCCCGAATGATCGCATCGCCCTTCGATCGATCAAGCAGTCCCAAGTCCGAATTAACGTGAGCCGCAGCTCGCTTGACGAGCGCTAGCGCACGAATTAGATGCAAAGGTATTCGTTCGTCTGAAATCTGAAAATAACGTATCGAGCGCTGCGTTTGCGCGCCCCATAACCGCTCGGCCGGTACGTCGATCGTCCCTAGACTGTCGGTTTCGATACGATGTTGCGCCACGTGTGCCCTCACGCAAAATGATTAACGATTATGCCGCCATTCAGAATGTTGCTTGACGAGCAACATGATCTGGCATTCTACGGAATGTCGCCGTGCTTAACGATATTCATTTGCCGTTGCGCCGAGCGTTGCCCGGTTGCCGGGTGGATCGCACTTCCTTGTTCTGTCGTCGCCGTAATCTTGTAAGGGCAGGATACGTGCCATTGCGACGGAAGCCGAATAACGTGACTTTCGACTTAAACCCGAGTTGTGGGATGCCTATTTCGTCCGAGAGCCGCGATCACGGGTACGGCATATTGCATGCCAGGACCCGGGTGGCGTCCAATAAGTTAAAAATGTTAGACCACGGTTGAAATTGGCAATACTTACAAATATTTTGTAATAAAGTACATGCGCATTTTTCGCCGGTGGTCGTTTTTCGAGTGCCACCGTAATGGCTCGTGCCCGACCCATCGGCTACCGCACTGCGCCGCGCTGATGCCGACTGCGCTGTTTATACGGAATCCCGTTGCCGCTCAACCAGCGCTTCGGTCAAACCGCCAAGCTAACTCTGAATTTGCGCAAAACAATCGATAAACTCCGCCCATAACGTCGGCACCCTTATCTGCTAGCGCGCATTTTCATACGCCTCGCTTTTTCCGACGATCACGGCAAGTAAACTCGCTGGCAAGAATTTTGCTACTAACTGAACGGAAGCTACTGAGTTACCCCGGACTCGGCGGATAGAGCATCCGTTTAACGCTCATGAAACCGACTGGTTCTTAACTTTTGCTGATGAAGCCGGTGGCTTCCCTCTGCGACCGCATAGTTAACGGAAGTCGATTCGCAGCGGAGAAAAAATAGGCGCTTAGAGCAAACCTTACTGGTTCAATCAAATTGGGAGAAACTTATGAAATCGAATTGGCAAAACGCGTCTCCGCAGCGAACCGTCATTACTAATGGTCGCCCTCAGCGCGGTCTTCACTTTACCTCATCCGGCCCTACCGCCGATGAACCCCATGCTGTCTTCGCGTTAGGCAATTTCTTTGGGAAGGGAGATGTCTTCGTTGCAATTCCATGGCAATCGTTACTACTTGGGAGATTGTCGAAATCGCTAAAGATTAATGTCTTTCCTGTCGGGGCCATCCCTCACAAATCGCAGCACACGAACGCAACTTTGTTAGAAATCAAGCGGGACGAGAGCGGCTGCATCCAGGTCACTGCGCGCAAAAACCCCGATTAGTCGACGGTATCTCGCTATTCTAAGGTATGACACCTTGAGACCTATGCGATTGCTTTTATTTTTACCACTGTCGTTTTTCTCGCACTAGATTTTGTGTGGCTTGGTTTTGTCGCTAAAGATTTTTACCGAACACAAATCGGGTCGCTGCTGCTCGAAAACCCGTTGCTCGGTGTAGCGTTCGCTTTTTACTTGCTTTACGCCATCGGGATCGTAACCTTCGCCGTCATGCCCGCGCTCGAAGCCGATTCCTGGGTTCGCGCGATGACGAGCGGCGCTTTGCGCGGACTTACCGCATACTCAACCTACGATTTGACCAACCTCGCCACGCTTCGCGGTTGGAGCGCGAACCTCGCGCTGATTGATCTCGCATGGGGAACCATCGTTACCAGCCTAGCGGCTACTGCCGGATATTTCGCGGCACGTAGTTTTTCAGGCGCTGCCGCGAAGCTTTCGTGAGAGTTCTATAAGTAAAAATAGTTTTTTTTCTATCGTCGCTATGATCTAACGCCAATGCGGCTCTCCAAGCATGCATGCCTGCCAAGCAGGCTGGCTGCGGGTTCTGGCAAGGCGAACAACTATCTCAATTCTTTCCATGAACCGAAACCCGAAAGTAGGGTGGATCAAGCGCAGCGGATCCACCCTGCTATCCATCGTCCTCTGCCTTTCATCGGCAGCTTGGTGGATCCGCTGCGCTTGATCCACCATTGCGAATCGGGTTCATGGTTCGCGTGCAGTATTGGCCGCGGCGACACGCGCAGCTTTCCATGAACCTCACTTATTCACAGAGGCAGTCCGCCACGCCTTCCCCGTTCCTAAAAGGGGGATTAGTCGCAGCGATTTTGCAATTGCTTCGAGATCACCTTGAGGATGCCTCAACGCGAATATCCATGCGGCCCTTCGCAGCAGGCGTCGCCACGACTGGGTGGCCTAGGGCGAGGCAAGCGGAAAGCGCCAGGTGGCGAGGACTACTCCACGAAATACTAACGGCGTCTAAAGCGCCGCACGGCACAAAGGCCGCGATCGCGATTCAGACGCCGGCTTCGAATCTCCTATCACACGACGTCAGACTACCTTCTACCGCCCGCCTTTCCCACGGCGCGGCGTGGCTGCTCGGCAATCTCGGCCTCACGTTCTTCCAGGTCGGGGTCGCTAATTCCCAATTCAGCACGCAACTCCTTTTTGCGCTGCGCTAGATCTTCGCCTAAAGCGACCAAGTCAAGTTTGGCTTTTTTCGCTTTAGGAAACATTTCTTCTTGCTCTTCTTTAACATGATGGTCGATGTACTCGCCGAGCACCGTGAAACGCGCATCGAATAGATCATTACCGGGTTCCATCGACTCGAGTTGCGCGATCAAATCTTTCGCGCTGGCGTGCTCGACCTCTGCTTCATCCATTAAGTCGTCGTCGTCGATTCCATCGCGAACCGCAGGATAAAAGATTTCTTCTTCGATCTGCGCATGGACGGTGAGCTCTTGACAAGCACGCAATACCAGTTCGGATTTTTCTTCATCGCTACCATCATTTTGTTTGAGTTTTTCGAACTCCTTAAAAATTTTCTGTACCGCTTTGTGATCCTCGGTGAGCAGTGCAATTGCATCTGGGTGCGTGGCGCTGGCCGTTTTACTCGGGGTGGTTTTCATAGAGTGTTTTCCTTCGATTGGTAATTAAAATGAAACGAATACCTGCTCACGAACCGCAGCAAAACGTATGCCAATAACGATATCCAACACAATCGAGAACACTTGAGGTGACCACACACTGATTGCTGTGATTGAAGTCCACAACAGCCCAGCGCGACGGGCAAATTTTACAAACGCTCAGGTAATTTTGCCTGTTCTCCGAATCAGCGTTTGATACCGATGGCGCGTTGTTTCAAACGCTTTGCGTTCTGCGTGGTTCGCGTACTATAAGGAGTGAGCACTTTGATCACCGTTGCTTCGCTCGCTTTGCCCAAAATCCGCGGGAGGTTTACCGGTAAAGCATTCGGGGTCCGACCGAACAGGGGGAACGTCGCCGATGCAAATGCAGCCTGCCAGAGTTCAGTATTAACGCGCATTGCGATTGACAAAGGCGCCAAAGCAATCTCGAGTTGACTCTCCCGCCACGCCGCTTTTTTCTCGCTAACCATGCGCTTCGATTCACTGAGTTGCCATGGAGACAACGAACCCCAGACCGGCGTTAACTGCAAAGTTCGTAAACAAATGGTTTCGAAAGAAGCGATATAGGTCTGCACTGCTTGATCAAAAAAACTCATGTTAAATCTCCAAAGTGTTGAGGGGTATTCGTTGGTAAGTTGCAACGCCTCCGTCCAGACGCTGCGACGCTACAGAAAATCTCAGTTTTAGCGGGGTCATGAAATTTTCCTATGGACTAAAAAAATGACTGCTGGCTGAACTAACAAAGTTTGTATACCTTGGCTCTTCAGATGAATTACTTTGGCCGAGGGCGCGACAGAATCGGCTGAACTTTTTGTAAGCGGCCCGCGCGCAACTCAACGACTGCCTTTGCCACTGCGCGCGCCACATTGCGTACCTCTTCTTGCACTGCTTTATCTGCGTCCAGCGCGTCATGGCTCGTCGCGTAAGGCTCATAGTAACCAATGTAGCGGTCTAACCGCGCCTGCGCGCCGGCATCAATGAACCCCATCCAATCGAGCCAGTCCGACAAGGCTCGCCGAGAGCCTTCAATACCGGCCACGTCGCCATGAACGATCAGACCATACGCACGACCGGCTAAGTGCTGCGGGTAATCCCAACCGTCCATCTCAAGTTGTTTCGCCTTGTCGGCTTTTTTGCCTGAGGTCGAGGTCGGATCCGGATTACCCCCGTCGGCACACACCAAGCGGTCGATCATCAGCTTTAAAGGGCTTGGGCTCTGATACCAATACACCGGCGAAACGATCATCACCCCATGGGCAGCGGTCCAGCGTTCGTAAATTTCGGACATCCAATCGTTAGTTTGGTTAAGTGAGTGGTTAGGATAGCAACTGCACGGCCAATGACACAGCGGCATCGCGGTCGATACACAGCCCTTGCAGGGGTATATGTTGCGGCCATACTCGGATGTGACTAAGCTCAAGTCCAACACATCGGATTGAATGGCGGCCGCCTCGAGCATTTCACGTGCGAGACCCAACAGCCGGAATGTTTTTGACATCTCGCCCGGACACGTTCCATCGTTGCGAGCAGAGCCGCAGATCAGCAACACGCGCGACGGGCTTGCCGGATCCGCCCAATGCCGTTGGGCCTGATCGATGCGTTGTTTCGTTGCAACCCAATCTCTTGATAAGTCGTAATCTGGGTCGACATAACCAGGGCCCGCCTTTTGCGTGAAGGGGGCTTTGCGACCTGCGGCATAGCCCTGCCAGGCAATCTCTTCTAGGCGGGCAATGGACTCGTCCTCTGCGCGGAATTCGGGATCGATAAATGAGGCTCGAAATCGAACGCTAAATTCTGCGCGATCGAGTTGAGCCGGCGCCTGACCGGTACGGATATTAATCATATTTACCCCCCCAACTTGCAGATATCAGCGAAATATCAAATTGCACAATCCACACGCGCCCTCTGTGATGTCGATTCATACACAACGCAAACTCCGTGCCCACTTTAAAAAGACATCGTCAGCGGCGCTCTGGCGGTGTTTCTGCGACGCAGACCGCGCCAGTCGGTAAATTTTGCAACCGACTCGTAAGATTTAATGAATCCTTTTTGATCCGCGCAAACTCTAGAGCAGGGCATTCATCTGCGTTGACCAATGTGTTGCTTGCTCGAACAAACGCAATCGTGATCGCCGTGAAACGTATATTGCCATTGCAGCTAAGTACTCGGTATTGAACCAGGCATGGATTGCATCGTAGAGATCGGATATTTACTGATATGATCCAACTCGATCTGCATTTCAGATACCGCCCAAGATGAAGTGCTGGTGTATTATTCGTTTCCTTAATCTTCATGAATTGCTGAGAACACGATGACTCGAAGTGTGGAAGAGATGGCGCAATTAAGCGCGCTAGCGCTGTATTTGTCGAGCCAGCGTGAGGCCATTTTGCAACGGTGGCGGCAGGCAGTTGAAGCGGATCCCCGGCTCACCACCGCATCCAATTTATCGCGGAGCCAGTTTAACGATCACATCCCGCAGGTGCTCGACGCTTTCGAACGCGATTTGTCCGCGCGCGATCGGATCGACAAAATAGAGGCGACCGCGGACGAACGAGAGATTGCCGCAGAACACGGTGCCCACCGCTGGCAACAAGGTTATGATCAGCGCGAAGTCATATGCGAATGGGCGCATCTCCAGATCTGTTTACTAGACCAACTTGAGCGCTACGAAGACGGGCACGCGGAACTTAGCGTCGCCGCAATGAGGGTGGCGCGGCGTGCTCTGACCCAACTATGTAGCGAGGGTGTCTTAGAAAGCGCGGCTCGCTACGCGCGCTTGCAACAAGTAGAGGCTTCCGGGCGACTTCGGGATCTCGAACTAGCGTTGACCCAAATTAGTGAATTGGAACGTCAGCGCGCGCTGTTGTGGCGTGAGGCAGCGCATGACTTGCGCGGAAATCTGAGTGTGGTGCAGAACGCGGCTTTCGGACTGAATAAAGGTGGCGTTCCGGACGCCATTCGCGCAACGTTCCAGGCGACATTGCAAAAAGGGGTTGCTTCGTTGCGCGCGTTACTATCCGAACTAACCGATCTCGCCCGGCTTGAGGCTGGTCACGAACAGCGTAAGGTGAGCCAGCTTGTCGTCGCTTCCGTGCTTCAAGACCTGTGCGGCAACTATCAAGAAATGGCGGCGCAACGCGGCCTGTTTCTGAGGACGGAAGGTTCACCCAACCTTACCGTTGAGGGAGACCCGATAAAAGTTGCGCGAATCGCGCAGAATCTCCTAGTAAATGCGCTCATGTACACCGAGCGCGGAGGGGTAATAGTTAAATGGAGTTTAGAAACTGGCAGCGACGCCGATCGATGGACGCTCTGCGTTCAAGATACCGGCCCTGGTTTAGACATCGGTCAAGTCAATCCGATTGCTCGCGAACTACAACACGCCACCGAAGAACTTCGAGACATAGAAGATAAGGACGCGACAGCCAACAACGAGGAAGGTGCCGACCCCGCTCCGACGCTGGCCTCGCTATCTTCCCTTCAAACCCTTAGCCCGCCCTCGCACGAAGGAATAGGTCTGTCTATCGTAAAGCGTTTATGCGAACTGCTTAATGCAAGCCTCGAGTTACAAACCTCACCTGGTGAAGGAACAACGTTTAGAGTCAGTTTTCCAAGTCGTTATTAAAAACGCCGCACCTTGAATCCTGTCGAATCATCGCTAGCCCTCGGCGATGTCGGCAGAATCGCGCGGATGTAATCGAGTAACGCGAGGGCTCGGATCCTGTCGCGGCAGTTCTGCGGGCTCGTTGGGATCGTTTTGTGGCGGGCGCTTAGTGATCGGTGGTTCGTTAGTGGGAGGCCGGCGAACTGGTTCGTCCATTGGTTCATTGCCGCCGGGGCCACGTGACGATTCGCCTAACCGGCGCCGGTACGTTTTAGTCTCACGCGTTGGGTACATTCCCGCCCTCACCTTCCCAGCGCACGAGTTCTTCCTTATCGTCGGCCCGACGACGCCGCTCAAGCATCGAACGCGTTTTGTCAAAGCAAACCATGGCGAGGACTGCTGCTGCAATGACCCAAAAGAATTTGCGCGTCATGGCAAGGCCGACGGCACGGTAATAAAACGTGGTGGAGTGACCGGATCGAAGTCTATCCATTTCCCCTCACGCCACGTGCCGTCCGCCATTTCCAGATCTTCCGCACCTTGCGCGCTCAACACCACAGATGCACGTTGCGTTGCCTTATCGTCATCCGAACGGACGGCAAGCAACACGCCTGCGCGCCTAGGTGGGGGCGTTGGATGATCATCGCTCGCACCCGATCCATGGAGGCCGCCGGCAAGCGACCCGGTATAGGCGCCTACGCCGACGGCGGCAACCGCCACTGCGGCGCCGACAGCGGGAACGGCCGCCGCTAGACCTATCGCCAAACCTATCGCGCCACCAGCGGCAGCGCCCGAAACCGCATCGTTATCAATTTCGGTTGCCTCGGGGTCGGCGTTAATGTGATCCCCACCGATTGGTGTGGCGTCATGTTGTCCCGGTGGATTGACGTAAAAGACACTCAGATCCTCCGGATTGATATTCGCATCAATCAGAGCTTGCACTGCGCCCTCTGCTTGATCGAATGTTTGAAATCGCCCTGCTATGATTGATGACATGCATATCCCCGAATAAGAAAACCCCGCAAGAAAGCGGGGCAATATCGTTCAGCAAAAATTGGGTGTTTGACTTACAGCGTTACGCGACATCAACAAGACTCGCGGACCCATCAATTGACGGCGATACTGTTTTGAACGGCCGTAACGCCCTGAATATTTTTGGCTATTTGTTCCGCTTTTTGCCGTTCCGAATCGCTCTTTGCCGTCCCAGTGAGTTGTACTGTACCACCGGACGTTTCGACGCTAATGGCCAAACCCTTCACTTCATCATCGGCGAGCAATGCCGCCTTAACTTTGGTTGTAAGGGTTGTGTCGTCTACATATTGACCGGCGGTTTGTGGCGCGGTTTGTATCTCGAGATCATTACGAACAGACTTTACGCCTTCAACGGAATGGGCAAGCTGTTCGGCACGTTGACGTATTTCATCGGAACCGACGAACCCGCTTAGTTGAACAACGCCACTGCTTGTTTCGACCCGAATGTCAGTCGATTTAACCGCATCATCCTTAATCAAATCAGCTTTAACCTTTGCGGTGACGGTAGCATCATCTAAATACTGACCGGTCGTGGATTGTTCGCCTTGCTTAGAGCAAGCGCCCAATACCAATAGCAGCGCGATTGCTGACATATTTGAGCGCAATAATGTAAATCGTTGCATAAGATTGCTCCTTAAGATAGAAAAAAGAGTTGTCCTCGTTGAACGAGAACCCTTTCACTTTCAACCAGCAATGTTCATGCCAAATTGCGATTCAGTAAACTTGATGCTGCGTGAGAGCGAGGCGGTCGTTTCGATTTGCATCTCCCGAGAAGCGTGTCTTGATCAATGCGCAAGATTTACCGGTAAGCATGTAAACTTTACGAAAAACGTTCAGCATGCCCCACCGCTGGCGGCAGGGTAATTTACTTTCGTGAGTTGCTTTAGGGCGAGACTGTCGAAATATTTTTGGCTCGGTTGTTCGATACCGGGAATGGCGCTAATTAACGAACCTCTGTGCTCTTCAATCTCAAAAATTCGCCTTATCGTTACGTCGATTTCGGCCTACACCAGGGTCGGCGACTTAGACCGAGCGCTGGCACGCTAGCCAAAAGGACGACCCACGAAATCGCCAAACACCGCGAAGTCGAACTTTGGCGCCAAGAAAAACTCGGCGAACGCCCGCGCGTCACCTGGAATCACGCCGTTATCGAATGGCTACAAGCCCACGAGCACAAACGTATCGAAGATAACCGAACTCGGCTGTGCAAAGCAGTCGAATCTTTGCCTGGAATTGGTTACGCCACGGGTAACCGTTACCTTGTCTATTGGCAGCACCGTTCTTAATTTCGCTGCGGCGGTGAAATGATGTTCGCCACAAGGAATAATCCCTCGCTGCAAAGAACCCAACCATCGAATTCGATATCTCACGCCTGACGAGCCAATCGCCTGTTGATTGAGTTGCCGGATCGGATAGTCAAATTTGCCGACCTTCCAGATTCCGACGAGATCGAATGATGGGCGAATTCCTAGGGCCAATGGCCCGCCCGCCCCACTCCAGGCCAATTACACAACACCGCTTCAACCGCCCTCGATAGAACAGTTTAATCCATTTAAAAAAATATTATAAATCGGTGACCTACGGCGTGAAAAAGATGTAATCTCCAGTATCTTTTTAAGGAACTCCTGTTATGAGCGCAATAGAAAAAGCGACGCGAGAGCTTGCCAGCACCCACATTTTGAGTTCGCGCCAAGAAGTATTGGGTATGCTTAAAGCGGGTGCCGCAAAACATGCGCAGGTTATTGTCTCCTTTGTCGATGGTAGCACCGCACTCGCCTCGAATCTCGCCGACATCAACCTACACTTCGAGGAAATAATTTTGGTGGATGAGCTAGCGCCCACAAGCTCACTTGTGACTCTTCCGCGCGCAGCACCCGACTTAGTCACCATATTGAGCGAGAAAAACAAACTACAGTTCCACATTGACCATATCGAGCGAACGGTTTTCGAAGACAAGCCCGCGCTCCGGGTACGTATTCCCAAGATGGTGTATTGTTCCGAGCGCCGCGAGAGTGCGCGAATTTCCCCGCCTCTGGATCAATCGTTAGGCTGTCTAGTTCCTGAGAATGGCTCACCGCAACAGGCCGAGGTGGAACTACCGGTAATTGACATCAGCACCGGTGGAATCTCCCTCATGGTGCACCCGTTGAAACTTCAGGTCCATGTCGGTAAAGAATTGCGCGGTTGCAAGCTCGCCTTGCCTGACATCGGCGATACCTCTTTCAATGTAGTCATCCGCAGCATCACCGAAGCTTCCTCGGCACCAGAAGGACGCCGTTGCGGTTGCCAATTTTCGGAGATCGGCGAAGAAACGCTCGTCCTAATCGAACGCTACGTCGACTTGCATCGCGACAGGAATTAGTAGTGGGTTGCGCAGTTGCGGTTACTAGTCACACTTGATGACTGCAAACTGCAAACTGCATACGTTTTACGCCGGCTGCCATGTAAACGCCAGGCGCGGTGTGAATAATTCCAGCGAATGAATTATTGTTGCTCACTTGAACAGTTGCATTACCACCCTGCTTCTTGACCTCCCTTACAACTGCCGACCGAATAATCGCTGTTTTGCTGGTCAGACGCGAGTTTAAATACCACGTAATCGTCTTGGGAGGAGCGCTCTCCCATACAAATTAAGTCCGGACGATTACCTAAAAATCTCAAATCACCGAGAAAATTGATCGGGTCATTTATCCCTGGCTTGACACTCGCCAATAAGGCGGGCCGGCGTATTGTGGAATTCATGGTGGTTCCGTATTTGGCTGGCCGGATTCAAGAATGAGAACCAACATCGTATAAAGTTTTCTGGATGTGCTCGATTCATCCTACAACCGTACCGCTCAATACTTTGCGCGCACTACCGTCGCAGCGGCGTTATTCGGCCCAAGACAGTGGCACAATGTAGTCTGGCCTTGACGACGGTGATCGCACAATGTTTGAGAATTTGTTCAGGAAGAAACTAACACCCGATATCGCTGTGACAGCGGCGCGAGAAAAATTCCCAACGCCTGCGGGGGGCGAAGCGCCGCGTCAGGCTAAGGTGAAGACTTCACCGGGTATTTCCGCGGATGATATGCAAGCGTGGCGCGACCGAATCCGAGCGGCAGAATCTGACGAAGCGACGCTGTTGCAATTGGCTTATCAGGCGCCTACCACCGACTTGAAGCTGAACGCGCTACAAGCGCTGAAGCAAGAAGATTCATTCAAGCAGGCCATGCGTGAATTTCGCGAACAGGACAAGCGTCTCTATCGGGCCGCGAAACTACGCTGGCAGGGGTTAAGGGACAAGGGTGTCGCCATCGCCGAGGCCAATGCCTTGATCGCCGTTGCGCGTGCGTTGCTCGATCAAGAACAGATTCCGGTTAATCGTGTCGTGGAATTAGATCGTGCGTGGGCCGCGGTGAGTGGCGAATTGCTCGATGCCGCAGTGCCGCTTGAATTCGCCGCGCTCAGCGCGCAACTGGGGGCTAAAGTGCGGGCACAAGGCGAGCGTGCACAATCGTTCAGCGGCTGGCTGAGCGCCGTGGATAGCGTCGTTGCACAATTGACCGCAATTTTGCCGGGAGTCGCGCAAGGTGATATCCCACCGGCGGTGTCCGAAACTTTGGCGGTAGGCATGCTGGAACAACTCGGTAACATCCCAGATCGAAGCGACACGCGCTGCGTCGAGAAAACCGATGTTGCCAATCGGTTGTTGGCACTGGCTTTTAGCGTGGTGCAGCGGGCGAAATTTCTGCATACATTGCCGGCGCCGGGCATCGCTGATGCCGCCAGCGAGAAAGCGATGATCGAGCAGTGGCGCGAATTCCCAGAACCGGGGGACGCGAATAGGAATGAACTGCACAGCGTTCTTGCGCATCGGTTCGCCCATTGGCGTAATGCCAGCAGCGATGCGCGCAAACGCGAACACGATGCCCACGGTTCACAGGAACGCGAACGGCGCGCGGAACAAAACCAACTGCATTTGAGCGCGATACAGCGCGATGTTGAAGCGGCGGAAGCAGCACACGCGGGTGGGCAGGTCGCAGATCTAACACGCTTGCTAACCGTGATCGACCAGGCACTCAAGCGTGGGTCAGTTAATGCGGCGCTTAATCAGCGCATCGAATTTTTGCGCCACGAACAGATCCGGCTGCACGACTGGCAGCGTTGGAGCGACGGACAAAGCCGCGAGCAACTCGCTGCTGAAGCGCGGGAGTTAGCCCTGCTCGCCAGCGGCAAAATCGCCATCAAGGTGCATGCCGAGGCGATCGGCAAATTGCGCGAACGCTGGAAAGCGTTGGACACGCTGGGTGGCGGATCCGATCAGACAGCATGGCTTGCCTTTGACGGTGCATTGAAGGCCGCCTACGCGCCGGTGGCGGGGCATTTGGACAAACTTAAACTTGCTCGCCAAAACAATCTTGCGGCGCGCGATCTGATCATCGCCGAACTAAACCAGGCGGCATTAAAATTCTTTCCCGTTGAACAGGCGGGGGCTGGCGCCATCGCCCCGCCCGACTGGCGCGCCATCGCCCACACGCTTGAGCAGGCGCGCCGCGCCTGGCAAAAACTCGGGCCGGTAGAGCACACCGCGCCGCGCAAGGCGCTGCACGGCGATAACGCGGTCACGACGCGTTATGCCGCAGCGCGGCAAACGCTCGAAGCGCCGCTGAAAAACGCCTATGGCCAGGCGCGTGAGCAGCGCGAACAGCTCATTACGGCGGCGACGGAACTCGGTGGATCGGATCTGTGGGCCCGTGACGTGGTGGATAAGGTGCGACGGTTGCAAACGCGCTGGCAAGCCGTTGCCAAAGCCGTGCCGTTACCGCGGGCCGACGAGAATGCGCTTTGGGCGGCGTTCAAGACGGCTATCGATGCCCTATTCACGGCGCGGGATGCAGCGCGCGTGGCGAATGAGGCATCCACCCACTCGCAGCTCAAAGCCCGCGAAGAAATCATCGAAAATCTGGTTGCAGTCTCAGCGCTGGATTCTGCGTCGGATATCAGGCGCGCACTGGCGGATACGGCTACCGCGTGGCGCGCCTGCGCCGATGTTGGCGGAGTGCTGCAAGCTAAGCTGGATGCACGTTATCGTATCGCGCGCGAGGAGGCGACAAAGCGACTGGGCGAAATTGCGCAACGCGCGTCGCAAGCACGCTTCGATGCACTCATCTCGGCAATAGCGCTTTGCCACGAGCGCGAAGTTTTGAATGAGCCGATCGGCGCCGAACAGAGCGCGGACCTGGATATCCGCTGGAACGCCATCGAGAATCTGCCAGAAGCCTGGAAAGCTCCGTTGGCAGAACGTTTTCGAGAGACGGGCGCTTCCAACGCCGATTCGTCAGGTGCTCTTTTGCCTTCAACGTCGGGCAAACACCCTGACGCGAACTTGCCCGATGCGCTGTTGAATCTTGAAATTGCCTGCGGCATCGACAGTCCCAGCGAATTTCTCGCCGCTCGGCAACAGCTAAAAATACGCGCACTAAAAAGCGCAATGGAAGGTCGGCAAACGGTAAATACGCCCACAGACCTGGAGCGTCGGCTGATCGAGGCGGCCGCTTATCCCCGTCCCAATGAGTTATCGCGCGAGCGACTGGCGAAAATCATCGACGCGGTGAGGCTTGGCCGACCCAACTAGGACTTAAGTGAGGTTTTCCGCTACCCCGTTATTCAGGAGTAGCCGGCAGGCCGCGTGGTTGCCGAAGGGTTGGGGACGCGCAGCCTACCTCTATGCTTTCGATTTGCGACCGGGTGCGGCCGGCGGAATGTATCCCGACACCCGGCACAGTATCGCCTCGATCGGCTTGCCTTCTTTATATCGAATTGAGCGGCACACGATCACATCGCCTTTGGCCGATAGTTCGGATACGCCTAGGCGCACCTTGGCGAGCGAGATTCCAGTTGCGGTTGCAATCTCCGAATCGAGCCGTTCTCCGTTGAGTTTCAGGTACTGCAAGATGTCTTGCATCTGAACATAATCCTTGTTGTAGCGTCGTGCGGGCGCTTAAGTGTGTGGGGCGCATATGTTACTCCGAATAGCCGATGAGCGCTGCACTTATGCAGTGCTATCGCACAAAATGATTCGGGCAGACGCACAATCGACAACCATCAAAGTGGCGTGGAAACGCTAGTGCATCCCACTGGTGCGCTGGTTGTTGGCGCCATTCTGCCGTTGCGGATCGCGCATGAATCAACACTAAATAACACTTAACAATACACTGATAGTACGACTTAACATATTGTATTGAAGTCATATTATCATTTCGCATGGGCAAAGTCATGCCGTTGTTATCGCATCGGTCAACGGATGCGATCTTCGATGCTCCAACAGGCAGTATCCATGCGGCGCTCCAAGCATCCGTCGCCAGGTGGCAAGCAGGGCGGGGCTGGTGGCGGCACAACATCGTATGTCGCGCAGGTGAAACCCGCCGAACCACTGTATTGAGGCCACACTTTTCTTACGCGCCGCCGATCAGTTTAAGGGTGTGACCGGCGATGATCCGCTCCTCATCGGTGGGAATGACCCAAACGGATACCGGGCTATCATCGGCGCTGATGCGTGGTCCGTGAATAATGTTCGACTCCTGTTTCAGCTTGATCCCGGCCCATTGCGACATCTCGCAAATGCGTTGCCGGATGGGGGCACTATAGGCGCCCATGCCGCCGGTAAAAATCAGCGCGTCCAGTCCGCCGAGCGTTGCGATAAGTCCGCCGAGCTGCCGCGCGGCGCCGTAGACAAATAGCTCAATTGCCTCGGCGGCGCGTTCCGAGCGGCTTGCCAATAACTCACGCATATCGGCGCTTATTCCGGAAACGCCGAGAAGACCACTGCGCCGATATAGAAGATCAGTTACTTGTTGGCTATTGAGCTTTTTCTCATTCATTAAATACAAAATCACACCGGGATCGATGTTGCCGCATCGAGTCCCCATCAACAGGCCATCCAGGGCGGTAAATCCCATGGTTGTGGCGACGCTCCGGCGCCGTAGCATGGCGCACAAGCTCGCGCCGCTGCCCAGATGCGCCACGATTACTCGGCCATCGGCCCGTTCGCCCAGGTATTCGGGCAGCACGCTCGCGATAAATTCGTAGGACAGGCCATGAAATCCATAGCGCTTCAAGCCTTGTTCGAAATACGCCAAAGGCAATCCGAACATCCGCGCAACGCGCGGTTGCGTTTGGTGGAACGCGGTGTCGAAACAAGCGACGTGCGGGATGTCGGACCACAACTTTCGCATCTCTGAAATCGCGGCGAGGTTGAATGGTTGGTGTAACGGCGCTAGCGCAACATAGGTTTCGAGTTGTAGCAGGATCGCATCAGTTAGGAGGATCGGTTCACTGAAGGCATCGCCGCCATGCACGACCCGGTGACCTAATGCGACGATAGATTCACCGGAATAGGTTTTCAGCCAGTGCAGCACGTGATCGAGCAGTACATGAATATCCAATGCTTGGCCCGAACCGGTTGCGATGGATTCATTCACCACGACCGCGTTGTGTTCATCGACTACATTGAAGCGCGCGCCCGCGGCGTTAAATTCGGCGCTTCCTCGATTAAATAGTCGTGCCGCCGTGCCGTTGTCGCAGACTGCGTACAGGGCGAATTTGACGGTTGCCGAGCCCGCGTTGATAACAACGATCAGGTCATTCACTGTATCGTGTTGCGCCGGTGATGGGCGATCAACTGGGCGACCACGCACGAGGTGCGACGTTCGGCAGCACTATCGGCGCGGCTGGTCAGAACGATGGGGACGCGCGCGCCTAAGACAATACCGGCGGCACGTGCGCCGGCTAAGTACTGCAATTGCTTGGCGAGCATATTACCGGCCTCGAGGTCGGGCACCAACAGCACATCAGCTAGTCCGGCGACCGGGGATAGCAAGTTCTTCACTTTAGCCGCCTCCGGCGATATGGCGTTATCGAATGCCAGTGGCCCATCCAACGTGCCGCCAACAATTTGGCCGCGTTGCGCCATTTTGCACAGCGCGGCTGCGTCGATGGTTGAGTGAATCTCCGGGTTGATGGTTTCAACCGCCGACAAAATCGCGACCTTGGGGTCACTGATGCCGAGAACGTGAGTGAGGTCGATCGCGTTTTGCACGATATCGCGTTTATCCATCAACGTTGGATTGATATTAATCGCGGCATCGGTGAGAAACAACGGGCGCGGGTAATTGGGTACGTCCAAGATGTAGACATGGCTCATACGCCGCCCGGTGCGCAGTCCGGTTTCGCGTGCCACCACTTCAGCCATTAATTCGTCGGTATGCAAGCTACCCTTCATGAGCGCTTCCGCGCTGCCCTCGCGCACCAGCGCGACCGCCTTTGCCGCTGCCTCGTGGCTGTGGGCCGCGGACACCGATTCATAAGCTGAAAGATCAAAGCCAAGCGCGTCGGCGAGCGTTCGAAGTTTTGTTTCCGGCGCGACGAATATCGGGATGATCAATCCCGCATTGGCTGCTTCAACGGCGCCGCTCAGGGATTCTTTATCGCACGGGTGGACGACCACGGTGACCACCGGTTCAAGGCCGGTCGCGAGCGCCAACAGGTGGTGGTAGCCCGCGCGCTGCGCTTGCAGCGGAATGTGAGCAATGCGATCGACTTCCGTGTCTTGGCGACTAAATTGTTTAGGCATGAAAAGCGCTACCTTATGACGATAACGCGGTGACGATTGGGCGGCTCCGCCAGCGCTTATCGGGCATCGATCAGGCCGAGCAACATACCTTCGACGCGATCGAACTCATGGGATTTGTCCAATACGGCGTGGGCGCCATGACGCAAGAATATTTCGCGATATTGCGGTTCGGCGTAGTTGGATAGGACAATAACTTTAGCGTCGATCTTGCCTTGATTAACAAATCGCATCACGTCCAAACCGTTGCTGCCGCGCAGTTTGATGTCCAGCAGCACGACATCCGGTGCACCATCGCGGATGCCGTCGATGGCAGTTGCGGCGTCCTCGTACTCGCCGATCAGCTCAACACCCTTGATGTTTCGTAGCAACGCGGCAACCCGTTCGCGTACCGCAAGCGAATCTTCGACCAATATGACCTTGAGATTAGGCACGCTGGTCGGCCATCAGGAAAACGGGGGGAAGCAAATTCGCATAGGTTTAGGCCGGCAACGACCTATTTTCAGTGGAAGACGACTTAAAAATAATTGGCAGCACGACATATTGATATCCTCTCATGGCGTGCAACGGCCTGCCATCGGAAGGTTCCGAACATTTCGTAAGATAATTCTGACACGCTCCCGTGCTTCGCACTCGAATGCTATCGCCGTCGTTAGTCGATCAATCCATGTTGCAGCGCGTAACGGGTGAAATCAGCATTGGTGGTGAACCCGGTTTTTTCCAAAATGCGAGTACGATGGGTGCTGATGGTCTTGATGCTGACGTGCATTCCTTCGGCAATATCCGTCAGGCTCTTGCCTGCGGCGATGAGCTTGAATACCTCAAATTCTTTGTCCGATAGCAGTTCGTGCGGCGCGTGTTGGGAGTCTGTGCCAATGTCGTCCAACAACTTTTCCGCCATGGCCGGGCTGACATACTTGCCACCGACGACCACTTTTCGGATTGCCTGAACGAGCAGCTCCGGCGCGCTTTCCTTGGTCAGGTAGCCAGACGCACCTTGCTTGAGCACGCGAACCGCGTATTGATCTTCCGGATAGGTGCTCAAAACCAGAACGCGGACTTTTGGCAACTCGTCGCGTATCATTTTCAGCAACTCGACGCCGGTCTTGCCGGGTAGGGAGAGATCGAGTAGCACCAAATCGCATGGGCGCTTGCGCAGCAACGCCATGGCATCTGGCGCGTTGCCGGCTTCGGCGATCACGTCAAGATCTTCCGCCTTCGCCAGAATGAATTTCAGACCTTCTCGGACGACCGCATGATCATCGACAATCAGTATGGTGAATTTATTCGGCGACCTCGCCATTGACGTTTTTTTCCGAGAGAGCCGCGCGTTACCGCAGCGGCAAACGTACCAATATTAATGTTCCGCGGCCGCGGGCGCCGTTCACGGACACATGGCCACCCTGGGATCGAGCGCGCTCGTACATTCCCATAATACCCCAGTGCCCTTCTTTGGCGAGATCGATTTCGGTTGCCCCGTTGCCGTCGTCTTCGATTTCCACGACGACGTCGTCGCGCTCGCGATAAATCCGAACGCTGACGCGAGTCGCCTCGGCGTGGCGCCAAATATTGGTGAGCGCCTCCTGTACGATTCGGAACAGTGCCGTGGTTCTTGGCGCGGGCAATTCTTCCGCCAAGAGATCATCGGCAATATCGACTCGATGGGCGATTCCGGCGCGCTGCGCCGTTTCACCGGTCTGCCATTCGATAGCTGCCCACACCCCGAGGTTGTCCAGTATGCTGGGGCGTAGGTCGTTGATGATTCTGCGTGTCGTTGACACCGCCGCGTCCATGAGACTGATCGAGCGCGGGAGCCGTTCCTCCAGGGCATGAATGCCGCTTTGCGCCAGACTGGCCATGGCAACCAAGTCCATCTTAACCGCCGTCAGCGTGGCCGCGATTTCATCGTGAATTTCCCGCGCGATGCGAATGCGTTCGGCTTCCCGCACCGATTCCACGTAAGCCGAAAGTTCGCGCAGCTTAAGATTTGATACGCGCAACGCAACCTCGGCTGCTTTGCGGTTAGTAATATCGCGCAGCACGACGGTGAAGAGTTTTGATCCGTCGTGGTCAAGTTGCGAGATCGATGCATCGATCGGAAATTCCTCACCATCGAAGCGCAACCCGGAAAGCATCATTTCGCGACCCATGGCGCGAGAAGTAACGCCGGTCGCACCGAAGCGTTCTACATGATGGTGATGCCCGCTGCGAAAGCGTTCCGGGATGAAGATTTCCAGAGATTTTCCGATCGCATCGGTTGCCTTGCAGCGGAACATGGTTTCGGCTGCGGGATTGAACAGAATAATTTTCTGGTTCTGCTCAATCGTAATGATTGCGTCCATCGCCGAGTGGATGATTCGGTCGAGTCGAGCCTCGCTTTCCCGGTAGGCCGATGTCATGGATCGAGCCAGGGTGTCCGAGATTTTCCAACTGCGCGACAGCATCCATGCGGCGCCAAACAATAGCAAGCTCATAATAGCGCCTCCGATGAGCGCAAACTGCGGCGTTATCGGATCGAAGTTGAGCGCGAATTCCGGGCGCGCGAAGAATTTCAGCGTCCAAGGTTGCCCGGCAATGATCATGGATTGTTCGGCGACGAATGGCGACGGAAGGTCTCTGGCAAATGCGCGGAGCACGGAATCAGCGTCGAACAAAAGGGCTTCGGGCGCGGGTTTGGCGCCATCGAATAGCTCGATATCGACCGCGCGATAACGCTTGTCGTTCAGCGTGTTGCGCATTAAGTCGGACATGCGAAAGGCGCCGTAGACATAACCCTGCAATGCGAAGCGCCGCTCTTGTGGCGTCCTATGCAGCATGCCACGGTGATAAACCGGCAAATACATGAGCGTCCCGGCTTGTTCTCTGACCGACGCGATTTCTTGCACCAAAACAACCTTGGCGCTCAGCGCCGCGTCGCCGCTATCGCGGGCTTGCTCCAATGCGGCGCGACGGGTGGGCTCGGAGTACATGTCGTAGCCCAGCACTTTGGCGTTGGCGCCCTCGAACGGTGCGATATGTACGATAGGTGTATAGGCAACACGATCGCCGTCGGGCCGGATCTGATAAAGCGCATTATCGCTTCCGTGCATTGCTTGCAGGAAACTTTCCTTGTCTGTGCGATCGATTGCTTGCGCGTAGCCGATGGCTTGTATGCCGGGATAGGAAGCCTCGATCTTCAGTCCTTCCACATACTTTAGCCAAGTTGCGCGATCGATCGATCCGCGCGCCGAGAAGAGGGCAACACCGCCGCGCAACACTTGCTCGTAGGCATGCATCCGATCTTGGATATCGTCGGTCGCGTTCTTCACAGACGAAGCAAATTCGATTTGGGCTGTTTCGAGAACGCTGGCCTGAGCCAAATACCAAGCCGCGAGGGTACCGGTTACAGCAAGGCCGAGCACCAGCCAAGGTAACTTGGCGATGACACCCGGCAATAAGTTTGGCAGCCCATTCGATGAATGGGTCGCGGCGGGCGGGTTCATTTTAGATCGGCATTTGAAGGTGGGTACAGTCGATTATCCAAGATAAACGTCGGCGCATGCAACGATTAAGCTTGGAACGCTACGTACCGGCGTATTTCGATCGCAGCGACGCAAAAAAATGGCCCGCAGGGGAATTAGGCCGAATGAGGAGGCAATTCGAAATCGCGTCGAGGCTAGGTGTGCGCCACACTTTGGCCGATTGGCTGGCGGCGAAACGACAGCGCAACCACATTGGGCGCGTCGGCTTCGCGACCGATGGAGTTCTTGAGATTATCGATATCCAGCAACGTAACCTGTTTACTGTGTTCGATTTGAATCAGTTGTGCCACCTGCAGCCGCCCTAATACGCGGCTCACGGTTTCCAATTTCAGTCCAAGATAACTGCCGATTTCCTCGCGCGTCATGCGCAGTACGAAACGGGTTGCGGAATAATGACGTTCCTTAAGACGCGTCGACAAATTCAGCAAGAACGTCACCACCCGCTCGTTCGCCTGCATCGTTCCCAATAAAGCCATCAGGTGCTGCTCGCGGACAATTTCCCGACTTAGCATCCGATTTAGTTCAAGGCCGAGAGACTGAACTTTAGCGGCCAATTGCATCAGACGTTGATAAGGGATAATGCATACCTCGCTGTCCTCCAGGGCGATGGCATCGCAACTGTAGGTTTGGCTACCGATGCCGTCGAATCCGAGCAGTTCACCGTTCATGCGAAAGCTGGTGACATGATCGCGACCGTCTTGCAGCAAGACACGGGTCTTGAAAAATCCGCTGCGAACCGCAAAAATCGATTCAAATCCGTCACCCATGTGATACAGCACTTCGCCACGCTTTACGCGGCGGCGAGTGAACTTTAGATTGTCGTACCAGCGTTTCTCATCGGAGGCGATGCCCGCCGACCAGCACAAGCCGCGGCTCGAACAAGCGCCGCAGCCGTCGGCGACGGACGCGCCAAATGCGGTTAAGTCGTCGGCTTCGGTACTGCGGCTTAAGCACTCGTCATAACTCATGGCGTTCTCCTGAAAGTAACAAAGCAGTTGCGGCGTTTCATATTGGATTGTTCATCTGCGTTGAGTCAGATATTGCGCCTTGTCATGCGGTCGCAATATCGGACATACGCTACTTGTTTGGTCAGATTGTTTACTTTCGCGTGTCAGAATTTTCTGACACGCTCGACGCCGACTCGGTTCGGCTTTCTCGGCGGCGAGTCGTTTTTAGGTCGGATAGTCGTCGTTTTATTTGAAACCGAAGGTGTTTTATGAATCGGTTTGACCTGGATCAATAGTCAAACCAGCAGCCGGCGCTATGGTGAATTTGAAACACGATATCAGCGTGCGATTAAGGAGCCATGGCGTGAAACAAAATGAGAATAGAGCAGCGATCCTAAACTTGATGGTTGGGTGGGCAACGACGCTGGGAATCTTACTCGGCGCGTCGTTTGTACTCGCCCTTATCGCCACGGATGCGGCAGCAGAGCCGGTGCCGGGCAGCTATCGCGTAGTCGGCGATAGGGTGGATCGGGCGACCTTTCTCGGCTGAAAGGTATTCCATACGACCTGTTATACCTGCCATGGTGTCGACGCCGTCGGCACCGATGTCGCGCCCAGCTTGGTGGAGCGGGTAAAGTTATTGTCGCCACGGGAATTCGCCTTTAAGGTGCTGACGCGTTATCGTATTGTCGTGCCCTCGTCGGAAGCGGGTGGAGATGATCAAAGCGCCGTGCGCGAAGCCATTATCGAGGAGGTTGTGAAACAGGAACGAGGGAAAAAAGGCCAGATCTTGATGCCGCGCTGGGAAACCAACCGCGGCGTCAGGCCGCACGTGCTCGATCTTTACGCCTATTTGTCGGCCCGCGCCCATGGCGCACTGGGCCCGGGTCGGCCCAAACGCTTCAAGCAAAAGTAAGCGGCGCGCGCGGTACTGTAGCTCAGAGCGCGATAAATTATTGCGGTAATGGGAACACAACCAGGGCGCAATGAGATCGCCTGGCGCCGGGCTGGAAGCCTTATGGAGATTGCCTCTTGAGGCATGTGTGGCCAGGCGGCAGTATCCAGGCGGCTCCTGGCATGGTGGTCAAAAAATACACTATGTGGTTTCGCGCACACAATCGACGAAATACTCGACGCGGCCCGCTTCATTTTGTTCCACCAGACCGTGAATGTCGGTCTCGAATCCGGGGAACGCGGCGTTGAATTGGCGCGCGAATTGCAGATACTTGACGATCACCGAGTTGACGCGCTCGCCGGGAATCAACAGCGGAATGCCGGGCGGGTAGGGCGTTAGCAGAATGCTCGTTACGCGTCCGTTGAGTTGGTCGATCGGCACGCGGTCAACTTCGCGATGGGCCAGTTTTGCGAATGCGTCGGCCGGACGCATCGCCGGTTCCATCGGCGAGATATACATTTCCGTGGTGAGGCGGGCGATGTCGTTGTCGCCATACGCGGCATGAATGCGCGCGCTTAAATCTTTCAATCCGACTTTTTCGTATTGCGGATACGCGGCGACAAATCCCGGCATCACCCGCCACAACGGCTGGTTGCTATCGTGGTCGACTTTAAATTGGTGCAGCTCGGTGACGAGCGTGTTCCAGCGGCCCTTGGTGATGCCGATGGTGAACATCACAAAGAAAGAATAGAGCCCGGTTTTCTCAACCACGACGCCGTGTTCGGCTAAATATTTTGTCACCACGGCGGCGGGAATGCCCGTGTCGGCAAAGCTGCCGTCAACGTCCAATCCAGGCGTGATAATCGTCGCCTTGATCGGATCGAGCATATTGAAGCCTTCGACCACGTTGCTGAAGCCATGCCAGCTTTCGCCGGGATGCAGCATCCAATCGTCGCGATGGCCGATGCCCTCCGCCGCGAGTTTTTCCGGGCCCCAGACTTTGAACCACCATGAGTCGCCGTATTCCTCGTCGACCTGGCGCATGGCGCGACGAAAATCCAGTGCTTCGGTAATCGATTCTTCCACTAGCGCCGTACCGCCGGGCGGCTCCATCATCGCGGCGGCGACATCGCACGAGGCGATGATGGCATATTGCGGGGACGTCGAAACGTGCATCAAATACGCCTCGTTGAAAATGTGGCGATCGAGCTGGCGCGACTGGCTTTCTTGCACCAGAATCTGCGAGGCTTGCGACAGGCCCGCGAGCATTTTGTGTGTGGATTGGGTGGCGAACACCATCGCATCTTGCGAGCGCGGTCGATCCTTGCCAATCGCGTGCATGCCGGTATAAAACTCATGAAAAACCGCGTGGGGTAGCCACGCCTCGTCAAACAATAGCGTATCGATGGAATCGCCGAGCAGCGATTTAATGCGATCGACGTTGTACAGCACGCCGTCGTAAGTGCTTTGCGTCAACGTCAATATGCGCGGCTTGGTTTTCAGATTGACGGCGAACGGATTGGCGTCGATGCGGCGCTGGATATTCTCCGGGTGAAATTCCGTTTCCGGAATCGGGCCGATAATGCCGTAGTGATTGCGCGTCGGCGGCAGAAAAATCGGGATCGCGCCGGTCATCGTGATGGCGTGCAAAATCGATTTGTGGCAATTGCGATCGACAATGACGATGTCGTTCGGCGCGACGGTGGCGTGCCACACGATTTTGTTCGACGTCGATGTGCCGTTGGTGACAAAGAACAAATGATCGGCGCCAAAAATGCGTGCCGCATTGTGTTCGGAGGCCGCGACGGGGCCCGAATGATCCAGCAGTTGGCCGAGCTCGTCGACGGAATTACACACGTCGGCGCGCAGCATGTTCTCGCCGAAGAATTGATGGAACATTTGCCCCACCGGGCTTTTCAGAAATGCCACGCCGCCGCTGTGGCCGGGGCAATGCCACGAATAACTGCCGTCTTGCGCGTAATTGGTCAGTGCTTTAAAGAACGGCGGCGCGAGGCTTTTTAGATAACTGCGTGCTTCGCGGATGACATAGCGCGCGACGAATTCCGGCGTGTCCTCGAACATATGAATAAAGCCGTGCAACTCGCGCAACACATCGTTCGGCAAATGCCGCGTAGTGCGCGTTTCGCCAAACAGAAAAATCGGCACGTTAGCATTGCGCCAGCGGATCTCCTCGACGAAGCGACGAATCGCTTTGACCGCATCGGTGCCCGTACCATTGGATTCGAACTCTTCATCGTCCACCGAAAGCACGAATCCGGATGCCCGGCTCGCTTGCTGCGCGAACATCGCCGTATCGCGAAAACTTGTCACCCCCAGAACTTCCGTGCCTTCTTTTTCAATGGCTTGCGCCAGGGCACGGATACCCAGCCCGCTGGCGTTATCGGAACGGAAATCTTCGTCGATGATGACGATGGGGAAATTAAATCGCAAGTCATTCTCCTTAGGTGAATCGTGCAGCGTAAAGCGCGAATTCTAACAGGCCACCGAAAATAAAAGTTGCGAAGGCGGTAAACAAAGCGTGCAATCGGCAATAGCGCAGCGCTTCTAATTGTCGAGGCGATGCTCATGGGGTGCGGAGATGGATTTTTGGATAATCGGCCGATGGCGATTTATTGAACCGGCCAGCTTTCCGGCGGTGATGTAGAGCGTGTCCTCAGCCACTGTTTCAGCACAATTATTGCCGCTAGGGCTGAGATGGTGGATGCGATTGATACGCCAAGCGGAACGGATCGCTGATGTCCCATTCCAGTATGATGCCCGGTGTCGCGGGCGCCGTTAACGCCTCGATCCTGGTGTCCAACAATCTTGGTGCGGCAAACGATTGCACTGAGTTGTCTATTATCACAACCCCGGCAAGAAAGAGTTTTAGTGATGTAGGGACTCGATCACCTACAGAGGGCCAGAAAACCTAAAGCGAACGCGATGTCGGTGGCAGCGGGAATCGCCCGGCCCCGAATTGCCGTGGCGTTTCTCGACGCCGTGCTCAGATAAACCATGGACGGACCAGCCATTCCCCGGCGACCGCAATTTTGGGGGCAATGCCGCGAGCTTCCTCGATGCTAGATTACCGACCAGAAATTCGCGCTTAATCTCCAAGCCCACAAACAAGAAAAAAATCGCCATTAGTCCATCGTTGATCCAATGCAACAAGGGCTTGTGAAGCATTGAATTTCCGCCCACTAAGATTTCGCGATCCGTTCGGAGAAAATTCTCATAGTGTCGATTCAGGTCGGAATTGCCGATGGCCAATGCGGTGCCCGTCGCGCCGAGCAGAACAAGCCCAGCCAGTGAACTCGAATCGAAGCCCCCCGGCGCATGGATAGGGCACGGTTCAGTGATTGTTTCAACTTTTCGCCTCAACTCGTTCGCTCTCCGCACCCGCCAAGGCCGAATCTGTCGAGGCCTTCTGGCCGCGTGTGGCGGCCCTGGATATCCATCGGTGTGCGTACTGCAAGGCCGGGCGCATGCGAGTGGTAGGCCCGATCAGCGTGCCCAAGGCGCGTGCGCCACCCCAACCATCCTGAGCGCCCCGATTCGACCGACTCGCAACGCCCCCAAGCTCTGGCTTCCCGCCCGGCAGCGGACTGGCTCGTCCTCAGTCGCACCGTTGACCCAGAAATGCGCATCTGTCATAGTCATCGCCTCTATTGAGGAACGCCCACGCGCCCATGATCACGCCCCTGCGCCTTGGCCCTACGTTGATTGCCTGTCCGGGCGGCGTGGCTCGGCTCGCCAGCGCCCTTACAATCTCCATACCACCGCGCCCTGAATACAGCGGTTCAGTTCAAC
>JBKJHT010000219.1:0-7076 GCA_046598945.1 Burkholderiales bacterium | reverse complement strand
CCGAGAAACGTGCCGCGCGCGTTGATCGACATCAAGCGATCAAAATATTCGGTGCTCATACGATCGGGCACCGCGCCGCTGATACCGGCGTTGTTGACCAGAACGTCGAGTCGGCCGTGGCGCGCGATGACCGCGCCCATGCCCGCGATCCATTGCGGCTCTTCGGCGACATCCAGGCGAATAAAAATTGCGTCGCGGCCGTTGGTGACGATCGATTGCGCCACCGCTTCGCCTTCGCGTTCGAGCACGTCGGCGACAATGACCTTCGCGCCTTCGCGCGCGAACAATCGCGCCGTGGCTTCGCCCATGCCGTGGGCGGCGCCGGTGATCAGGGCTACTTTATTTTTGAGTCGCATATTTCCTCCGCTCGAGGTTGGATCCCGTCGCCTGGCGCTTAAAAAGCTGCTTCGGTCGATTCAGGCCCGCTACACTATTTGGCTATTAAGGATCGTACTAGCCATCGTTCAAGGCTAACTTGGTCGCGCGTTTTACATTCCCATACGACCACGACCGACCATCCAAGGGATTTCAGCGCTGCACGGGCCGCGTGATCACGCTGTTTGTTTCGCGCGATCTTTGCCACCCAGTAGGCGCGATTGGTCACTGGGCTACGCGCACCTCGCGCGCAGCCGTGGCCGTGCCAGAAACACCCATGGACGAATACCGCTTTGTTAAGTCGCGGAAGAACAAGATCCGGGCGCCCCGGAAGATCTTTTCGGTGCAGTCGGAACCGATAGCCTAGTCCGTGTATCAGCCTGCGCACTACCCATTCAGGCGCGGTATCTTTGCTATGGATGGCGCGCATCACGCGACTACGTTCTTCCGGGTTTTCTTTCAAGGCCGAATCTCGATCTTAAGGCTCGGGTCGGTTTCGACCTGTTCGACTATTTCGTTGTAGCGGTTTACCAACTCTGTAACCGCTGTGCGACGGCCATCGAAACCGAATTTCCCTAACTCATAAAGATTGAGCGCGACGAATTGCTCAATCTCAAAGATATCGATCCGATCTGCGAGTCCGATGTTACCCGCCAAACCTTCCGCGACGGTCAAGCCTCGCTGAAGCGTGACAAGGATCGGGCGATGCCCGTCGTTGAGGTTTTCCTGACAGCGCTTGATAACGGCCTCGCTAGGGGAAGTGGTGACGTGGATTGCCACATCGCCGAGAAAGAAGTCTCCGGCCCGCGCCCCAGGTGCGTCGGCTGTAGAAAAACTGTTGTGCTGAAAAAAGCCCTTACCGAGAGCACAATCCAGTTTAGCGCCGACAATGTGCTGCAAAACGGCGCCGGCGTAATGCATGCCGGGGGCGTTCTTTTGCCGCTTCTTTGCCTGCTCGATTAGATCCCGCACAACGGTGCGAAGGCTTCTCGTGGCATCGAGTTTGATCTTGAAAGGCTTACCTGCGAAGAATTCGTGGACACGCTGGATCCAGAAAATCTCGACTGCCTCGAGATCGACCTTTCCTTTTGCCTCAAGCTGATTTAGAAAGGCGACGTACTCTCGCATATTGCCAAGGCTACTGCGCGACGTGCGACCGCCTTCAGCCGCAAGTACTTGGTCAATGTCGTGCCGCTTAAATATCTTCTGTACGGCGCCTTTCCCCATACCCCGAACCTGTCCACCGCCTTCCGTTAGTAGCTTTTCAGGGTCTAGCGGCAGTCCCATCTTCTTCGCGTGCTGTGTGACGATCAGGACGAGGGAAAGGTGTCCTTTACTTCGAATTCCCTTTTGAGCCGTGAGCGCTACGAGTTCTCTGTCATACGCTCCGGCCATGTTTACGCCGCCTCCCTATTTGGCTCTTGTTCAGCGATGAGGAGCGGTTCCAGAATATGAGCGGCAAGAAAGCGAACCACAGGAGCGACGACTCCATCGCCGGCTAGGTGATAGGCGTCGTTATAGTTCTCCGGTAGCTTGTAGCTGTCCGGAAGGCCCATGAGCCGCGCCGCTTCGCGGGGCGATAACAAGCGAGTGCGAACCGTGTCTCCCTCAACAATCATGATCGACTGACGGCTAGAACCGCCGGCTGGCGTTCGGAGACACCCAGCGACACCATCGAAGCGAATCTCAGCGCGTTGAACGCGATCGCCATGTTTGTCTTTTCGCGTCCGCTTGTAGATCCCGCCCACCATCCGTCGCCCTGCGAGCTTCGCCTCCTCCACTTTCCTTCGATTTGTGGGGCTCATCATTGACAGAAGTCGTGAGGTTTCCTCATTCGTATGCCAAGCCACACCCGTCGGGTCGTCGTCAACTAGATCTGACAAAGTCGATTCTCGCGCCGGTGTGTCCGGCAACCTCCACCAGAGGTACCCTTTCTTTGCTTTTTGTGAGAGCTTCTGGTGAGCGCTAACGAGACTATTAGGATGTAAGAGCGAGTCTGGCAGTAGAGTCGTGAGCCATTGTGGAACCGCCCGACCCTCATGAACACCGACAATGAAGAGCCGAGGCCGCGACTGCGGGACAAAACGCACGGCATCGATCACAAGCGCTCCGAAGCGGTAGCCGCTGCCGGTTAGTGCGTCGCCGATCGCGGAGAAGTCTGCCCCCCCGTGAGACGTAAGCGCGCCACACACGTTCTCGATGACGACAATGGGTGGGGCTCGCCGATCCGCAACGAGCGCCTTGATGAGGCGCCAGAACGGCCAAAATGCGCCAGAGCGTTCACCCCCGAGACCTGCTCCGGCGCCTGCCAATGAAAGATCCTGACATGGGAATGAGGCCCAGGCCAGATCCGCGCGTCCTGGGAGGTCGGCAGCGGTCAGATCACTCACGTCTTGGATGCATAAATGACTGCTGCCCCAATTTGCCGCATAGCTCGCGGCCTTCTTTGCATCGATGTCGTTCGCAAGCAGACACTCCCACTCATCACCCAATCCTGCCCGAGCCATTCCGCCGCCCGCGAAAAATTCGTAGAAGCGACCCATTGCTAGTCTCTTCCACCAAGGAGTGGCCATTGATTGACGACATATTGTGAGGTTGCTTCGCGCACCACCCAGGCGACGGAGACTCTTTTCTGACGCGCGATGGCTTCAAGCGTTTGATAAAGCTCGACGGGAAAACTTATGGAAGCGCGCAGCGACGCAATAGGCGCATCTTGGGCTGGTTTACTTTGATTGCGTGTCTTCATGACTTCCCCTACCTACGAGTGTAGATGCATCACTTTACACCACTCTGGTGTAACCGCAAAGCAAACGGAATCGAAACCATCTTTATAGAGGAGCGGCAGGGACGTTATCTATACAGAAGCATACCCTCACGCTCTTCGCGCCAGGACGCTTCATCCGGCACGGCAATGGCCTCCAAATCGCCCGGCGTGCCTTCCGCGTCATCGACCCAGCGCCGCAACGACTCGCTGCCGTTGATCAGATCGATGGCGAGCCGGTCGTTTTCGTACTCGTAGGGAAAATCCCGCCATAGATCATAGTCGGACTGCAAGCGTCGCAGTGCTTTGAAGGCCAGCGCCTGCACGCGCCACGGTTTAAACTTTTCGTGCTCGTAAGCGCCATCCTCGACGTGGATTTGCACGCCTGCACACAGCTTCCCCGTGTGTTTGTGGAACGTCGGCTCGAACCAACAAGCGCGCAGGCGACATCCTTGCGACCACTGCGGCGCGAGCGTTCGCATTTCAGCGATGAGTTTATCCGCATCGAGATCTGGCGCGCCAAATAATTCCAGCGGCCGCGTGGTGCCGCGGCCTTCAGACAGCGTCGTGCCTTCCAGCATCACCGTGCCGGCGTAGCAACGCGCCATGGAAAGATTCGGCGCGTTCGGGCTGGGGTTGACCCAGACGCGTTCGCCCAGCGGCCAACCGTAGCCCGGCGCTTCATCCGGTCGCCATCCTTCCATCCGGATCACTCGATAATCGACATCAAGTTTTAAGGTGTCGACAAACCACTTCGCAAGTTCGCCCATGGTCAGTCCATGACGCATCGGCAGCGGACCCGCGCCGACAAAACTCTCCCACCCCGCGCGCAAACGCAAGCCCTCCACCGGCCGCCCGGCGGGGTTGGGGCGATCGAGAATCCACACCGATTTCTTCGCCTTCGCCGCTTCTTCCAACACATAGCGCAAGGTGGTGATGAAGGTGTATATGCGGCAGCCTAAATCTTGCAAATCGACGAGTAGCACATCGAAAGTATCCAGCATCGCCGCAGTCGGTCGACGCACTTCGCCATACAGGCTGAACACCGGAATGCCGTGCAGCGGATCGTTGAAATCCGGCGACTCGACCATGTTGTCTTGCTTATCACCGCGCAGGCCGTGCTGCGGGCCGAAGGCTGCGGAAAGTTTGATGTCGGGCAAGGCCGCCAGCGCATCGAGCGAGTGCGTTAAGTTGTGCGTTACCGAGGCTGGATGCGCCAGCAACGCCACGCGCCGTCCGGCGAGCGGTTTGCGCAGCGTGGCGTCGTCGAGCAAGCGTTCTAGGCCAAATTTCATGCGAAATTTTTCAAAGGATTAAGGGTCAGCGCAAAACCATCGGCGTGGTGAAAATCCGGCTTGCCGGGCGGATGCGCAAGCGCCCAGTAGGATAACTCACCATTGCTATTTTCGATTACGGCAGACAAGGCCAAGCGCACTTCAGGGTAATCCTTAAAGTTATGCAACACACTTAAGTCGACGACAACCTTCACGACCAAATCATGCGCCGTGCGGTGCGTGGTGATAATTGGCGGCGCCGCTTCAATGGGCGTCATACCCTCACGGTACGCGTCGAATTGATACATCGCCCACTCGCCGAAAGGCGCGAAGTTGCACTCGTAGTACCCCGGAGCGCCTGGCGCGGCGATGAATGCTTCGAAGCATGTGTGTCGCCAAAGTTTGTCCGCGCGCCGCGGCGCGCCCTCGGCGGGAATTCGAAGTTGGCCGACATCGCCGTCGAGTGAATATTCAAGCGTGAGTACTCCCGTCGCCGACGCTCTTACATGCGCGCTGATGTGACACACAGCCTCGCAGGGCGTGGTTGGGTGACAAGCGAGGGTAACGATATGCATACCGCATTCTATACATAGCGACAGAAGTCGTGGCGAGCGGTCTTCAGCCGGGGGAGCCGGCGCGCAATAGACTTACCTCGCTATGTATCGGTTCGATCCGCCCAAGCGCGTTGCTCATCGCAAAATCATTCTGTTTGGTCTTGCGGCAACATTGCCGCATGGATCGAATCATAAGGCCGGGTTTTGCTCGTGTGCGATGCCTTGGGTAACGTTTCTTAAAGTAAGGGCTTGAAGGATCGTTTTAACCGATCCTAGGGCGACTTGCTGAGCTACTTTGAACTCTACCCAGAAATGATGGTAGTTAGACCTTGACGTTGTTACCATATTTGTTAATATAGCGTGATGACTTGGTCCATTGCTTATTACTCTGAAGCGTTGCAACAAGACATTCTTGCGCTGCCCGGTGGCGTCCAGGCACGGTATATCAAGTTGACGGATCGTATGCTCATACTCGGACCTGATTTGGGGATGCCACACACGCGAGCGTTGGGCGACGGGCTATTTGAAATCCGTGCGAAGAGTCAAGAGGGAATCGGCAGGATATTCTATTGCCTGCTGATTGATCGGCAAATAGTAATGTTGCATTGCTTTGTCAAGAAATCGGATAAGACACCGTTGAAAGAGCTGCGCATTGCGCGCAACAGAATGAAAGAGGTCAATGATGCTCACGCATAAACAATTAGTCAGCAAGATGTTGTCCAACCCGAAAGTTGCCGACGAATACGCCGCGCTCGCCGAAGAGTTTGCGATATTCGATGAGTTGGTGCATGCACGTAACCAAGCCGGGTTATCCCAGGCGGACGTTGCCCGCCGCATGGGAACGCAAGTCCCCTCGATTTCCCGTTTGGAGTCCGGCGGTGGCGATAAACGTCATTCGCCCAGTATCAGTACGTTGCGCCGTTACGCAGCGGCGGTCGGTTGTCGACTCGTGGTAAGGCTGGAGCCAGTCGGGCGACGGAAGGCTGCATGAGTTCGCGGTCGGCCCATGTCGGCCAACCATAGCGGGTCTAACAAACGCCCCCAAACGCCGGCGGTCAGCAAACACGGCGGCGTGTGAGCGACTGGCGTTAAGCTTATTCAAGCCGGCCGAACAATCGGAATCCATACACATACGAGGAATAACCTTCACCTCTATGGCTCGATAACACACGCACTTTGAAGTACTTGGCCCTAACCGGGGCAAACTTGAACTCCTGGTGGGGCGTTTCGACCATCAATACATTGCGCGGGTTGAACTTACCGATCGATTCGAACTTTCCGTATGGGTCATCGTTGCCATAAAACAGCTCGACCTCGCCCACGTTGCTCGCGCTGGTCTTGGGGGTGAGTATCGAGAATGACTCAAGCAAGGCGGATTGGCCGTCTTTGAACCCCCACACGCCCTCTTGGTCAAGCTGCACAGAACTGCCTGCGGAGTCCTCCGCATAAGTTTTCCAATCTGCGTCTGGCGCCACCAGCAGGCGTCCGCCGTTGCGAGGCGACAACAGGTTGATGGGACTGCTGGTGGGAGCATTTGCAACCGCGCCCGGTTTTTCCGCCCTGTTTGCCGCAGTGGTTCGCTCAATGGACGGGTCGACGCCCCAACCGCGCAGGACTATGCGCACGACCGAAACCAAACTCGCCAGCCCAACACCCTCTTGCTCATCGGTGAGAATGCCGACCACTTTCCCCTCTTTAAGCACAGGGCCGCCTGAGTTGCCCGGCTTGAAACGTCCATCGAGCTTCAGATCGCTACCGTCGATGGCGAGAATGCTGGCCGGTAACACTGCCCAGTCGCCTTGGCCGGCACCGAAGCCAATAGTCTGCAACGCATCCCCGCCTGAGATTTTGGAGTCCATAGCTATCGGCAGTGGTATCAAATCTGGCGGCAGGTTTTCTTTTCCGCGCACCGCGATCAGGCCCAAGCCATCGCGCTTATCCGGCTGCAGCTTGATGATCTCGGCCTTGACCGGCTGGTTGCGCCGAGAGAAGAAATCGACCTGCGGCGCATTGTCTCCGGCGACAACATGGTAGGCGGTGAGGATGTACGCGATGCCGGGCTCCAGCTTGAAAATGCAGCCGGTACCGGTCTGACGCAGGCCTTCGGGCTTG
>JBKJHT010000015.1:0-8374 GCA_046598945.1 Burkholderiales bacterium | reverse complement strand
CCATTTAACAGTTTCTCATTTCTCCTTCATATACAATCATTCCTATCCGCTCACTAAGGAGAGAATTTTGATCGACGTTTATTCCTGGGCCACGCCGAATGGCCACAAAGTTCATATCATGTTGGAAGAAACCGGCTTGCCGTACAAAGTTCACGCCGTGGATATCGGCGCGGGCGCTCAGTTCACGCCGAAGTTTTTGAAGATCAGCCCGAATAACAAAATTCCTGCGATCGTCGATAAAAATGGACCGGACGGCAAACGATTTTCGTTGTTCGAGTCCGGCGCGATCTTGCTTTATCTCGCAGAAAAAACCAGACAGTTCATGCCGCTCGACGCCGGTCAACGTTATCGCACCATCGAGTGGCTGATGTTTCAAATGGGCGCCATCGGGCCGATGTTGGGTCAGGCCCACCACTTTCGCATTTACGCGCCGACGAAAATCAAATACGCGATCGATCGCTACACCAACGAAGCGAATCGGCTCTACGGCGTATTGGATGAGCGGCTGAAGAAGAGCGACTATCTCGCCGGCGACAAATATACCATCGCCGATATGGCCACCTGGCCGTGGCTACGCAGCTACAAGAATCAAGGCGTGGAGATGGACGACTATCCGAGCGTGAAGCGTTGGTTTGCCGAGATCGAGGCGCGGCCCGCGGTGCAGGCCGGCATCAAGGTGTTGGCGGATAAGCGTCGGCCATTGCTTGATGATAAAGCCAAAGAAGCACTGTTCGGATCCACCCAATACCAGCGACGCAAATAGTCCGATAGTAGATATCACGACGCCGGCCGCTATTGTTTCGCCGGGTGCGGTGTATGACCGCGTCTATGTACCGATCCATAATTAATCTTTCGCTGCCAATTTTCATTGGCCAAATTGCCGTGATGGCGAACGGCGTGATTGATACCGTAATGGCGGGTCGCGTCTCGGCTGTCGATCAAGCGGCGGTGGGCATCGGCATGAGCGTGTTTTTCAGTGTCTTCGTGCCGTTGATGGGCGTGTTACTTGCAGTGCCGCCAATCATTGCGCAACACTACGGCGCCCGGGACGATCTGGCAGTTGGAGAGGATGTGCGCCAAGGTTTTTGGTTGACGTTGATTCTTGCGCCGATCGTTTTTTTGCTGCTTTATTTCCCGGATCCGTTTTTATATATCAGCCAACTCAAGCCCGAGGTGGAGGCGAAGACCCTCGACTATCTTCGCTGGACGGCGTGGGGCAGCATCGCGCAATTTATGTTTCGTCTATTTTATGGATTCACGACGGCGATCTCGCAGCCGCGCAGCGTAATGTTGCTCAGTGTGTTCGCGCTCGCGCTGAAAGTTCCGCTTAACTTTGTTTTCATGTACGGCTATTTTGGATTCACCGCGATGGGCGGCGTCGGTTGCGCGGTTGCGACGACGGTCGCTGTTTGGATCACCGTCGCGATCGCCGCATTCATCGTCTGGTGGAATCCGAACTATCAACGTTTCGGAATTTTCAACCGATGGTCGTGGCCGATTTGGCAACATCAATGGCAGCTCTGGAAATTGGGCCTGCCCATGGGCCTGACGTTTCTCATCGACGTAACGTCGTTTACCTTCATGGCTTTATTCGTCGCGCGCCTCGGCACGACAACCGCTGCCGCCCACGGCATCGCGACGAACCTCGGCGCCGCAGCTTACATGTTACCCATGTCGATCAGTGTCGCGGTGAGTGTGTTGATTGGCCAGGCGATCGGTGCGGGCGACGGCCGTGCGGCGAGGCGTGTCGGCCTAGTCGGCTATCGAGTCGCAATCGCCTGCGGATTTGCGGTCGCTGCGCTAATCGTGCTGTCGAGTTCGGCGATCAGTCGGTTTTACACCAACGATGTGAACGTGCAGACATTGGCCACACAACTCTTGATGCTGGTCGCCGTTTACCATGTTTTTGACGCGGTACTCGCCATCGGTATCAATGGCCTGCGTGGTTACAAAAACGCCGTTGTGCCGATGATCGTGTGCGGTGTGTGCTTGTGGGGCGTGGGGTTGGGCGGCGGTTACGTACTGGGACTTCAAGGCGGGATCGGCGGCAATCGGCCGTTAGGCGCGCCAGGGTTTTGGTACGCCGCGATTGTCAGTTATGGTTTGGCCGGCATGATTCTCGTCGCTTATTTCAACTACGTCAGCCACGCACACCTAAGAAAAACCGCGAAGACCGGTTAAGCGATCTTCGCGGCGCAACAGCCTTGACGGCTGATGAAGTGCCTACATGAAACGCTAATCTTGAATCGCTTGGTAAACCGCCGCGTGAACTTTTGCTTCGATGTCGGGGTTGCGCGGAATGATCTGGCCCATCATCACGATGGCGAGTTTCTCTTTCGGATCGATCCAAAAGCGCGTGTTGAAAATCCCTGCCCACATATATTCGCCGGTCGAGCCGAGTTCGTTCATGCCGACATCGGAACGCACGCCGAAGCCGAGGCCAAACTTGTCGCCAAGATTTCCTGCCGCGCCGGGCGGCACATAGGTCCACACGCTGATGTCGCCGATGTGATTCATCGCCATGAGTTCAACGGATTTGCGCGATAGCAGACGCTTGCCGTCGAGCTGGCCGCCATTTAAAAACATTTGCGTGAAGCGCAAATAGTCTCCCGCAGTGGAGGTCAAGCCACCACCACCGGAGAAGTAGGTGCGCTGTGTACCGTAAGGAACGGCCGGTGAAAAAATCAACTGACCCCAACGGGTTGGCGCATCGGGCGATTTCGCCAGCCCACCCTTTTCACCCGGTGTGTAGAGCGATACCAAGCGATTACGTTGCGCGTCGGAAACATAAAACTGTGTGTCCGGCATTTTCAGCGGATTAAAGATACGCTCTTTGAAAAAGCGATCGAGCGGCATACCGGAAATGAGTTCAACCAAATAGCCAAGCACGTCGGTGTTCAGACCATACTCAAAGGCTTCACCGGGTTGGCTGTGCAGCGGTTGCGCGGCGATGCGTTTAGTCATGTCCGCGATCGTGCCCTCGGTCGGCGCCAGGCCATCGAAAATACCGGCCTTTTCGTAAACTTCCGCGACCGGCTTACCCCAGAAACGATAACTGATGCCCGAGGTGTGACGCAACAAATCGCGAATGGTGATTTCGCGTTTCGCCGGCACGGTCGTGCCGTCGGCCATTAACACTTTGGGTTCTTTAAACTCCGGAATGAATTTCGCGATCGGATCGTCGAGCAAAAATTTTCCTTCTTCATACAACATCATCACGGCGACGCTGGTCACCGGCTTAGTCATGGAGGCGATACGGAAAATCGCATTGTTGGTCATCGCTTTATTGGAATCAATATCGGCGGCGCCGAACGATTTCATGTACACGGTTTTGTTGTTGCGCGCGATGGCGACCACGGCGCCAGCCAGTTGTTTGTTATCGATGTAGGGCTTCAATGCCGCATCGACGCGGGCGAGTCGCGCCGCGGAAAGGCCGACACTATCGGGCGCAGCTTTGTCGAGATCGGCGCTGAAAATTGCGCTCGAACTTGCAACGAACGCAAATGTGAATAGCGCTTTGAATAAGCGGTTGGTTAGCATGGCTAGAGTTTCTCCTTTGGTTGATAGGTTTAGCGTGAGGCGAATGTCTCACACGGGTTATTGAACACTGTATTCAATATAACGCTATTCGTTTGCCTTGGCAAAGACTAAACTTGTTTTGAGGCCGCACCTTCGGGTGTTGAAAGTACGTGATATGTCCGGTTCTGTAGCACGCTACCTGTCCGGCCGTCATAGTGCCCTGAAGGGGGCGCCAGATGACGCGGACGAAACTACTGCAGGAGATACGGAAAATGAGATTTGTAGAAGCGTATGCAGAGTGGAATGCAGGACGGCTGACACAGGCAACTGCTTCACCAAATTAACGCAATTGAAAAAAAAGGGCGCCGAAGGCCCCCTTTTTTTCGTACTTATTGCTATCGCTTAGCGATTGGCAACATACATCGTTACTTCGAAGCCGAAACGCAGGTCGGCAAATTCAGGTTTGGTCCACATGGTGATCATCCTTTAAGGTTGGGAGGTAGAAATCATTTACTACAGTGCGAACTATGCGCCTAAGCTCGTTCCCTGGGAATGCAAAAATCCGTAATTTCTACTACGGATTTTCATGAAAAATGCATTTTCGCTAACATTTACCTGAGAGCCAACAATACAGCGGCTTTCCAGGCATATGCCGCCCACAGGCAGGCGTGGCGCGCCTGCTGGCTTGTTCATCACAACTGTTTCAGTTGCTGGATCAAATGATTCACCGCTTCCTGCGCGCCGCCGTAATACATGCGTGTGTTGTCCATATAGAACAGGGCGTTTTCGATGCCGGAGAAGCCCGCGCCTTTGCCGCGTTTGATGACGATGACGCTCTTGGCGAAATCGACATTGAGGATCGGCATGCCGTAAATCGGCGAGCCGGGATCGGTGCGTGCGACGGGGTTGACTACGTCATTCGCGCCGATGATGAGCGCGACATCGGTGTTGGGGAATTCCGCGTTGATTTCATCCAAGTCGAAAATCTTGTCGTAAGGCACGCCGGCTTCAGCGAGCAACACGTTCATATGACCCGGCATGCGCCCCGCCACCGGGTGGATAGCGAATTTCACTTCGATGCCTTTTTGTTCGAGCAATTGGGTCATCTCCCACACTTTGTGCTGCGCTTGGGCGACGGCCATGCCGTAGCCCGGCACTATCACGACTTTCGCCGCGTAGGCCATTTGAATAGCGGCGTCTTGCGCTTCGATGGCTTTTTGCGTGCCTTGCACTTCGCCCGTCGAGGTCGCTACCGGTCCCGGCGCCAGCAATTTGCTGATCGGGCGGTTCATCGCTTTTGCCATCAACTGCGTCAGCAAGGTGCCCGCCGCACCGACTACGGTGCCGGCAATAATCATCGCGGCGTTTTGCAACACGAAGCCTTCAAAGGCGACCGCTAATCCGGTCAGCGCGTTGAACAGTGAAATGACCACGGGCATATCCGCACCGCCGATGGGAATGGTCATCAACACGCCGTAGATTAAGGCGAGCGCGAAGAACAAAAAGACCACGAAGCCGTTGGTGTGCGGATTCAGGATGATGACGATGCCGAGAATCACGGCCGCAACTAAGCTGCCGATGCTGACAATTTGGTGCAGCGGTAATTGATAGGTTTTGTTCATCCAGCCCTGCAGTTTGGCGAATGCGATCGCGCTGCCGGAAAAGGAAACCGCGCCGATCAACGCGCCAACTACGGCGAGCGTAATGATGATGGCCGAATGTTCGGTGCCGACCGCGGTGCCGCCGATGCGCACTAGCTCCACCGCCGCGATCGCTGCCGCGGCGCCGCCGCCCATGCCGTTGTAGATCGCGATCATTTGCGGCATGTCGGTCATCGCCACGCGTTTGCCCGATACCCAAGCGATGCCGCCGCCGATGGCGATGGCGACGATCATCAGGACGTAATTGCTGGCGCCGTGAATTTCTGGATGGACAAACGTCACCAAGGTCGCGAGCACCATGCCCACTCCGGCCCAGACGATGCCCTTCTGTGCCGATAGCGGCGAACTCATGCCTTTCAGGCCGAGAATGAACAGCACCGCCGCGACGAAATAACTAGTTTGAACGAACCAACTCATTTCGCGCTCCCTTTACCGCTCCTGGTAAACATGCCGAGCATGCGCTCAGTGACAACGTAGCCGCCGACCGCGTTCATCGCCGCGAGCGCAACGCCGAAAAAGCCGATGGCCTGTTCCAATCCGGTTTCCGAGCGGCCCAGGGCGACCATGGCGCCCACCAGCACGATGCCGTGAATAAAGTTCGAGCCGGACATGAGCGGCGTGTGCAAAATCACCGGCACGCGCGAGATGACTTCATAGCCGGTGAATGCGGCGAGCATGAAGATGTATAAAGCGGTGAATCCTTCTATCATTCTTTTCTCCTTAAGTCATTCCCGTGAAAACGGGAATCCATGTTGGTCGAAAAATGGACTCCCGCTTTCGCGGGAGTGACACTCCAAATTAACTTTCCTCGGCGGCTTTGCGGCTCGCTTCGTGAACGATTTTTCCGGCGTGGGTATACAAACAACCCTTGATCACATCGTCTTCAAAATCGAGCGCGAAATTGCCGTCCTTAATGAATGGCGAAAGCAAGTTGAGCAAATTCTTCGCGTACATTTCCGAGGCATGAATCGGCATCGACGCCGGCACGTTAAGCGGGCCGTGAATAATGACGCCATTCGCGGTATGAATGGTTTCGCCCGGCTTGGTTAGTTCGCAATTGCCGCCGGTTTCAGCCGCGAGATCGACGATCACCGCGCCCGGTTTCATTCGCCCAACCATGGCGGCGCTGATGATTTTCGGCGCCGGACGACCGGGGATTGCGGCGGTACAGATCACGGCATCGGCTGCAGCGACCACCTTCGCCAAGATTTCTTGCTGCTGCTGTTTCTCTTCCTCGGTCAACTCGCGCGCGTAGCCGCCGCTACCTTCCGCACCACTCACGGCGGTGACGAATTTCGCGCCCAGGGATTCCACTTGCTCTTTCGCCGCGGAACGCACGTCGTAGGCATCGATCATCGCACCCAAGCGCCGCGCGGTGGCGATGGCTTGCAAGCCGGCGACGCCGGCGCCGATCACCAGCACTTTCGCAGGACGAATCGTGCCCGCCGCCGTGGTCAACATCGGAAAGAATCGCGGCGACAACTGCGCAGCCATCAACGCCGCTTGATAGCCGGATACGGAAGCTTGCGACGACAGCGAATCCATGCTCTGCGCGCGGCTGATGCGCGGAATGAGTTCCATCGCGATGCTGGTGATATTGCGATCACGCAATTGCTTCGCCAATTCGATGTTGCGGCCGGGCGCGAGGTAACTCACCAGTACTGCGTTAGCCGGTAACTGTTTGACTTCGTCGGCGCTCGGCGGCTGCACGCGCAGCACCAGTTGCGCATCGCGATAGGTCTCGTCGGCAGAAGGCGCGAACGAAGCATCGGCGAATTGCGAATCGGGATAGTGACTATTAGTGCCCGCGCCTGATTCCAAGCAAACGTCAGCGCCGAGCGCCTTCAATTTCTTGGCGACTTCCGGCGACATGGCAACACGGGTTTCGCCGGCCAGGCGCTCGGCCGGCACGGCTATTTTGAGCGGCATTTCAAACCCCCTGAAAAAACGAACGAGACAACCAAACTATGCCCCGTTCAGTGGAACTAAGGGCCGAATAATACGCGAAAATGTTGCGTCGCACAAATTCATGCGGCACCGCTAAAAACCGTAATGCTAACGTATTACGGAGTGCGGTGTCGCGACCAATCGCGTCACGACAATTTTGGATCGGTCGAGCATTTCGTCGATTTGCGGTTTGATGTCGTTGGTCCAATGCGGGTCTTCGTACACCAATTTGTACAGCCGCTCGCGCTCGGCCTCACTGTCAAAGCGGCGCATCCAGATGTAATGATCGTCTTCTTTTTCATCGACCCAACTGCCGACAATGACCATGCCTTTGGAAATCTGGAAGGGAATAACGTCCTCTTCCATCAGCTTGACCCAGCGCTCACGTTTGCCATCTTTGATGCGGTACTGCCTGAGCTCGAAAAACATTTTCCCTCCCAATAATTATAAAAGCAGATTCTTCGCAGAGTTTACCCTCGAGCCCTTCGCTGCGCTCGAGGGTAAACTCTGCGAAGGGTTCAGGATGACATGTCCTGGGGATGCGCCGCATTCGCGCCGTAAGTTTTGAATTTCTCCAGCACGCGATCCATTTCGGCGTCGTCGAGAATCACTGGATCACCGGCCTGCAAGGCGCGCCAGTATTGCTCGCACAGGCCCTCTACTTCGAGAGCCAAGTGCAGCGCGGCTTTCAGGCCATCGGCCAAAACGATCATGCCGTGATTCGCCAGCAAGCATGCCACTGAACCATGCAACGCGCCCACCGCGTGTTCCGATAATTCCTGCGACCCGAAAGTCGCGTACTGGGCACAACGTATCGACTTCGCGCCGGTGACCGCGATCATATAGTGAAACGCGGGAATGTCCTTGCGCAAACAAGCAAGAGCGGTCGCGAACGGCGAATGGGCATGCAGCACCACGTTCACCTCGGGCCGCGCCGTGAGGATGTCGCGATGAAAGCGCCACTCGCTCGATGGCTTGCGGTGCCCAGTAGCCTCACCTGAAAAATTCATGAACACGATGTCGCTCGGGTATGTTTCTTCGTAAGGCAGACCGGACGGCGTGATCAGAAATCCATCGTTGTGCCGTACGCTCAAATTTCCCGCAGTTCCTTTGTTCAAGCCCTTCGCACTCATCTGCAAGCAGGTCTCGATGATGCGTTTGCGTAAGCGTTGTTCGTTCATTGCGTCTTTTTTAAGCGGTCATTGCGAGCGCGGCGAAGCAATCTCGTTTTTCTCGGCCCATGAAAG
>JBKJHT010000214.1:0-10864 GCA_046598945.1 Burkholderiales bacterium | reverse complement strand
ATAGACCGCGATCGTTTCTTTGTCGCCCATGACCAGCAAATCATCGGCAATCGGCTTGAGGTTAAATCCGATGGCCCATGGTTTGGACACGACAATCGCTTCGTCGTGGGAACCGATGTCAACGATCTTGATTTTTTCCGCCCGAGCTTTTTTGCCGGGGGTGATAGTGTCGACCCGTTCAACCCTGTACCGGGTAATTTTGGGCCCATCACCCAGGCCGTGCGGACGGCGAAAATCCGAACCTATGCGTTGTTCGCTGAAGATCAGTTCAAAATCACGCCAAAGCTTCAGATCGCGGCAGGACTGCGAGCCGAGTCAGTACGGCTTGAACGTAAGAACTTTAGAGCGGATGGCTCCGAGCGCCCAGACGGCCTAGATCGCAAATTCGAACCGATCACCGGCCGGCTTGGGCTCATTTATGAGCCCAAGCCGGGCCTGAATATTTACGCTCAGATTAGCACCGCCGCTGATCTTCCGGGTGGCGGCAATATCCTATTGGCCGGCGCCGGTGATGATTTCGATCTTACCAAGGGGCTGCAGTACGAAGTCGGTCTGAAACAGCGTTTCTGGCGGGGCAAGGGCGAGTGGAGCCTCGCTTGGTTTGACATTACCCGCAAAAACATTCTCACACGTACCGGTTTCACGCCCGGTGGTGATGAAATCCTACAGAACATCGGTAAACAGTCGTCCGACGGCCTGGAACTCGCCCTCAATTGGCAAGTAAATCCAGGTTGGCGAATAGCGGGCAACTACGCCTACACCCGGGCGCGATTTGACGAATTCAACGACTTTGACGGCAACACGCCGGCCAACGTCGCGAAGCATGTCGCTAACTTCGAAAGTTCGTATCGATTTGCTCAAGGTGTTCCCATTGAGCTTGGGAGCAGTATCCGTTATGTCGGCGAGCGCAATGCGAACAACGCCAATACGATTCGGCTGAAAGGTTATACAACCGTCGATGCATACGCCGCCTGGTTGTTGACGTACGGGCGGCTCACGCTGCGCGGTCGCAATTTGGCGGATAAAGACTACGTCACGTGGGTGGATACCTTCTATCCGGATCAAGTGCTTCTCGGCAGCCCGCGCAGCGTGGAACTCGTCTTTAGCGCCAAGTTTTGAGACACGCCCGCCCCATGCGTCGCGTTCTGCGTGCACTGGTTCTGATTCATCGCTATTTCGGGATCGCGATGTGTTTGCTGTTTGCCATGTGGTTCGCGAGCGGCATCGTTATGCTGTTCGTGCCCTATCCGGCTTTGACGCCGGCGGAACGGTTCCATGGCTTGAAGCCGCTGGAACTAGGTAAATGCTGTGTCAGTCCGGCTTCGGCGTATGCCAAATCAGGATTGACGGAACCGCCGCAGGGCATGCGCTTGATGATGGTCCTGGATCGTCCGGTGTTTCAATTGCATACGTGGGACGGCGCCATCGTCTCGGTATTTGCCGACACAGGCGAGCCGATGCCGAGACTCGAAGCGCAGCAAGCGGTGGCGGTGGCTCAGTCATTCAGCAACAGCGTCGGCCTCAGCCATCTCGCACTCAGCGATTACGATCAGTGGACGGTCGCCAACGGCCTCGACGCCTATCGCCCGTTTCATCGCATCGCGCTCAACGATGGTGATGGCGCCGAGTTGTACGTGTCCCAACGCACCGGCGAAGTGATGCGCGATACCACCGCGTCCGAGCGGCGCTGGAGCTACGTGGGTTCAGTGGCGCATTGGATCTATCCGACGCTGCTACGCAAAGACTGGGCGATATGGGACCGCGTGGTCTGGTACGGTTCGCTCATCGGCATCGTCGGTGCGCTTACCGGCATCGTGTTGGGTATCACGCGACTGCGTTTCAGAAAGCCTTATCCATCGGGTCGGCACAGCCCGTTTCGCGGCTGGATGTACTGGCACCACTTACTTGGCATTGCCTGTTCGCTGTTCGTGCTGACCTGGATTTTCAGCGGTTGGTTGTCCATGGATCACGGCCGATTGTTCGCCAAGCCCGACGCCACCCGTGGCGAACGCGAGCGCTTCATGGGCGGGCCTTTCAGGACGGAACGCTTTGCCACGCCATCGTTGCCGGCCGAGATGGTGAACGCCAAGGAGATCGAATTCATCCAAGTCGCCGGCGCAGCGTTCTATCGTGTGCGCATCGATTCGGAGCATGAACGGGTGGTGGCCGACGGCAAAAACACCCTATTGAAATCGGAGTTGACGCAATCCTTGTTGACGCGTGCCGCGCAATCGGTGTTCGATTCGGTTCGCTTACTAGGCGTCGATCGGCTCGATCGCAATGATGCCTACTACTACACGACGGATGCCTCCACGCTACCACCGATGCTGCGATTTCGCTTCGACGACCCAGCAAAAACCTGGGTGCACATCGATCCCGCCTCCGGCCAGATTGTCGAGAAAGTCGACGCCAGCCGCAGGCTCTATCGTTGGTTGTTCAACGGGCTGCATCGTTTGGATTTCCCGTTCTTGGCTGGACGTCCCACCTTACGCCAAACGTGCATCGCCACGTTATGCGCGCTGGGTTTTGTGTTTAGTGTGACCGGCGCGGTCATCGCGTGCCGGCGCTTGGTGCGTGATCTATCTGCGGTGAGTCTCCTCTAGTCAGTTCTCGCCTAATGGCTCAATAGCTTAGCAAACTTTACGCGAGGTAATCGCCGTTTTTAGGATAAATGGATGATCGATCCAAAACCCTCATTTCAGCCTCTCATGCCGTTGGAAATACGGCACCGTTTCAGCCGCATATGCCCATTGGAAGAGGCTACCTCTTGTCGGAACAACGCCTGCTATGGTATCTTTCGCAGTCGATTTGGCGGATGCTTGGAACTAGGCCGTCTTTGGGGTGAGGTAAATGGTTAGTTCGACCGAAGTAACCGCCAGTCCGGAACTCGCGGAATATTGCCGGACGACGGCGCGTAATGTGTCGCTAAGCCGTGCCGGACGTCTGTTGTTCGTAGGGTTAATTTTCCTGAACACGGGTGTATTGGCGATGGCGTGGGCGATTGTTGGTGCGTGGCCGATTTTGCCGTTTGCCGGAATCGAATTGGGCCTGCTGGCTTATGCCTTTCATTACATCGGCAAGTTCGATGGCGATTTTGAGCGGCTAACGATCGATGGATCGGGGTTGACCTTGGAAACATGTGAACGTGGCGTGAATCGTCGACATAGCTTTAACCGGCCTTGGGTGCGCTTGGTCTGTGTGGAACAGGGGAATCGGTGCCACTTAGGGCTGCGGTATCAGGGCCACGAATACACGCTCGGCAAATTGATGAATGACGAGCAACGATCTGCCTGGGGGCGGGAGTTACGAAAACAGGTTGGCATAGTCAGCACTTAATAATCGGGGAAAGTATGGGTCTACATCACATCAAATCAACTTTGTCGGGAATCGCTCTGGCGCTTGCGTCGGTGGCGGCCAATGCCGCGTACGACTACGATCTGCCGGTGCCGGCGACACAACTCACTCGCGACATCTACGGCTTGCACGTACTCATCATGTGGGTGTGCGTGGTGATTTTTATTATCGTGTTTGGCGCGATGTTCCTGTCGATTTTCAAGCATCGTAAATCCGTCGGCCACAAAGCTGAACATTTTCACGAGAACACGACTGTCGAAATCCTCTGGACCGTCATTCCGTTCTTGATTCTTGCTGGGATGGCCTACCCGGCGACAAAATCCGTTCTTGACATGAAAGACACGACCATCCCCGATATGACCATTAAGGCGACGGGTTACCAGTGGCGCTGGGAATACGACTACATGGCCGATGGCATAAAGTTTGTCAGCGTGCTGTCGACTCCCTACGAGCAGGTGATGGGCGAGGCTACAAAGGGTGAGCATTATCTGCAAGAAGTAACGAATCCCTTAGTGGTGCCAGTCGGTAAGAAGGTTCGTGTGGTGATCACGTCGGGCGACGTGATTCATGGCTTTTATGTGCCGCAGCTTGGGGTGAATCAATACGGTATTCCGGGCTTTATCAAGGACGCCTGGTTCAAAGTCGAGGCGCCCGGAACCTATCGCGGCTACTGCAGCCAAATTTGCGGCAAGGAACATAGTTACATGCCGATTGTTGTCGAAGCAAAATCGGAAGCGGATTACGCTGCCTGGATGCAGGCGCAAAAAGCAGCTTTAGCACCCGCGCCGGCGGCGGCTGCAGAAGCCGCACCTGCGGGTCCGGCGGCAGAAGTAGCCCCTGCGACTGAAACAAAATAAACAGTAGTATCGATTGTTGACGGGTTAACACCTAAAACAGATTACGGAGAAGCGTTATGGCAGCATCCCACGCCCACGATCACGGTCACGATGATCACCACGACCACCCCCCTGCCGGACTCATGCGCTGGGTTAAAACGACTAACCACAAGGACATCGGTACACTGTACCTGTGGTTCGCGTTGATGATGTTTTTCGCCGGGGGATTCCTGGCGATGGGTATCCGCGCCGAATTGATGAAGCCGGGTATTCAGTTGTTGCAGCCGGAGTTGTTCAATTCTTTCACCACCATACATGCGTTGGTGATGATTTTCGGTGCGATCATGCCGGCCTTCGTTGGCTTCGCCAACTGGCAAGTACCGCTGATGATCGGCGCGCCGGACATGGCCTTCGCTCGCATGAACAACTGGAGCTTCTGGTTGCTGCCGCCTGCGGCGATTCTGCTGTTTAGCTCGTTCTTCGTACCCGGCGGCGCCGCAGCGAGCGGTTGGACTTTGTATCCGCCATTGGTGATTCAGGGCGGTATATCAGTTGATATGACGATATTGGCAATCCACATCATGGGCGCATCCTCGATCATGGGCTCGATCAATATCGTCACCACGATTCTGAACATGCGCGCGCCGGGCATGACGCTGATGAAAATGCCGCTGTTCGTATGGACCTGGCTGATTACGGCGTATTTGTTGATCGCGGTGATGCCGGTATTGGCCGGTGCGGTAACAATGTTGCTGACCGATCGCCACTTTGGTACTCACTTCTTCAACGCGGCTGGCGGCGGCGATCCGACGATGTTCATGCACATCTTCTGGTTCTTCGGTCATCCCGAGGTGTACATCATGATTCTGCCGGCCTTCGGTATCGTGTCGCAGATCATCCCGACCTTCGCGCGCAAACCGCTGTTCGGTTATGCCTCGATGGTGTACGCGACAGCTTCGATCGCGATACTGTCGTTTATCGTTTGGGGTCACCACATGTTCACGGTGGGAATGCCGGCGGCGGGTAACTTGTTCTTTATGTACGCGACCATGTTAATCGCGGTGCCTACGGGTGTGAAGGTGTTTAACTGGATCGCCACCATGTGGAAAGGCTCGATGACGTTCGAGACGCCGATGCTGTTCGCGGTCGGTTTCGTGTTCTTGTTCACCATCGGCGGATTCAGCGGCCTGGTGTTGGCGATTACGCCGGTGGATATCGTGCTTCACAACACTTACTACGTAGTGGCGCACTTTCATTACGTGTTGTTTTCCGGCGCGGCGATGGCGATTATGGCGGGCGTCTATTATTGGATTCCTAAGTGGACCGGCCATATGTACGACGAGACCTTGGGCAAATGGCATTTCTGGCTCACTTCGATTTTCTTTAACGTTTGCTTTTTCCCGCAGCACTTCTTAGGTCTGGCTGGGATGCAGCGCCGTTACGCTGACTACGCCTTGCAATTTGCCGATTGGAACTGGTGGTCGAGCATCGGCGCATTCGGTTTGGGTTTATCGCAGTTGATATTCCTATGGGTCGTATTGAAGTGCGTCCGCGGCGGTATCAGAGCCACGGATCGCGTTTGGGAAGGTGCGGAAGGCCTAGAGTGGACTTTACCGTCTCCCGCGCCGTACCATACTTTTGAAACACCACCGTTAGTGAAATAGGGAAATCGGGCAGTGGCAATTAGCTGCCCGCTGTGTAAAGACATTTGAGTACTAATAGAAATATCGGATCGAACAAAGGTAAGTACATTACGGGAGCAATTTTGCTTTTGTTCTCCGTTGGCATGTTTGTATATACGGTTTTGCGGCGTTGGTGATATGGATATAGCAGCGCAAAATCAGGTGATGTTGAGGAAGCTGCTGGCCATTGTGGTGTTGATGGGCGGCTTCGGATTGGCCCTGGTGCCGTTTTACAAGAAGATTTGTGAAGTGACCGGAATCAGTCAAACCCGTATTGTGACGCGGGCCGAGGCTAAGAATACGCAGGTGGACTTGACACGTACCATCACTGTTCAGTTCGATGCGACGATCAACCAGCAAATGCCGTGGCGCTTTGCGCCGGAGCAGCGCAGTATTCAGCTGCACCCCGGTGAGGTTACCCAAGTGGTTTATTCGGTAACGAACACGACGGGCAAGGCGATGGTAGGGCAGGCGCGGCCGAGCTACGGACCGGAAATTGCCGGGAAGTATTTCAACAAGCTGGAATGTTTTTGCTTCAACCAGCAGACGCTGGCAGCGAATGAGACGCGGAAAATGCCCGTAGTGTTTTATGTAGGACGCGATTTGCCGAACGATGTGACGACCTTGACCTTGTCGTACACTTTCTTCGATATGACGGCCGAAGCAGCGAGTAAAAGTTAACATGTTTCGAGCATTTAAAGCGGTGTTCTGGAGTTTTTTCGGTGTGCGTAAGGGAATTGAATACGATCACGATTCCGTTGCGCTGACACCCGTCCAGGTGATAACTGCGGGTTTGGTCAGCGCATTGGTATTTATTTTTTCGATTTTGTTATTAGTGTATTTTGTGACTCGTTAAGACCGGTCAATATGGCCAGCTTATCAGACTATAAGTGAGGGAGAATTAAAACGTGAGTACACAATCCGTTGGTCATTATTTTATTCCGCAACCGTCCTATTGGCCGATTACGGGCTCCACCGCGCTACTGCTGCTGGCCTTCGGCATGGTTACCTTATTGCACGGTAGCGCGAATGTCGCCTGGTTATTGATCGGGTTCGGTTTCGCGGTGCTGATTTACATGTTGTTCGGTTGGTTTGGCGAGGTCGCCCGCGAAAGCGAGGCCGGCAGCTACAACGAGCAAGTCGATCGCTCGTTCCGCTGGAGTATGAGTTGGTTCATTTTTTCCGAAGTGATGTTCTTCGCTGCATTTTTCGGTGCGTTGCTGTACGCCCGCCAGATATCGGTGCCATGGCTCGGTGATATCGATAACAAATTGTTGTGGCCCAATTTCAATCCGACCTGGCCGACCAATGGCCCGTTGCCGCTTGAAGCCAAAGGAATCGAAAAAGTAAATGCATGGGGCATTCCCGCGCTTAACACGCTTATCCTTCTCACCTCGGGCTGGACCGTGACCATGGCCCACTGGGCGCTGAAGAAAGGTAATCGCGGCGCGCTCAATCTCTGGCTATTCCTGACCGTCGCCCTGGGTATTCTGTTTTTGGGTTTCCAAGCCTACGAATACATGCATGCCTATCACGAGGGCCTGACCCTCAAGCAAGGTGTGTTCGGTGCGACGTTCTATATGCTTACCGGGTTTCACGGCTTTCATGTGACGATCGGAACGATTATGCTGATAGTGATTTTATTCCGTTGCATGGCGGGCCACTTTAAGCCCGAACATCATTTTGGATTCGAAGCCGTATCGTGGTACTGGCACTTTGTTGACGTTGTCTGGTTGTTGCTCTTTGTGCTGGTATACTGGCTGTAGATTAAGGGCAGTTAAAAAAGCAGTTGGAGGAGGAGGTAGGTAGTGACGTCGTAGTAACAAAAATAACCCAGCATGACAGACACGCCGCGCCTAGCGCGGCGTGTCTTTTTCAAGGGTGTCGTTAATTCATCATCCCCTGTGGGGTGATAAAGCCAAAATGGTAGCCAATCATTAGGATAAGAAATAGGGTGATGGATAACCCGACGCGCCAGGTGAGTGCCCGAACCGCTCGCGTCGATTGGCCCTTATCGCGAATCATGTAATACAACGCGCTGAATAGGCTACCGATGATGACTACGAGGAATATCAGAATGACATATCGCATAAGTGTTTCTCCGTTTGTTCGCTGAGTCTAAGCCAATGCTTCACACTTTTGCAATTCCCGCGCGCACTGATGCAACTCGGGCGTTATGATTTTCACCCGCGTCTCATCCCTACGATTGCAACGTTGTGCATTATAGCGATCACGTTTTCCGCTGGGCGCTGGCAACTCAGCCGGGCGACCGAGAAGGCGGAATTGCAATCGCGCTTTGAGCAAAACCAGTCCTTGCCGAGCGTTGAGTTGGGGCCATTAGCAGGCGACCCGAGCGCGTTGCGCTATCGCCAGGTGGCCGTCGAAGGGGAATTTATTGCCGATAAACAAGTCTATATCGATAACCGCGAGCACGACGGCAAATCAGGCTACCACGTGATCGCACCGCTGATGATCGAAAAATCGAAAAAGATTGTGTTGGTCAATCGCGGCTGGATCGAACGCGGTCGCGACTATCCGCGCACGCCGGAGATTGCGGCGCCGTCCGGCCGCGTGAAAATCGTTGGTATCGGCAGCCTGCCATCACAGCGCTTCGTTGAATTGTCCGATCAAGCCATCGCCGGGAATGTGTGGCAGAACCTGACATTCGAGCGCGCGAATAGTGCGCTTGGAATAGCTGTCCTGCCGATAGTCGTTTTGCAGCAACAACCGGTGGCTGAGGGACTCAGCCGCGTTACCGAAAAACCCGATTTCAAAATCGATATGCATCGCGGTTACGCGTTCCAATGGTTCGCGCTAACCGCAACACTTATGGTGATTTATGTCGTCGTCAATACCCAACGTCGCGCAGCGTAGTTTTCGCATCAATTTAGTTTTAATTTTTGCGGTGTTTGCCGTTCCGCTCATCGCGGCCTATTTGAGCTATTACGTCTGGCCACCACAAGGCCGATTGAACTACGGCGAATTGATCGACCCCAAAACCATGCCGGACGTAGCGTTGCGCGACGCCGAAGGCAAGGAATTTTCCCTCAGCACATTGCGCGGTAAATGGATCATGCTCAGCGTTGATTCTGCCGATTGCGATGAGGCATGCGATCAAAAACTTTTTTTGATGCGCCAAACGCGTATTTCGATGACTAAAGAAATGAATCGTATCGAGCGCGTATTGCTGTTACGCGGCGATGCCAAAGCCACGGCCGAGTTGGCGAAGAAATATCCCGGCATGCATATCCTGTCCGGTGCGAACGACAGCCTGCTCAACACCTTTCCCGGTGCGCCGAACGCTGCAGACCATATTTATCTGGTCGATCCGGTTGGCCAGGTCATGATGCGCTATGTCAAAAATCCCGATGCGACCGGCATTCGCCGCGATCTAACTCGCTTGCTTAGCGTGTCGCAAGTGGGCTAGGCATGTACCGTAATTTGATCAAAATCGCCGCCGTACTGACCTTTGGAATCGTGGTCCTTGGCGCATTCGTCCGGCTGTCCGATGCCGGCCTCGGTTGTCCCGATTGGCCCGGTTGCTACGGTCACGTCACCGTGCCCGACGAAGCCCATGAACTGGCTAGCGCGCAAGCGAATTTCCCCCACCATCCGGTGGAAGCGCGCAAGGGTTGGATCGAGATGATCCATCGCTATTTTGCATCGACACTCGGTGTACTGGTCATCGCCATCGCAGCCATGAGTTGGCGCCGCCGAGCCGTTCAGCCCCTAGGCCTACCGCTGTTCTTGGTTGGATTGGTGGTGTTTCAGGGGCTGTTAGGCATGTGGACCGTAACGTTACGCCTTTATCCGGCCGTCGTGACGGCGCACTTGATCGGCGGCATGACAACCCTGGCGTTTTTGATTTGGTTACTCTTGCGGCAATACCGATCCCCTAGCGCGAGCCCTCAGCCGCACGCAATGCGCAGCGTGGCACGCTTGGCGTTGGCCGTACTCGCGATCCAAATCGTCCTCGGCGGCTGGGTGAGCACCAATTACGCGGCGCTTGCGTGCAGCGATTTTCCGCAATGTCACGGCACCTGGTCTCCCGTCGCCGATTATGCCAATGGGTTTTATCCGCTGCGCGAACTCGGTCGTACCGCCGGCGGCGAATTGTTGCAGCAGGAGGCGCTGACGGCGATTCATTGGGTGCATCGAATTGGCGCGCTGTTCACATTTTTTGCCGTCGGATATTTAGGCTATCGCCTTTTTCAGCGCGTAGAACATAAGCTGATGGCTGCCGCGCTATGCGCTGCGCTCGCCCTGCAAATCGTGCTTGGAATCGCTAACGTCTTGTTAAATTTGCCCTTACCCTTGGCGGTGGCGCATAATGCCGTTGCAGCATTATTGCTTGTGGTGGTGGTCACCATAAACTATCGATTACACAATAACAATTTGCCTGTTTGAACCATGTCAACATCCTACGCAATAGAAACGCCCGTTAGCGTGGCGCAGCAATTCCTCCAACTCACTAAACCTCGGGTGGTGTCGCTGATCGTGTTCACCGCCGTGATCGGCATGTTCCTCGCCACACCGGGCATGGTTGCGCCGGCATTGTTGGCCGCTGCGACTGTGGGAATCGCGCTGGTCGCAGGGGCCGCTGCGGCGATCAATTGTTTAGTCGAACAGAAAATCGATGCCGTCATGGCACGTACCCGTGGGCGGCCGCTGCCGCGCGGGACGCTGACTTCGGCGCAAACCCTGGGGTTTGCCTCGGTCATCGGCGGCTTCGGCTTATTGCTTCTATACGTCGCCGTCAATCCGCTAACCATGTGGCTTACGCTCGCCACCTTCATCGGCTATGCCGTCATCTATACCATCCTGCTAAAACCGGCGACACCGCAAAACATTGTCATCGGTGGCGCTTCCGGCGCCATGCCGCCGGTACTCGGCTGGGCGGCCGTGACCGGTCAAGTATCATCCGACGCCTTGATTCTATTTTTGATTATTTTTGCGTGGACGCCGCCGCATTTTTGGGCGCTCGCCTTGTAT
>JBKJHT010000139.1:0-29870 GCA_046598945.1 Burkholderiales bacterium | reverse complement strand
TCATCCTGAACGCAGTGAAGGATCTGCTGTTAGCGGTATCTCCACGGAGTACGAAAAGCAGATCCTTCGCGTTGCTCAGGATGACATGGTGGTGAGAAAAAAGTTTGATGATTAAACCAACGCCGTTCAACAAAATCCTCATCGCCAATCGCGGCGAGATTGCGCTGCGCGTGATGCGCACTGCGCGCGCGATGGGCTATCGAACCGTTGCGGTTTATTCCAGCGCCGACGCGGCTGCGGTTCACGTTCGCGCGGCCGATCAAGCGGTGTGTATCGGCGGCGCGCTGCCTGTGGAGTCATACTTGCGCATCGCTGCGATTGTCGATGCGGCGCGAAAAACGGGCGCCGACGCCGTGCATCCCGGCTATGGCTTTCTCGCGGAAAACGCCCGCTTCGCGCGCGCCTGCCGCGACGCAAGATTGGTATTCATCGGTCCCTCTCCCGAAGCGATCGAGGCGATGGGCGATAAGGCCGGTGCGAAGCGCCTGATGTTAGCTGCGGGTGTACCGTGCATCCCCGGCTATGCAAGTGACGATCAAAGCGATGAACGCTTGCTCGCAGAAGCACAGCGCATCGGCTTTCCGGTGATGATCAAAGCCACTGCCGGCGGGGGCGGACGCGGCATGCGGTTGGTTGCCTCGGCTAATGAATTCATTGACCTGCTGCGTAGCGCAAGATCGGAAGCAATGAGCGCATGCGGTGATGCCGCGGTGATTCTCGAACGCGCCATCGTCAACGCACGACACATCGAAGTACAAATATTCGCCGACCGCTACGGCAATGTTATCCATCTTGGCGAACGCGATTGTTCCGTGCAGCGTCGCCATCAAAAGTTGATCGAGGAAGCGCCGTCGCCTGCCGTAACGCCCGCACTGCGCGAGCGCATCGGTGCAGTCGCGGCGAGTGCGGTGAAGTCGATCGACTACGAAGGTGCGGGAACGTTGGAATTCCTGCTCGATGGATCGAGCAATTTCTACTTCATGGAGATGAACACGCGCCTCCAAGTGGAACATCCCGTCACCGAAGCGATTACCGGTTTGGATTTGGTGGCGATGCAGTTGCGCGTGGCGTCGGGCGAGCCGCTTGCGCTGACGCAAAGCGAAGTTGCGTTCAACGGCCACGCAATTGAAGTACGGCTGTGCGCGGAAGATGCGATGCAGTCCTTCATGCCGCAGAGCGGAACGCTGCGGCGCTGGCGCGCGCCAGCGAACCTGCGCGTCGAACATGCATTGTATTCAGGTACACAGATTGCACCGTATTATGATTCGATGATTGCCAAACTCATCAGCCACGGTCCCACCCGCGAGGAAGCACGGCGCACGCTAATCGGCGGGCTGGGCGACACCGTCGCGCTGGGGGTCACGACCAACCAGACATTTTTGTCGCGCTGCTTGGCGCACTCGGTGTTTGCGGATGGCGACGCAACGACCGCATTCGTGGCGGATCATGCGCCGTCATTGCTCGATATCGACGCGGAAATAGCAGCCCGCGCCAACGCGATTGCGGCGCTGCTGTTGCGCACCGGCACGGACCAAGTCGCCGCTACCCGATTGCGGCATTCATTCCCCGTCCCGATGCGATTCGAGGCCAACGGCAAACCATTAAGCGCGACACTGACGGCAAACAAAGATCGGTGTTACACGGTCGTAATCGACCAGCAAATTTTCGAACTGGAACTCACCGACCTCGGTGTCGATACGATTCGTTTCATCTGTGATGGCGTGGCGGAGCACGCGATTTTCCTTCGCGCCGGCAGCCAACTGGCGTTGCAATTTGCCGGATGCCTTTTCTTGATTGATGATCGGACGCTCGCGGCAGTTACGCGCCATGGTGATAGCGCCGGCGATGGCAAACTGCGCGCGTCGATGAACGGCCGCGTGGTTGCGGTTCTGGCCACCGCAGGCAATCGCGTGGATCTGGGCCAGCCGATGATCGTGCTCGAAGCAATGAAGATGGAACATGTGCATCGCGCGCCGATGACCGGCAGAGTGTCGTTGATTCATGTTGTCGTCGGCGAGCAAGTGGCTGCAAGGCGAATCATCGCAGAAGTGGACACATCGGTTTCGTGACAAGATTGTGCAACTTGTCATTGCGAGCCCCGCGAAGCAATCTCGAATTTCAAACGTTGCCAAAAGCGAGATCGCCGCGTAGGCCCAAGGCCTCCTCGCGATGACAATTTTGTTGGAGGAAGATGAACGAAAACGCTGTAGTCCTATTTGAAAAACGCGGCGCTGCCTTTTGGATCACCATCAACCGCCCCGATAAACGCAACGCGCTGAACAAAGAAGTTATCGCCGCTATCGGTACCGGCTACGCGCAAGCCCACGCCGATGCCAACGTGCGTGTGATCGTGTTGACGGGCACGGGTGACAAGGCGTTCTGCGCCGGCGCCGACCTGCAACCGGGGAAGGGCTTCGCGTTCGATTTGGCGAAGCCGAATCTTGATTATGCCGACTTGTTACGCGTGGCGTACCACGCCACGCTGCCAAGCATCGCGCGCATCAACGGCACGTGCATGGCCGGCGGCATCGGTCTGTTGTGCATGGTCGATCTGGCGGTTGCGGCCGATCACGTGCAGTTCGGTTTGCCGGAAGTGAAGGTCGGTGTATTCCCGATGCAAGTGTTGAGTCTGCTGCAGCACCTTGCGCCGCGCCGCTGGGTGCGTGAATGGTGTATCACCGGCGAGCCGTTCAGCGCGGCCGCGGCAAAAGATGCGGGCCTGCTCAATCATGTCGTACCGGCCAGCGAGCTCGACGCCAAAGTCGAATGGCTGGTTCAGCGTATCGTCGATAAATCGCCGACGGCGATTCGCCGCGGGAAGTACGCAATGAGTGCCGTCGCTTCCATGTCCTTCGATGAAGCGGCCGCGCACATGGAGGGGCAGATCGCGCTATTGAGCCTGACCGACGATGCGCGGGAAGGGCTCGCCGGGTTCAACGAAAAACGCAAACCGAACTGGACCGGAAAATAACTGTTTAGCGCGCGTGGTGAGGCGATTATTCGGGCTTGATAATCGTTCTTTTTTGGCGAACTAGAATCGTCGGCGTGGTTTTCGGCGTGGCGCGCGGCGCGGCCGAATCGCTGGAATTAGGTTCCACCGGAATCGAGAAAGCCATGCCGCTCTTTTGCCGTGGTTTGGAGGTTTGCGGTGCAACGATGGCGATCATTTGTTTGTATAAAATAATCGATTGCTCAGCCTTGAGCATGATGGTGTGCACGTCGAATGACGAAATGAAACCGTCGAATCGAGTACCGTTGGTGAGCAGTATCGTTACCCGCTGGCGACGTTTGCGCAGCGTGTTGAGGTAAAACTCCTGAACATTTTTGTTCGGTTCCGGGAAAGCGATCGGTTCGTTTTCTGCCTCTTTTGTGCGGGCCATAAAGTCTATTTGTGTCAGCGTTGGTGCGAGAAAAAAGCGGCATTCAGTGGTGTTGCCACGGCGGCCTCGGCTTCCGATTCTTGACTTCGGCTGACACAGTCAATGGTTACTCTTAACGCCATTATACAAAGTTATTTTAACTTCAACGCACCGTACTTTTTTAGCGCTGACAGATTGGACAGTAAAACGTACTGCGCTGCCCTTGGCGCAGTGTGCGAATCGCGCTGTCGCATTGCAAACAAGGCTTCCCAGTACGATCATACACCCGATAGCTCAACTGAAAGGAACCGGGTTCCCCGTCGCTGTTGACGAAATCCCGCAACGTGCTGCCACCGGCTTTGAGCGCCAAACTCAAGGTATGTTTGATCGCCGCGGCGATTCGCTCGCAGCGCGCCAGGCCGATGCGGCGCGCGGGCGACTGCGGCCGAACGCCAGCACGGAACAATGCCTCGTTGGCATAGATATTTCCAACGCCGACAACGTGATGCTGATCCATTAAGAATTGTTTGATGCTGGCGCTGCGGCCACGCGTCGCGCGGAATAAAGCGCCGCCGTCGAATGCCTCGGAGAGCGGCTCCACGCCTAGGCCTACAAGCAGTGCGTGAGTGGCGGGCGCATCCGCGGTCCAGTGCAAGGAACCGAAACGACGTGGATCGGTATAGCGCACCACGTGCCGATTGGACAGAATCAGATCGTAGTGATCGTGTTTGGCCGGCGGTGTTTTCGGGGCTACGATGCGCAGGCTGCCGGACATGCCCAGATGAATAATCAAATGACCATGGGCACAATCGACCAGTAAATATTTCGCGCGCCGCGCGATGTCGACGATCGCCGCCCCGCGTAGCAACGTCGGCAAATTAGATGGGATCGGCCAGCGCAGGCGATGCTCGCGCACGACGAGATCGACAATCGTCGCGCCTTTGAGGTGCGGCAGAAGCCCTAGTCGGGTCGTTTCAACTTCGGGTAATTCCGGCATGGGTTCTAGCGTTAATAGTAAGTAACACGAGTCGTTGGGGTTACAGAAAACTCAGACGAATTGGCATGCACTGGCGTTCGTGAGAATATCCAGCGCTGACTCATAGCGCGACAATCCAGCGCGGTTTCCTTAGAATGATAACTTATGTCTGAGCGTCAATCCCTTCCCGCGCGTCCTTGGCATCCCACGCCCTTCGTCAAAGCGTCGTATGCAGTACATGCGCTCTCCGCCATTGCTGTCGGCGCTTTACCCTCAACCTGGCATTGGGCACTGGCGGCCGTCGCCGCGAATCAAGCGCTGATCGGCGGCGCGGTGATGTGGCCGAGGAGCGCGTGGATCGGCGAAAACATTCGCCGCTTGCCGACTTCGTCTATCGCCAAAAACGAAATCGCGTTGACGTTCGACGACGGCCCTGACCCGGACATTACGCCGCGGGTGTTGGACCTGCTCGACGCTGCCGGACAGAAAGCGAGTTTTTACGTGGTCGGTGAACGCGCGACAAAATATTCCCGGGTGATTCAGGCTATCGTCAAGCGCGGGCACGCGGTGGAAAATCACTCGCAACATCACACCCATGGTTTTGCGTTTTATCCTTCGTTTCGCTTGCATCGCGAACTCAGCGCCGCGCAACAAGCCATTGCCGATGCGGCAGGCTCGTTGCCACGATTTTTTCGGGCGCCGATGGGTTTCCGCACGCCATTTCTCGATCCGGTGATTGCGCGCTTGGGGTTGCATTACAGCTCGTGGACGCGGCGCGGTTTCGATTCCACTGCGAAGCATCCCGCGCCGGTGTTGCGGCGCCTGGTCACGGGTTTAAACGCCGGCGATATTTTATTGCTGCACGATGGTTCGATGTTGCGGACCCGACCCGAGCGCGCCATCGTGCTCGACGTATTGCCTGAGCTGCTGCAGAATATTTCCGCCCGCGGCCTGCACTGCGTCACGCTGCGGGACGCCTATCGCGATGTCCTCGGCGAGTGACGCGTTGATCGACGCCGCGGCGTCGCTCTATCAATCGGCGGGTAAATTCGCGTTTCACTTCGCACGCGGTAAGTTGCGTCATGATCCGGTGTTTCGCGCCGTGTTGAAAAGTGATTTAGTTAAAAATGGCATGACGGTGCTTGATTTGGGCTGCGGCCAAGGTTTGTTACTTGCGTGGTTGCGTTCCGCCGAAAGTCAATACCAGCGCGGCGCCTGGCCAAGTGATTGGCCTAAACCCGCTCTGGGATTGGATCTACACGGCATCGAGTGGCGCGAAAGTGAAGTGGCGATGGCGCGAAAAGCGCTGGGATCGTCCGCGACAATCGAGTCGACCGATTTGAGTAGCGCAGATATCCCGCATGCCGATGTGATTGCGTTGTTCGACGTACTCCATTACCTTGATGCGGACGCACAAATGGATTTGATCATGCGTATCGCGCGTGCGATTTCGCCCGGCGGATTGTTGCTGGTTCGCGATGCCGATGCCGCTGCTGGTTTTAGCTATCGCGTGACTCATCTGACCGAGCGCATCGCAGCGCTATGCCGCGGCCATTTTCATCAGCGTTTTCATTTTCGTTCGCGCGCCGAATGGAATAATCTATTCACGGAAAATGGTTTCTCGATTGAGACGATGCCGATGAGCGACGGCACGCCGTTTGGGAATGTGCTGTGGGCCGCGCGTCGGCTTGACTGACGACAAACGACGCTAGATTCCCGCCCTCGCGGGAATGACGGATAATACCGGTTGTGGCAATTGCGAGCATTCGCCAAGAAGACCTGCGCCAGGGAAGGCGTCGATACTGGCTCGCGGCAATGCATGGTCTGAAAGCCGCACTGCTGTTGTCTCGCAGGCCAGGTGCATTATTTAATTGAGAGGATAAAAATGAGTGCCGTTCCCATCAGCATCAACACCGCCGTCGATGAAATTCGCGCTTTGCTCGGTGAGCGCCTGTCCACCAGCACCGGCGTGCGCGACCATCACAGCAAGGATGAATCTTGGCACATTCCCCATCGCCCCGATGCGGTGGCGTTTCCGAATTCCACCGAAGAGGTCGCGGACATCGTGCGCATTTGCGCGCGTCATCGCACACCGGTCGTTGCTTACGGCACGGGTACTTCGCTGGAAGGCGCGGTGATTCCCGAACATGGCGGCGTGGTGGTCGATCTGGCCAACCTGAATCAAGTGGTGAAAGTGAACGTGGATGATCTCGACGTTACCGTGCAAGCGCGCGTGACGCGCAAGCAACTCAACGAACATCTGCGCGATACCGGTTTGTTTTTTCCCATCGATCCAGGCGCTGATGCGTCACTCGGCGGCATGGCGGCAACGCGCGCTTCCGGCACCAACGCCGTGCGCTACGGCACGATGCGCGAAAACGTGTTGGCGCTGACCGTGGTAATGGCCGACGGCCGCATCATCCGCACTTCGCGGCGCGCGCGTAAATCCGCCGCGGGTTACGACCTCACGCGTTTGTTTGTCGGCAGCGAAGGCACGCTGGGCATCATCACCGAAGTGACACTGCGTATCTACGGCATTCCCGAAGCGATGGCGGCGGCAGTGTGTTCGTTTGATTCGCTGGAAGGCGCAATCAAAACCGTCATTCAGACCATCCAACTCGGCATTCCGATTGCTCGGATTGAGTTGTTGGACGATGTGCAGATGGATTCGGTGAATAAATTTTCCAAGTTGAATTATCCCGTCAAAGATACCTTGTTCGTCGAATTTCACGGCACCGAAGCGGCGGTAAAAGAGCAAGCGGAAACGGTGCAGGCCATCGCGCAGGAAAATTCCGGCGGCGAATTCAAATGGGCCACCAAGCAAGAAGAGCGCACCCACCTTTGGACGGCGCGCCACGACGTGACCTACGCCAACAAAGCGCTGCGCGCCGGTTGCGAGATTTGGGCGACGGACGTCTGCGTGCCGATTTCGCGCCTCGCCGAATGCATTTTGGAAACGAAAAAAGATTTGAGCGAAAGCTTCTTGATCGCTCCGCTGGTTGGCCATGTGGGCGACGGCAATTTTCATTTGGGATTCCTGATCGACCGCAACGATCCGAAAGAACTCGCCGAAGCAGAGCGCCTCAACGATCGCCTAGTCCTGCGCGCTCTTGCGATGGACGGCACCTGCACCGGCGAGCATGGCATTGGCCTGGGTAAAAAGAAATTCCTCGTGGCGGAACATGGCGAGGCGGTGAGTGTGATGCGTCTGGTGAAGCAGGCGTTGGATCCGCTGAATATCATGAATCCTGGGAAAATTTTTAGTTAAGCGATGCAAAAAAAACCAATCTGTCATTCCCGCCTTCGCGGGAATGACACTGCGGGAGGCGGTGTGCCTCTAGCATTGATACTTGCTCATTCCCCTGCTAGTATTACCGTATTACCTCCTTTAATGTAATACGTCCTCATGAACGCCGTAGCCAAACTCACCACCAAATTCCAAGCGACCATCCCCGCGCCGGTGCGCAAAGCATTGGAAATTAAGCAGGGGGACACGGTTGCCTTCGATATTCGCGATGGCGTTGTCACTCTGCGCCGGGCAACGCCGACGGATATCGCGTTCGCCAAGGCAGTCGAAGGAACGTTGTCCGAATGGCATTCCGAGGCAGACGAGCAAGCCTACCGTGACCTTTGAGCGCTTCGATGTGGTCGTCGTACCTTTTCCCTTTACCGATCGCGCGCAACAAAAACGCCGGCCTGCTTTGGTTTTATCGAACGCGGCTTTCAATAAGCAAAGTGGGCATAGCGTGATGGCGATGATTACCAGTGTCGGCAACGCGCCGTGGCCATTGGATGTAAAAATCGCCAATCTGAAGGCGGCGGGCCTGCCGGCGGCTTCGGTCGTGCGCATGAAGATGTTCACGTTGGATAATCAATTCGTGATCGGGAAAGCCGGGCGGTTGAGCAAATCTGATCAAGCGCAGGTTGAACGAAGTTTAGCAACGCTGCTCTCGTCCTAAGCACGGCTTTTCATTTTTGCGACGTACCGAGCCAGGAGCCGCTTTGCTATTGGCTCTTGCGACATGCCAAGCCAATAGCCAGTATCCACGCGCCTCCTGGCGCAACCGCCGCCACGCTAAACCGTGCGCCCCAGAACCGCCTATGGTATCCTTAGACCCTTTTATTTTGCCGATTTAGCGCCATGTTTGTGACTAATTCAAAAGTCACCCCGCGCCCCACCACCTTATGATCGCAAACCTGCTCAAGAAAATTTTTGGCAGCCGTAATGAACGGCTGTTGAAGCAATTCCGCAAAACGGTTCAAGTCATTAACGCCTTGGAAGCCGATCTGAAAAAGCTTTCCGACGATGAGTTGAAAGGCAAAACAGAGCAGTTCAAAGAACGCGTCAAAAACGGCACGTTACTCGACGAGATTCTGCCGGAAGCGTTCGCCGTCGTGCGCGAGGCCTCGCAGCGCGTGTTGGGCATGCGCCACTTCGACGTGCAGTTAATCGGCGGCATGGTGTTGCATCAGGGCAAGATTGCGGAAATGCGTACCGGCGAAGGTAAGACGCTGATGGCGACGCTGCCCGCTTACCTCAATGCCCTGACCGGCAACGGCGTGCATGTGGTGACGGTGAACGATTATCTCGCCAGCCGCGATGCGGAGTGGATGGGGCGGGTATACAAGTTTCTTGGTTTGTCCGTGGGCTGCAACTTATCGCAGATGCCGCACGATGAAAAACAAGCGGCTTTCGCGGCGGATATCACCTACGGCACCAACAACGAATTCGGTTTCGACTATCTGCGCGATAACATGGTGCAGCAACCACCGGAGCGCGTGATGCGTGGCCAGTACTTCGCCATTGTCGACGAGGTGGACTCGATCCTAATCGATGAGGCGCGCACACCGCTGATCATTTCCGGCCAAGCGGACGACAACGCCGAACTGTATCAACAAATCAACCGACTGGCGCCGCGCCTGACCAAGCAAGAGGAAGAGGAAGGCCCCGGCGATTTCAGCGTTGATCTCAAAGCCCATTCCGTTACGATGACGGAAGCGGGGCACGAAAAAGCCGAACAATTGTTGGCGGACACAGGCTTATTGCAAGCCGGCGCAAGTCTGTACGATCCTTCCAACATTTTGCTGGTTCATCATCTCTACGCCGCACTGCGCGCGCACTCGCTGTATCACAAAGATCAGCATTACGTGGTGAACGACGGCGAAATTGTCATCGTCGATGAGTTCACCGGCCGCATGATGACGGGGCGGCGCTGGTCGGAAGGACTGCACCAAGCAGTGGAAGCCAAGGAGGGCGTGAAGATTCAAAGCGAATCGCAAACGCTGGCATCGATCACGTTCCAGAATTATTTCCGCCTCTACAAAAAACTCTCCGGCATGACCGGCACCGCCGACACGGAAGCCTACGAATTCCAGCACATCTACAACTTGGAAACGGTCATTGTTCCGACCCACCAGAAGATGATTCGCGATGATCGCATGGATCAGGTCTACCAGACCGCGCGCGAAAAACATCAGGCCATGATCACCGACATTAAGCATTGTTACGAGCGCGGCCAGCCGGTATTGCTCGGCACGACCTCAATTGAGAATTCCGAGTTGTTATCGAGCCTCCTGGACAAAGAAAAGTTGCCACATCAGGTTTTGAACGCGAAACAGCACGCGAAGGAAGCCGGCATCGTCGTCCAAGCGGGCCGTCCGAAAATGATCACCATCGCCACCAACATGGCGGGCCGCGGCACGGACATCGTGCTCGGCGGCAATCCCGATCCGGAAATTCAGGCGATCAAGAATGATGCGAGCCTAAGCGAGGAGGAAAAAAATGGACGCGTGGCGGCCATTCGCAGCGAATGGCAACAGCGCCATGATCTGGTGATCAAGGAAGGCGGCTTGCACATCATCGGCTCCGAGCGCCATGAATCGCGGCGTGTGGACAATCAACTGCGGGGCCGTTCCGGCCGTCAGGGCGATCCGGGTTCGAGCCGCTTTTATTTGTCGTTGGAAGATCCGCTGCTGAAAATTTTCGCCAGCGACCGCGTCGCCGCGATCATGCAACGTTTGAAGATGCCGGAGGGCGAGGCCATCGAGCATAGCTGGGTGACACGCGCGATCGAAAATGCTCAGCGCAAAGTGGAGGCGCGCAACTTCGATATCCGCAAACAGTTGTTGGAATACGACGACGTCGCCAACGACCAGCGTAAAGTGATCTACCAGCAGCGCAATGAATTACTCGAATCGACTGACATCACCGAGACCATCACGGCGATGCGCAACGACGTGCTCAGCGCCGAAGCGACCGTTTATATTCCGGCGGAAAGCGTGGAAGAACAATGGGATGCGCCGGGCTTGGAAAAGGCCTTGTTGAGCGAATTCAACATTAAAATGCCGGTCGCTGACTGGATTAAACAAGAGCCCACACTCGACGAGGAGAAAATCAAAACGCGCATCTTGGAAAATGCTGCGCGCGAGTACGATGAAAAATTCGCTTTGGTCGAGCACAAAGAATACGTGCGCCAATTCGAACGCGGCGTGATGCTGCAAACGCTGGACAACCACTGGCGCGAACATCTCGCCGCGCTCGACCATTTGCGCCAAGGCATTCATCTGCGCGGCTATGCGCAAAAGAACCCGAAACAGGAATACAAACGCGAAGCGTTCGAGTTATTTTCCGGCTTGTTGGACGTGGTGAAGCGCGAAGTAACACAGAAACTCATGTTGGTGCGTGTGCAAACCGAACAAGAGGTGGAGCAAGCCGCCGAGCAAGTCGAGCATGTGCCGGAACCGAAGAATGTACAGTATCACCACGCCGACTATGAAGAGGCGCTGGAAACCGCGCAGGCGGGCGATGACACGGCGGTTCAGCCCTTCGTACGTCAAGGTCAGAAGATTGGGCGCAACGATCCTTGCCCATGCGGGAGTGGTAAAAAGTACAAGCAGTGCCACGGTAAGTTGAGTTAGTTTTTAGGGTCATCACCTAGAATCCTCTGGCGAAGAATTTTCGCGTTGACGCCAAGCGATTGAATTGCCGGTTTGCCAGAGCACCGCCATACGACTTCCGAGAACACATCTCAGCCGAAAAAATTCGCCGCCGCTCGTCGTGCTACATCGGGCATGTATCGATGCGGCCCTTTGAAACGCGGCGATCGTATCGAGAAAGACCAGTCGTTTGTTCTAAGTCGAACGAATGAACTATAAAAGTGTATTCCTAGCTCATAGCTAACCCCCAATGGACTACCGACGAGAAATAGACGGCCTTCGTGCTGTGGCGGTAATACCCGTTCTTCTGTTTCACGCGGGCTTCGGACAATTCAGCGGCGGCTTTGTCGGCGTTGACGTTTTCTTCGTACTCAGCGGCTATCTCATTACGTCGATCATATTGGCGGAAAAGCAGCAGGGCACATTCACCATAGTTGGATTTTACGAACGTCGAGCAAGACGCATATTGCCAGCGTTGTTTTTTGTAATGCTGTTGTGCTTGCCGTTTGCTTGGATTTGGATGTTGCCAAGCGATTTAAAAGCGTTTTCTAAAAGCTTAGTGTCTGTTTCCGTATTTGCGTCGAATATTTTGTTTTGGAGTGAAAGCGGCTATTTCGACACGGTTGCCGAACTAAAACCCCTTTTGCATACCTGGAGCCTGGCTGTAGAGGAGCAATACTATGTGCTGTTTCCAATTTTCATTTCCGTCACTTGGAAATTCGGCAAGCGCTGGATCGTAGGCATCATTATTGTCATGGCTTCACTTAGTCTCGTCGCAGCGCAATGGGGCGCCTTTCGTGATCCGTCGGCAACGTTCTATTTACTGCCGACGCGCGGCTGGGAGTTGTTGATCGGCGCGTTAACGGCATTCCATCTTGGCAGCCAAAAAAAGCGCGCGCTTGTGCCGCGGGAACCCCACCACTGGGTCGGCCAGTTCACGAGTGCGGCGGGCCTGCTGCTTATCGCCTACGCAATCTTTTCGTTTGATAAAACCACGCCGTTTCCGAGTATTTATGCGCTCATACCCACGTTGGGCGCGGCGATGGTGATTTTATGCGCCACCCCGCAGACTGTTGTTGGCAAGCTTTTGAGTACTAAACTGTTGGTTGGCATTGGACTGATTAGCTACAGCACCTACTTGATCCATCAACCGCTGTTGGTGTTTGCCCGATTGCAAAGCGGACATGCGCTAACTACCAACGTTCTATCAATTTTATTGCTTGGTTCGCTTGCGCTCGCATATTTTAGTTGGCGCTACGTCGAGCGCCCTTTTCGCAGTAGGCGGCAGATAAGTCGCAATACAATTTTCGTTTTTAGTTTAATGGGAACAGTATTTTTTCTGGTGGTCGGACTGGTTGGTTATTCCAACAATGGTTTTGAGAGTCGGATCAGTGATGAAATTAGGACTTTGTTAAGAGCAAAAGACAATAACAATCCCCAGCAGGGAAAATGCCTTTCTGCTGAAAAGCGCTACATCAAGCCGGAGGCGTCCTGTATTTTTGGCGATGCTCGCAATATTCTCGGCGCGGTAATTGGTGACTCTACCGGCAACGCGTTAGTTTACGAACTGGGTGAAGCACTGAAGGCCAAAAATTCAGGTGTCAGCGAGATGACGTATTCGGGCTGCCCGTCAACCTTGGGGGTTTATCGAGTTGATCGAAAAGATGACCATAGGTGCGCGGAGTACAACGCGGACGTATTTCGCTATTTGCGTGATTCGAACGCACATCAATATGTCGTTCTCGCCTCACGTTGGACTTTATATTTGGAGAAGGATCGCTATGACAATTCGGAAGGGGGAATCGAAGAAGGCGGTCCAGTTTTCTTAAATGCGGTCGATCACGATAAAAAAGCTAAGAACCCTGAGGAAGTTCGCCGCAATCGGGTTCGTGCACAGTATATTCAGACCGTGATTGAGTACCTTAACGCGAATAAAAAAGTCATCCTAATTTATCCCATACCCGAAGTGGGCTGGGATTTGCCACGGCATTTAGCCAGGCTAAAGATGGGCAATCCGAAAAATACCGAAGACTTAACCACGAGTCATCGCACGTTCATCGAGCGAAACAAAGCGGCCTATGACGCTTTGGACCGCATCGGCGAACACCCGAATTTGGTTCGCATAAAGCCGGAATCCATGTTGTGCGACACTTATGTAAAAGGAAGATGCGTCGTACAGTTGAATGGCGTACCGCTGTATTCCGATGACAACCATCTATCGCGTGCCGGCGCTCGTTTGATTGTCGGCGAAATTGCTAAACACATTGGAAATAACTAAGGCGAGCGTAAGCCTTGCTGACATGCCATTGGGCTGGCGTCATACGCGCACCGTAGCGGCCGCGTTGCGATACACTATCGCTCACGCAATACGGGTCGATCGCCGCTGCTTCATCGCCACCCCCAAGATTTGTAATTCATTCGCACAGCAATGTTGAACACTTTTTAAGAAACAATAGATGCCGGTTAATCTCAATCCCCCAGAGTCAGATAATCTTTTCCCGGTCCCAGGCGTCGAGCTCGGCATCACCGAGGCCGGCATCCGCAAGGGCAACCGCAAAGACTTGCTAGTGATGCGCCTTGCGCCAAACAGCAAAGTCGCTGGGGTATTTACGCAAAATCGTTTTTGCGCGGCGCCGGTGATGCTGTGTCGCGAGCATTTGGCGAAGGACGATGGAATTCGCGCATTGGTGGTCAACACCGGTTGCGCCAACGCCGGCACCGGCGACGAGGGGCTCAAACGCGCCCAGGAAACATGCCTGGAAGCCGCGCGGATACTAGGTGGCCTTGGGCCATTGAATGTACAGGCATCTCAGGTGCTGCCATTTTCCACCGGCGTGATCTTGGAGCCGCTGCCAATCGAGCGCATAAAGGCGGGTTTGCCGGGCGCCGTTGCCAACCTGAAGGCGGACAATTGGTTCGCCGCCGCGCACGCGATCATGACCACCGATACGGTCGCAAAAGCGGCGTCGAAGCAAATCAAGTTACAAGATAAAACGATTACTATTACCGGCATCGCCAAAGGCGCGGGCATGATTAGGCCGAACATGGCGACCATGCTCGGATATCTCGCGTGTGATGCGGCGATCAGTCAGCCACTGCTACAAACGCTGACGAAATACGCAGCCGATCGCTCGTTCAATCGCATCACCGTCGATGGCGATACCTCCACCAACGATTCATTTATTGTCATGGCGACCGGTGTCGCGGGAAATGTCGAGATAGGCGAAATCACCAGCGCCGACTACATCGCATTGCGCGACGCCATCACCGAGGTATCGGTGCAACTCGCGCAAGCCATTGTGCGCGACGGTGAAGGCGCGACTAAATTCATCACCATCAAAGTCGAGGAAGGCGCCAATGAAGACGAGTGCGCGAAAGTCGCCTATGCAATCGGGCATTCGCCGCTGGTGAAAACGGCATTCTTCGCATCGGATCCGAACCTCGGACGCATCCTTGCCGCGATCGGTTACGCCGGGATCGACGATCTCAACGTGAGCAACATCGCCGTGTACCTGGACGACGTGCTGGTGGCGCAAAACGGGGAACGCGCGCCGAGCTATACGGAGGCGGAAGGGCAGCGGGTGATGAAGCAAAGCGAGATCACTATCCGCGTATTGCTAAATCGTGGCAGCGCTACGACGACCGTTTGGACCTGCGATTTCTCCTACGACTACGTTAAGATCAATGCTGATTACCGAAGCTAAAACAAAATGAACGACCTTACTAAACTTATTTCGCGCGCCGAAGCGCTACTGGAAAAAATCGAGCGCATTGTTCCCAATATTCCGGCTGAACCCAATTGGCAAACTGCGATCGCGTTCCGCTGGCGCAAGAAAAATGGCGTGGGCTATTTGCAAGTCGTCGCCCATCCCCACAAAATCACACTGAAAGATATTCACGGCGTCGAGGAGCAGAAAAAACGCATCGCGCAAAATACCAAGCAATTCGTCGAGGGCCGCACCGCCAACAATATCTTGCTGACCGGCGCACGCGGCACGGGTAAGTCGTCGCTGATCAAGGCGGTGCTAAATAAATTCGCGAAGCATGGCCTGCGCTTGATCGAGGTGGACAAACAAGAGCTGATCGATCTACCCGACATTGTCGATATTATTTCCGTGCGTCCGGAGCGCTTCATTATTTTTTGCGACGACTTATCGTTTGAAGCAAACGACCCCGGCTACAAAGCATTGAAAGTGATTCTTGATGGCTCTATCGCCGCGTCGTCGGAGAATGTGCTGATCTACGCCACCAGCAACCGCCGCCACCTGATGCCGGAATACATGTCGGAAAATCTGGAATACAAACATGTCGGCGAGGAAGTTCATCCAAGCGAGACCGTGGAAGAAAAAATTTCGCTGTCGGAACGTTTCGGGCTATGGCTGTCGTTCTATCCTTTCGATCAGGATGATTATCTGGTCATCGCCGAACACTGGATTAAGGCGCTTGGCGCAGCGATTCCCGACGCCGGCATCATGCGCCACGAGGCGCTGCTGTGGGCGCTAACCCGTAGTTCGCGCAGCGGCCGCGTCGCCTATCAGTTCGCCCTGGATTGGGCCGGCCGCCCTAAGAAAGCCTAGTGTCTTTGCTGTGACGGATGATCGCCCGTTGCTCGATGTTGTCTGCGCCGTCATCCAAAAACCGAGTGGCGAGTTTCTGTTAGCGCAACGACCGTCCGGAAAAGTCTACGCGGGTTATTGGGAGTTCCCCGGCGGTAAAGTCGACGCCGGCGAAAGCATCAGCCAGGCGACGGCGCGCGAACTCAATGAGGAATTGGGCCTAGTCGTTGAGGAAAGCTACCCTTGGCTCACGCGAAAATTTAGCTATCCCCATGCCCACGTTCGTTTGCATTTTCGCCGCGTGACGTGCTGGCGCAACGAACCTCATGGCCGCGAAATGCAGTCGTTTGCATGGCAGCGCATCTCAAACATCAACGTGAATCCATTGCTTCCCGCGAACGGTCCCATCCTCTCCGCGCTCGCGTTGCCGACCATCTACGGCATCACGCACGCCGAAGAACTCGGCCAAGGCGAAATGCTGCATCGGCTAAAAGCCGCTCTGGATAAGGGTCTGCGGCTCATTCAAGTGCGCGAGAAAAATTGGCCACGGGAACGCATTGAGGTCTTTGCACGTAAGGTCATCGACTTAGCACGACGCTTCGAAGCGAAAGTGTTGATAAATAGCGATTGGGAGTTAGCGCGCACTGTGCAAGCGGATGGCGTACATTTGACGGCAAATCAGTTGATGACAATAGAGGTCAGGCCGGATATGGGTCTGTGTGCGGCGTCGTGCCATAACGAAAGTGAGCTATTGCAGGCGGAAAAACTCGGCTTGGATTTTGTCGTGCTCGGCCCGATCTTGCCTACGCCAAGCCATCCGGGTAATCCCACGCTGGGCTGGGATCGATTTGCCGATTTGGCAAGAAATTATTCGTTGCCGATCTTCGCGTTGGGCGGGCTAAACACCCACCACCAGGAAGCCGCTTGGCAACGCGGTGGCCATGGCATCGCCATGTTACGCAATGCCTGGCCGGCTTAGCGATCACTGTCGAAGCTCCAACGATTTCTGCGTAAGTCCGACAGTCTAAAGCTGCGGATATAGGCCGGCGAGGAACGCTTCGGCTTCCCAAAATTCTTTCTCGACGCAAACATAGCCCGACATTTCCACTTCAAGGCCGTAGTTATCCTTGCCGATTAGGGTGACACAGTTGTTCGGCTCGAAATCCTGGCCGCATTGGACATCCGACGCAACAAATTGATCCTGATCAAATTCTCGACTGGCACTATCAAACGAAACAAACATTTTTCAGCCCTTTCCAGTAATTCGTTTTTACTCCAATGGCGACGGATTCTAGGTCAAGATACGTTTTGAATTCGAGCGTGACGCGTCGCTTCATCTGAGTATGAGCAATCGTTGTGCCATTATTTGTTGCGAATTGTTAAACTTTAGTGAACACGGGTTCAATGGTGAGCGTCCCGCCACCCCACCTACGCGCAGAATGGTTCAGGCGGTAGGCGTTAAACGCAGCGGCACTAACTCGTCGATGCGGATGTTCGGCCATTGTTTCGGCGGATAACTATTGGCACCGGCGCTTGGCGGCGTAGTCCGTAATAGTCCTAAGCCGGAAATCGGCTGGGGGTGAATGCGAAGTTAAACATAACGAATTAGCGTGTGAGTGGTTTGGAATCACGCGCGAGTTTTCGGCGTATCAATGGCATTTCCAAACCTTCTCGACCCCGCAAAATGCAATACGGATTTTGCGGGGGGCGAATTGCGAAAATCAAGCCTTCGTGCTTGGCCCGTACATTGGAGTCGATGAGCGCGTCATTAAACTGTGGGCAGAAAAAGATCGCGTCATGCTGAAAAAATTCTCCGGCCCCGGCGCGCGAAGTTATTAGAGAATGATTACCGACATGCAGAAAAAACTACCCGTGATGCGAGCCGTTACGCAGCAGGTTTACGGCGTGTGGTTGGCGAATGTGCTGGAGCGGCAGAGGCCTATTACATCCGCGGCTATTTCGAGGAGCGAAGCGACGAAGCAATCTAGTTTTTGATCACCGTGAAATGCGAGAGTGCTTCGTCGCTTCGCTCCTCGCAATGACAATGCTACAGTCGATTCGGAGCAAACTAATTGCCGGGAGGCGCCCGATCGCGCTGCTTAGAGCCGCCTCCTCCCCTTTAATGGGAGGAGGCGGAAGGGGTCGAGCGCAGATTTAAACTTACTGAACCTGAATCCCCGAAATCAACCAAGCGCCGTTCTTGTCACTGGCATCTTTGACCACATGCCACACTTCGTCGAGCGGCTCAGCGCCGGCGTTGTCATCTTCGCGGATCAGGCCGGTGAAGCGCACGCTGGCGATTTCGCGCTCGCCTTCGGTGACGACTTCCAGGAGCTCAGCGTCCAGCTTTAGCACTTCGACGCGCTGTTTGGCATTGCCGCGTTCCTGAATTTGCATCGCGATTTCAGCGTACAACTCGGGCGAAGTGTAATCGCGAATGTCGTTCAGATCGCCGGCGTCATTCGCCGCTTGTAAGCGATGGAAGGAAACTTTTGCCTGACGCAAAAATCCTTCGACATTGAAGCCCGCCGGATAAAGCTGCGGCATCATCACTTGCCCACCAGCCGATTGGAACGTGCCGATATCCGCCGCGGGCGCGGAGCGATTGTCGCCATTAGCATCCGGCGTCCGGGCGTATTGCATACCTTGAGCGCTCGGCTGGTTTCTTTTTTGCCACGCCGAAATCAAGAAACGGATCACCACAAACGCCAGAATCACCATCAGGATATTGCCCAGCATGCCGGCCATGGCGCTGCCCCCGAACATGGACATCATCAACGCGCCGAGACCGAATCCCATCAACGGGCCGAGCCAGCGCGACATGCCACTCTTCGCCGGCGCCCCGGCCTGTTGCGGCTGCGCTACCGGCGCTTTTTGCGCCTGCGGTGGCAACGAGCGTTGCATACCCGTCGAGCGTCCGCCGCCGAAGCGCCGTCCCGCTTCGGAATCAAGCGGCGTCAACAACGTTGCCGTGAACAACAAAACCGTCAAAACCGCTAATAGTCTGGCCATACACTTCTCCTACGAAATTCGGTAAATTGTCAAACCTCATGATACACCGTTCAGTCTGACTCGGCTCAATGATAAATGGCGCCGGCGTTCCGAGAAATCAATGGCGGCAGTCAGTTTTTGCTTCGACCGGTTTGTTTGCCGATCAAATCGAAACCGAGTCTCAACCGATCTCATGACTAACGCCGAGGTTGCCGATGAGCGACGCGACTGAAATTCGCTGGCCCGATCAATATCATCCACGCCGATGTCATCCTGAGCGACGCGAAGGACCTACTTTGGTTTTTTAGCGCCGTATAAAAGCAGATTCTTCGTCGCTTCGCTCCTCAGAATGACATGTCGGTGTTAACCCACCTTCGCCACCACCCGCGCCACGCCCAGCTTCTGGGCATAGCGTTCCTCCATCTCGCGGCGGAATTGGATCGCAGCGGTGGCGCCGTCGAACGCCACGTCAGTCCACGTGACTGGCGCACCCATCGCCACGGGCCGCACCAGCTTTAGATGATGGGCCAGGCCGATCGGCAATCCGCCTAGGCGCAGCGAATCCGCTGCGGGCATTAACTTGCCCCAAACCGTGAAGCCACCTTCGCCGTCCAACATTTCGCCGGGCTTCAACTCGCGCTTGGCGGTGGCAACCACATCGCCGATGAAGTCTTGCGCTTGGCCGGTGGGTTCTTTGCGGATCGCGGCGTGGGCGACGCTTAAGCCCAGTTCCAAGCCGATTAAATGAAACGGTTTGTACATCGAGGAATATTCGCCGGAATCATCGGTGACCAAGCCATATTCTTTGAAGCAGCGGCGTACGTAGTCGCTGCCCGCGGCGAACGTGACATACACCCCCCAGCGCAGGTCGCGCTCGACTTTGCTGTTGTCGCGATTCATGCTGGAAATAACTTCGACTTGGCCGGCGTGGTGCAATTGGCCGCCGGCCGATTTGGGCTTCAGGATATGCGCTAATTCATCGACGCTGCAGGCGGGGAATTTGAGTCCGTCCGGCGCGGGTGTGAGGCCGGTCGCGTTCGCAACCGCGGCCATTTCGATGCCGGATTTCGTGCCGTCCAAAAATGAGTTGAACATCTGTGCGTTCATGCCGCCGTTGGCGGCGTCTTCGGCAGAGAGGCCGTAGTGCTGCCACACGGTGTCCGGGGTCGAGGCATGATAGCCGGGCAAATATTTTGTGCCCTTGCCGGCGGCAACCACATCGAAGCCGGCACCGCGCGCCCATTCCACTTGCTCGCAAATCAGCGCCGGCTGGTCGCCGTAGGCGAGCGAATAAACGATGCCCGCGGAACGGGCTTTTTCGGCCAGCAGCGGGCCGGCGAGGGCGTCCGCTTCGACGTTCACCATCACCATATGCTTGCCGTGTTTGCAGCATTGCAACACGTGATGAATGCCCAGCGCGGGGTTACCGGTGGCGTCGATGACGACTTCGATTTCGTCGGCGGCGATCAGGGCGTCGGCGGAATCGAGCAAATAAGTCGTGCCTATGGATTTGGCTTCGGCCATAGATTTCGCCGTCAAGCGATCTTCGTTCCAGCCGGTATGCAGCAGCGCTTGCTTGGCGCGGGCGGGTGAAAGGTCAGCGACGGCGACTAGGTGAATGCCGACGGTGCGCCGCGCTTGCGACAGGTACATCGAGCCGAATTTACCCGCGCCGATGAGTCCGACACGGATGGGATTACCCGCGGCAGCGCGGGCTTCTAGGGAGCGGAGTAGGTACATGCTGGGGTTCCTGGATTGACGTGGGTGAAATTATATACCGACAGACAATCGTTTGTGCGGTGGCCTGGGAGGCACTGGCCATGCGGCTTCCACGGCATAGGCATTGGAGAGCCAATATTGACGCGGCGTCTGGCGGGTCGATTCGGGCTGAAATCTATTTCAGTTCTACCGATATCCACCCCTAGTAATCGCACAATAAAAGTGGTAATTTTGCCTTACGCAACTCTGGGAGTCCCTTTCGGGCTAACAAGAGCGGCTATAACAAGTACGATTGGAGGAATGTCAAAATTGGTTGGGCTACTGGAAAATGTTCCTTGCGGAGTATTATTCCTGCACTCAGTCCGTCTTACCGCATCACGCAAAAATTCGTGGGATGCGCGCTCGTTCCTTTTACATTCGCAACCAATCAATTCAATCACGCAATGAAAGAAGTTAGCAAGTCAGAAGTCTAGCAGCGAGTCGGCGCGCGTTTCGGCTTCGCCGAGTCGCGTTTCATTAAAACGTTTGGAGGGGCTTTTCATGGCAATATCGATAAGCGTAAACGGCAAAGCTCAACAGGTCGATGCACCTGCGGAGATGCCGTTATTGTGGTTGCTCCGGGATACTTTAGGTATGACCGGAACGAAATTTGGTTGTGGTGTTGGCATGTGTGGCAGTTGCGCCGTGCATGTGGATGGCAAGGCAGCAAAGGCGTGCGTTATTACCGTCGGTGAATTGTCGGGCAAGAAAGTGACGACCATCGAAGGCCTGTCCGCCGATGGCAATCACCCGGTGCAAAAAGCATGGCGCGCACACAATGTGCCGCAATGCGGCTACTGCCAAGCCGGTCAGATCATGCAAGGCGCCGCGTTGATTTCGGAAAACAAAACGCCGACCGACGCGCAGATTCTCGAAGCAATGTCCGGCAACATCTGCCGTTGCGGTTGCTATCAACGTATTTTTGCAGCCGTTAAATCTGCTGCGAAGGAGGCGTAAGATGAAAACCGAACAATTTTTTAATGCCCCAATATTCCAGAACGTTAGCCGTCGCGATGTTCTGAAGGGTGTCGTTACTTCCGGTGGTTTCGTACTCGCCGCGCAGTTTGTTCCTAGCATTGCACTTGCGGACGAAAATCAATACAACACCGGCGCGGGCGGCATGCCCGGCGGCGTGGTTTGGAATCCGAGTGTTTATGTTTCCATTGCGAGCGACGGAATCGTAACTATCGTCTCGCACCGCTCGGAAATGGGTACGGGTTCGCGCACCAGCTTGCCGATGGTCGTGGCCGACGAAATGGACGCCGATTGGTCCAAAGTTAAAATCGTCCAAGCGCCCGGCGATGAGCCGAAGTACGGCAATCAAGACACCGACGGTTCGCGCAGCATGCGCCACTTCATCCAGCCGATGCGTATTTGCGGCGCGGCCACACGCTTGATGCTCGAGCGCGCAGCAGCACTGACCTGGAATTGCTCGGACACAGACGTGCGTGCGGAAATGCACAAAGTCGTTCACATTCCTTCCGGAAAATCCTTGGGTTTCGGCGAATTGGCCAGCGCCGCTGCCGGACTAAAGACGCCGCGCGCTTCCGATATCACGCTGAAGACGCCGGCGCAATTCCGCTACATCGGAAAAGGCAATGTGCAAATCTATGATTTGCATGACATCACCACCGGTAAGGCGACTTACGGCCAGGACGTTATCGTTCCCGGCATGAAGTTTGCTGTGGTCGCACGTCCGCCGGTCGTTGGCGGCGAAGTTGTTTCCTACGATGAGGCGGCGGCGAAGAAAGTCCCCGGTGTTATCAAAGTCGTCAAAATCCCAGCCACCAAAGCCCCGGCGAAGTTTGGCCCGTTGGGCGGCGTCGCGGTGATCGCGGAAAATACTTGGGCGGCATTGCAAGGCCGTAAAGTATTGAACGTGAAATGGAACGATGGCCCCAACGGCAACTACGATTCCGACGCCTTCAAAGCAGCCATGCAAGCGACCGCCCGCAAACCTGGCAAGATCGAGCGCAACGAAGGCGATTTCGATGCGGCGATCGCCGGCGCCGCGAAAGTGATCGAGCGCGAATATTATATTCCGCATTCCTCACACGCGACCATGGAGCCGCCCGCAGCGGTTGCAAAAGTAGCCAACGGCAAAGCGGAAGTTTGGGCCTGCGTTCAGAGCCCCGGCGGCACCCGTGGCGATGTGGCGAATACCCTCGGTTTGGATCAAAAAGACGTAACCGTCAATGTCACGTTGCTGGGTGGCGGCTTCGGGCGTAAATCGAAGTGCGACTTCGTGCTGGAAGCGGCGATATTGTCCAAAGACATGGGCGGTACGCCGATCAAAGTGGTCTGGACGCGCGAAGACGACATCCAGCATGCCTTCTACCATTCCGTGTCGTATCAGCATGTCACCGCTGGTTTGGACAAGGACGGCAAGGTCATCGCCTGGCGCCAACGCAGTGTCTCGCCGTCGTTGATGTCCAACTTCATGCCCGATCCAAAACGCGAAAGCGCGCTGGAACTCGGCTTGGGCCTAATCGATACGCCGTTCAATGTGCCGAACCTGCGCCTGGAAACCGGTGAAGCGGTATCTCACACTCGTATCGGTTGGTTCCGTTCGGTGAACAATATTCCGCACGCGTTCGCGATGCAATCCATGGTTGCGGAATTGGCCGCTGAAGTGGGCAAGGATCAGAAAGACTATCTGCTCGAAATGATTGGCCCGGCGCGTATCGTTGATCCGCGTAAGACGGTCACCAGCGAGCTGTGGAACTACGGCGATCCGTTCGACACCTATCCGATCGATACCGGCCGTATGCGAAAAGTCGTGCAACTCGCCGCCGAAAAAGCCGGCTGGGGACGTACCTTACCAAAAGGCCACGGCCTAGGCATCGCTGTGCAACGCAGCTTCCAGAGCTATGTCGCAACGGTGGTGGAAGTTGCGGTCGACGAAAAGGGCAACGTCAGCGTACCGCGCGTTGATACCGCAATTGACTGCGGATTCCATGTGAATCCCGAGCGTATCGCATCGCAGATCGAGGGTGCCGCGGTGATGGGTCTATCCATCGCCAAGCACACGAAGATCACGTTCAAGAACGGTCGCGTGGAGCAAAGCAATTTCCACGACTACCCGGTGCTGCGAATCGGCGAAGGTGCAATGGATGTTCGCACCCATATCGTTCCGCACGGCCTGAATGTGCCGTCGAGCGGCGTGGGCGAGCCCGGCGTGCCGCCGTTTGCACCGGCGTTCACCAACGCAGTGTTTGCCGCTACCGGCAAGCGTATCCGTGAACTGCCGCTTGGCAATCAGTTGAGCGTGTAAAGCAAACCTCTCCGGGGTGATCCCTCGGAGAAACGACACTCCACTACGGAGTTATTCGGCGCCCACTCGAATTCGAGTGGGCGTTTTTCTTTCCTGCGCGGTACCCAATCCACCGCGCAACCAGCCAACCCATTACATCGATCTTGAAAAACCACGGACCACAAAAAACGTGCAGCGCGAGCCAAAAGCCGTTAGCCGTCGTGATTTTATGACCCGCACCGCGGCGGCTGCCGCTGCTGCGTTCGCATCGCCAATCGTCGTTGCCGGTACCGATAAATTCGGCCGTGATCGCGACTGGACCGGTAACGATCCGGTGACTTATCCCGAACCGGCCTCGGAAGTAATCGACAGGCGCTTCAGCGGCCGCCAAGGCAACGCAACGTTGCAGCGCATTTGGCCCGGCGTGGGCAACGTGCCGCGCTGTGGAACGAAGGCCCGGTGTGGATGGGTGACTGGGGTTGCTTGCTGTGGAGAGATATTCCGAATCACCGCGTGTTGCGTTGGATTGAAGATGACGGCCAAGTTAGTGTATTCCAAACCGAATCCGGTTATTCCAACGGCCATTCGCGCCACAATCAAGGTCGTTTAATCGCCATGGAACATGACACACAGGGTTAGCGGGCTTTTTATTTTGCGTCGGCTGGTTCCGCTCGTCTCGATAAACTATTGCGGGAGAATGTGAACAATTTCTGCTGCGCGTAAACACCATGTTTTATTTGTTTCGCCGTTGAACGGTTAGGAACGACCCAAAACGGAAATTGCATGTTGCAGCGCGCGAGGCCGTAATTTTCCTGTTAGCCGTCATCCTCAAAGCTCACGTATTGGGTTTCTCTTCGTTCAGCGCCAACCTACTTGCCCACGCTACGCTTGCTCATTAGCCGTGAAACAAATGCTTATGCCAGACTTCAGCATCAATGACATCTCCTATCGCTGGTCGTTGGGCTTCATACTTCAGCCCAACCCACGCTTGCTGTAGAATCAATAAGGAAACGACTGTCCGGCCAATCATGGCTACGAGGCAAGGTGCCTGCGGCTCGTGGCGAAGTGGGTTGTCGGCATCATGGCTTATGTACAAATTATTTCAAGAAATTAATTCGAGCCTGACCCCTTAATTTCCGAGAAATTTAATGCGCATGCGCGGACTTAAAAATTAAGGCTAAGTGTTGTGGAAAATATGTGATTCTGTCGATCAATTGTCGGGGAGTTGATGTACTGGTTCAGATAACCGGCCTCGGCGCGCACCATCGGTGTGAACGCGTAACCAAGGCCGACAAATAGGCGGGTCTGATCCAATCCAGAGCGTACGCCCCAATCGGTATTGTTGAAGTTCCAAAAAACTTCTGCCCAGCCTATCGCAGATAAATCCTTCGCTGTGGCAAAGGGTTTACTTAATCTAACAAGCTGCCGGATTCGATGTCCAACATCGCTACCATTGTTTTGCCAGCGCTGTTCAAGCCGGGTGCGACTTTGCAGAGCGATGTCTTCACCGAGTTTAAAGTTGTAAGTCAATTGCTGCCACAGGCGGTCTTCCTTTGTGGATCCGCCCACGGCTCGGTGTGTCAGTATATTTCCGTAACCTAGCCATAGGCTGCCGTGAGTAGAAAATTTTCGATTCACACCGAGGCGAATGAGGCGCTGATCGAGGTGCTCGCCTTGCTCGCGCCAGCGCGGCTGAAACTCTGCATACCAGTTATAGTTATCCAGCGGCAGTTTTCCTTGCGCGGTAACGTTGAGCCAGATGCGTTCGTCGTCAACGGTGTCAGCCCAAGCAGGCACATAAGCGAAAAGAGCCAACAGGCTCAGCGCTCGAAGGGAGCATTTGAACTGCATAGGTTGGAAACCCTTAATTTAAGATCAGCCCGGGCAAGTTTGTGAATGATTAGTTTGGTGCGTAAGGCAGGGAAGAATGATGCACTACGATGCGCAACTTGCCGTTGTCATCTTTGAGGAACTTCCAGGTCTTGTCGACGATTGTTACTTTACCGTTTTTGTCTGTAAAAGATACGTTCCCCATCGTCGTCGCAACATTACCCGCTAAGAATATGGCAGCGTTCTTGATTTCTACGTTGCGCCAACCTTTTAACGCGAAGCCTGTGTCCTTCGGGAACGCAGGGTCACTGCCCACAAAATAGGCAAGTGCCCCTTGACGAGTGGTGCGGAAAGTTTGCGGCGCGACGGTCAAAGTTGGTTTAAAAAGCACAGGACCGAATTGATAACCGTAAGCGCTGTCGATAATCTTTCCCGCCAAATCTTTTGCGGCCGCGTGCCCATCCTTTTCATACGTTGTCGAGATTTGCACTAAGGCATCGCCCCATCCTTTTTGTGCTGCCAAAACTTCTGCCTCGCTTATGGTCTTATTTACCAAAGGGGTGTTAGCTAGAGCTGCACCGGCCATGCCGAGCGCGAATAGGGATGCTACTAAGGCCTTCGAATGTTTCATTTGGTCTATCTCCGTGGTTAAGTTGAAGAAGTACCATTTAACCAGCCCAGCGTAAACAGCCGATGAACAAGCCATTAGCAGCACTTGAATAAAAAGTTAACGGCAGGTTAACGCGATTGTTCTACCTCCTTGCGCTATTCTGACGTCAGCCCACCTACCAATAAATTCATCTGGCATTCATGTTTCTTTTAGGTCTGGTGATGGATCTGGGAGGTAAACTAGCAGCATGTTTAGAAAGAGGTTAGCGATTGCATTGGCGGTCTTGGCCGCCGCGGCTGTAGCCGAGGGTCTGCTCGCCGTCTGGGCCTTGAGCGTGGCGGAGCGGCAAGTGCAGCGTGGACGTGTTGCCGGCGATATTAAATTAGCCTTTGTGGAGCTATCTGCAACCAAACAGCGACTACGGACATCTTTAACGGAATCTCCATCAGACCCAGATGCTCAGCGAGCACAACGACAGCGATCGCAGGCGGACATGGAACGCATATGGGGGCAACTGAATGCACTGTCCCGACGCGCGGTTCAACTGGATGCTAGCAACGCAACTCGATTCGAACATCTGCAGCGCCAAGATACTCTGGCGGTGTTGCGTCGTAGCCTTGACGAACTAGAGTCAGTAATCGCCCGCATATCACCTTCTATCTCGTCCGGTTCCAACCTGCCGCTTTCTAGTCAAGCGCTGTCTCAAGCCCTTGACGTTTCATTGGGGCGCGACTTACGCACCCTGATCCGCGATAGTATCGTGCGCGAATCAGCCGCCATGACGCGAGAAAGAGCGGCCACTGACAACACCCTTGCCTGGATGCGTGCGCTGTGGCTCGGCACTGCGGCAACGCTTGCACTAGCTGCGCTTCTTCTTGCGGTTTACTTCGCGCGCGCATTGCGTGGGCCGCTTGACCGATTGAGCGCTGGTGCGCAAGCGTTGAAACGTGGCGATTTGGCTCACCGCATCGAAGTTAATGGCGCCGATGAATTCTCAGAGGTGGCGCACAGCGTTAACACGATGGCAGCGGAGATTGCCGACTACCGCGAGCGTGAGGCAAAGGCGCGTCACCGACTCGAAGAATTGGTTCAGCACCGAACCGGCGAGTTGCAGCGAGCACTCGACACCATGCAGGAGATGGATGCACGTCGCCGCCAAATGTTCGCCGACATCAGCCACGAGCTGCGCACGCCGACCACGGCAATCCGCGGTGAAGCCGAAGTTTCTCTACGCGGCAAGAACAACACGACTGATTATTACCGCGCCGCATTGCAGCGTATTGTCGACGCGTCGCGGCAACTTGGATTAGTGATCGACGATCTGCTAACGGCCACACGCAGTGACACCGACTCGCTCGCGCTAAAGTGTGAGCCGATGGACTTAACGGACCCACTTTGTGATGCGTTAGAGCAGGCACGCGCAATTGCAAATGAACGTGAGATAAGTGTCGAGGCGGATGCGCCTACTGAAGTCTTCCCGATTTTGGGCGATACGCTGCGGGTGCGGCAGATGCTTATGGTGGTGCTCGATAATGCGATTCGTTACTCGAAGCCGGGTGGCGTTGTACACGCTTCGATGCGACGGGTAACAATTCCAGGCGCCGTACCGTACTGCGAAGTATTAGTTAAAGACCAAGGAATCGGCATCGCGTCCGAGGAAATCGCTCGCGTGTTTGAGCGCAATTTCCGTGGGGAACAGGCTCGTAGGCATCGCGCCGACGGCAGCGGTCTAGGACTTTCCATAGGCGCCGCCTTGGCACGAGCCCACGGCGGCGAGATCATTCTCAATAGCAAGCAAGGCGTAGGAACAACCGTTACGTTACGGTTGCCTCTGCATCAAGCTTCCGTATGGAGGCAAAACACTGTGGCATGAATATACTAATTGTCGAAGATGATGCGCGTATAGCGGGATTTCTGGAGCGCGGACTGCGCGCCGAAGGGCATCGCGTTCAGCTAGCGCGAACTGGCACAGAAGGTTTGGCAATGGCGCAGGCGGCGGCAAGAGAGGCACGCGAGAACGGGTTGGCCACCGTCATGCTGCTCGATGTGATGCTGCCAGAAATGAGTGGACTCGAAGTTTGCCAGACGTTGCGTGCTGTGCATGTTCATCTGCCGATATTGATGCTCACGGCCTTAGGCACGCTGGAGGATCGCGTTATTGGTTTGCGGCTTGGCGCAGACGATTATCTGACCAAGCCTTTCGAGTTTGAAGAATTACTCGCACGTATAGACGCGTTAGGACGCCGTGGCCGTGAGCAAATTAAAGTCGCGAGCACAAAGTTGGTTGTCGCTGACTTAGAGCTCAACCTTGAAACAATGCGAGCCACACGAGCCGGCAAACCAATCACGCTAACGGCGCGGGAATTAGCCTTTCTGGAACTGCTAATGTCTGCACCTGGGCGCCTGTTCAGTCGCGAACGTATTCTGTCAAATGTGTGGGGTAGCAGTGAGGATCCGTTGACGAATATAGTTGATGTTTACATTCGCCGGCTACGCAGCAAAATCGACGAGGGCCACGAACGCCCACTAATCCAGACGGTCAGAGGCCTCGGTTATCGATTGGACGAGCAGGCCTAGCGGCAACGCTGAGCTAAACTGTCTATCAAACTGGTACTGATTAGCGGGCAGGTCACCAGTATCTTCTTCTCGATCCGAGAGAGATTGCACATACGTGCCGGAATTGGTAAGTACATGCGATTTCTGTGTGCTTCGAGCGAGGAACTACAATAACGAGATCCGGCAACAGGCGTGGGAATTCGGATAACGAGGAGAATTTGGATCAGATAATAAGTCTCTAATGCGACCGTTGTGTGCTCGAAAACGGACATTGAATTGTGCGGTGCGTCAGTCTGAAATTTGCCGATCACGAAAATATATGATCGAAATTGCCCGGCTGAGAATGGAACAGCGAGATGCTTAGACGAGAACCTTCAGTCCATGCTTTTGGACGATAGCTAGTAGCTTAAGCGCCATACCGCTTGGACGCTTTGCGCCCGTTTCCCATTTTTAGATGGTCGATTCGCTGGTGTTGAGCTCGTAGGTTGGGCTGAAGTATGAAGCCCAACAACAGCCGCGATATTGAGACATATGCAACGATCATAAATTACGCTTAAATGTTGGGCTTCTCTTCGTTCAGCCCAACCTACGCTTGCTAATTGCGGACCTTGGTGAAATTAAGCATTCGAGCGTCAGTTCGCCCACTTCGCCGCCCCGAAGGAATCTTAAAATTATTTCAATCGGATTTCCTTGCCAAATGATAGTTACGCCAACAGTGGACAAAATCATCTGACGGAAGCGTTGTCAGACTGTTAAAATTCTCGTCAATTTTTTAACATCCTGCAACCATTTATAAGGTGTCCCCTCGCAGTGTTGCGCCTGTCACTGAGCCTCAGTCGGACGTAAGCTGGAAAAAATCACATAGGCAAGATGCCACATGAATGCAGTAGAAATCGAAGCAGCTATTTCTGATCTCGCCCTTCAGCCGTTCAATGCGGCCGAGTTCCCATTCGCATTCCTGGCTGCTTTCGGCAATAAGGACACCACCCTCAAGCGCCTGCGCACAGGCAACAACAACGCTTCGGATGTGGCTGGCGGCGTGCTT
>JBKJHT010000256.1:0-6601 GCA_046598945.1 Burkholderiales bacterium | reverse complement strand
TCCGGTTCAGCGCCTCCAGCGCAATGGGATTGGCCTGCGCAGTATTCAAATCAAAGAACTTTCGTCGCGCGTGGGCGAAACAACCCAACTCGATTACCTGAGTGGCTGAGCCATCGGTAAACAAGGCCTTGTAACCAGAGTTATGTTGCGCACAACATAGCAGTAGGTACGCGCCTTTTTTCGATTTCATGACCTTTAGCACACGGCATCGTTGGGTGGGGTTGAGATCGGACCCACGCCATTCGTGATTAGGTTAAGTTCAACGCCGTGAGCGTTTTTCACGATCGTTACGGCATCAAAACCCCCTTCGAGGATGACTTCAAAGCCCCAACAACGATAGAAGTCCACCGCGCGTTTCGCGTTGCCCGCGCGGACTCCGATATGATCCACTTGTAGGATATTCATGCATTTATTTTATCAGCGCGCGGTTTTAGTGGCCGATTGCTGTAACGTATTCATTGATCGAACGAAGCCAAACCGTCAAAAGAACCACCTTGACCTGATACGCCGCCAGCGTATAGATTTGCCATGTTATTCATCGAAACCAGCATCTTCACACAACTCGCCGCAGAGTTATTGGACGATGAAAGCCTTCGCACGCTACAAAATCTATTGCTAGAAAAGCCAGAACGAGGTCCGGTGATTGCCGGTACGAGCGGGTTGCGGAAGTTACGCCTCGCATTACCCGGTCGCGGCACGCGTGGCGGAGCGCGGGTGATCTACTACTAGCAAAACGATCAGGAACGCATTTTCCTTATCCTGATTTATCCCAAGGGGGCTAAGGAAGACCTCACTCCAAAGGAGAAGGTCATATTGAAACAATTGGTGAAGGAGCTTTCGTAATGGACAAAGAAATGTTCGGACAGATAGTGCAAAGCCTGAAAGAAGCGAGCGCGATTGCAAATGGCCGAGCCGAGCCATCGCGCAGCTATGAACTTAAACGTCCCAACGTTAAGCAAATCCGGGAACAAACACGTTTGTCGCAAGTTGAGTTTGCGAAATTGATTCGTGTCAGTCCGCGTACCTTGCAGAATTGGGAGCAAACTCGCCGCGCACCGACGGGCCCTGCCGCCGCCCTACTAACGATCGTTGCGCGGGCACCGGACGTTGCCATCAAAGCGCTCCATGAAACGCCGAAAGCGAAGAAAATTCCACCGTGCACGTCGACGCGTTTGGCCAAGGCTGCTTGATTTTCGGATCGGATTTATCGTAAGCAAGCGTAGCCCAATGAAATGGACTCCTCCCAACCTAACGGCATTGAGATGTGCCAAAGTGGAGATGGTTAAACCCCGCGTTTACTCATTACGCTATTTGCAGTCGCCGTCCTCGCGCTTACAGGTTGCGCGACTACTGGGCTATCAGAGCGGCAGGCTGCACCGTTGGCTTAGTTTCCTGAGGCGACAATGGCGTCTTTGCGCCCGGAAACTTGAACCACTTTAGCACCGATGCCGGTCGGCGCACCATCTCCGCATGAATCGCCTTTGCGGTTGTTCCGAGTACTTTCGCGAGTTCGGTTACGGTCACTAAGTTGACCATGGTTGGAGCACCCCTTAACCGTTATACTAGTAATCAGATTGTGTTGCATTTCGTGCATCGGACTTATTCATGTAAGAACGCTGCACAGACAATCGAGCAAATCCGACCCTGGAATTTGCCTTGACAGGCGGTTGTAAATGCATTCAAGAAGATGAAAAAAACTCGTGTTTTTGGTATCGAAAATTGATGCGATTTTGTCGCGGTCGGTAGGCAAAAACAGGTCAAATAAAAGTAAAGCAATCCAAATTATGCTTAAGTATTTATTTTCTTACGCAACGCCCCGATAGCTCAGTGGATAGAGCAGCCCCCTCCTAAGGGGCAGGTCGCACGTTCGATTCGTGTTCGGGGCGCCATACCACTTAGAGTCAGAATCCATTGAACCAATCCATGCAACTTACTGAAAAACGCGTCTACGTCATCACAACCTTGGCGCTCCTGTTACTGAGCATTGTTTGTGTCTGGCTGCATGTTCATTCGACAAACCTTAAGGTGGCTCGTCCAACCGCGCTGGCTAAGTCGGCCTCGATGACTGCCGCATCGCGCGGCGCCGTCCTCACCCTCAGCGGAACGGTGCCCGATCAGGCGACGAAGGCCAGCTTGATTAATTCCGCCGAGAAAGTTTTCGGTCTGTCGAACGTGGTGGATGAACTCGAAATAAAGTCGAATATTGCAGAGCCGATTTGGCTCGAACAGGCACGTGACACCTTTCCGTTGCTCAAATCGACCGTCAGAGACGGAACCCTTATTTTCAAAGACAAGACGGTCGAAGTTCGTGGCGAAGTTTCCGGCGAAGAGGCAAAAACCAAGATCCTACGGATTCTGGATAGCGCCCTGGGAACCGAGCTGACGGTAAACGATCAGCTTCAAACACCTAACTCGCGCGGCGCTAAAGGCAAAAAGGCCGGGCCGTTGCAAGTCAAGTTAAATGAACTATTGCTCGGGAAAACCGTTGCGTTCGAAAGCAGCAGCAGCCGCTTGCGCAGCGATAGCCAGAAGTTGCTCGACGCGATCGTCGCGGTGTTGAAAACCGAACCCAACGCGCGCATCGAGATCAGCGGTCACACCGACAAAAACGGCAAGGAAGAAAAAAATATTCGGTTGAGCCAGCACCGCGCCGAAGCGGTGAAGAGTTATTTGGTGGATAAGGGTATAAAAAGTAATCGCATCGAAGCGGTGGGCCATGGATCGTCGCTGCCGATTGCCGATGACGAGACGCTCGACGGTCAGAGCAAGAATCGTCGTATCGAATTTAACGTTCAGGAGTAAGCATGGTTGGTGTCGCCTCGCAAATTATTTTTTGTATCTTCGCAGCCGCCGTCATCGGTTCCGTCGCCGGCTACTTAATCGGTGGCCTGCGCCACGGTGCGCGCATCGCCGATATAGAACGGCTATGGCAAGCCAAGTTGGAACAGCGCGACGGCGAGTTGGCGCTGCTGCGTGAAGCCGGGCACTCGGCCACCGGTTTCGCGGAATCTCGCAGTAGTGAGCCGGCTTTGTTGCACGCCACGAGAACGACTGAAGAATCGGTAGCCGCGATAGCAACGCCCGATCAGGGCGGCGGCGTCGCTCAATTCGAGGACAGGCTCGCGGAAGCGTTACGTTTAATCGAAAAGCTGGCGCGATCGCAGGAGCGCATGGAAAATGAAATTGTCGCGCTGCGTAGCGGCGCGCCCGGCGAATTTGAACTAAAACCTTCCACGCCCGAATCCTAGCCTAACTTGGGAACCGTCAAGACCCGCATGGCCTTAGGCCAATTCCTGGATGCTGGCTTCCAGGCCATCTATCACGTGGTAATTGTTGCCTCTTTTTATTCGAGAGTCATTCATGTTAGCTAAATTTTCGCAACGCATTTCAAATCTCACGGCACCTGACGCAAAACGATTTTCACATATTCTGTGTGTATTACCGTTCGGTAAAACGCTGCCGCGCGATGCAGAAATTCCGGGCTTGGCGACCTTGACGACCCTGCTTAAACGCCGTGCGATGAAGTTCAACGAACTATCCACGACGCCACTGTGCGGCGAGATCGAACAGGGCGCGTTGGCTGCATGGGTCGCCATCGACAGCGGCAAGTCGCTATTTGAACAGCAAACCGCTATTCGCAAAGCGCTCGCGCTGTTACTGGCAGAAAACCTCGATCGGATTGCCATCAGTGTCCACGGCGCCGCTGCTTTTCGCGACCATGTCGCGCCGCTCGCGGTGTTTGCCACCCATGTGAATGGCGCCGCCCTCCCCGAGCGCAAGAAAGACAGTAAGAAAAAGCCGTTACGGGAGATCGCGCTGTTTGGTGCGGCGCTGCCCGACAATGGCGCAAGGGAACGAGCGATTGCCAGCGGCAATACCCTGACGCGATCCTTGACCATGCTGCCGCCGAACGAACTTCCGCCGGCGCAATATCGAAAACGTATTACCGCGCTGGCGAAGGAACAAGGCTGGGCCCACGAGGTTTACGACATGAAAAAACTTCGTAAACTTGGCGCTGGGGCATTTGTCGCCGTCGCCCAAGGCAGCACCGAGGACGACGCCGCAATTGTGCGCCTGCGCTATCGCGCTAAAGATGCCAAGCAAACCATCGCGCTGGTCGGCAAGGGAATTTGCTTCGATACTGGTGGCCACAATCTCAAGCCGGCGAAATATATGTACGGCATGCACGAAGATATGAATGGCTCAGCAGTGGCTCTGGGTGCGCTTCTCGCGGCATCCACCTTGAAGATGCGCGTGAATATTGATTGCTGGCTTGCCATTGCGCAGAACCACATCGGCCCAAACGCCTACAAACAAAACGACGTCGTCAGCGCACTGAACGGCACGACCATCGAAATCGTTCACACCGATGCCGAAGGCCGCATGGTCTTAGCCGACACGCTTACGCTTGCCTCGCGCGAGAAACCGGATCTCATCGTCGATTACGCAACGCTGACCGGCAGCATGCATGTCGCGCTTGGGTCGCGCAGAAGCGGCATTTTCGCCAACCGGCCGCAATGGCAAACACGCGCAATTGACGCCGGCGAGCGCAGTGGCGAACGCGTGACGGCATTCCCTCTGGACGCAGACTACGACGTTGCGCTGGACAGCAAGATCGCCGACATCAAGCAGTGCTCCGACGACGGTAATGCCGACCACATTCTCGCGGCGCGTTTTCTATCGAAATTCCTCGACGACCGGCCGTGGATTCACATGGATCTTTCCGCCAGCAGTCACACCGGCGGACTCGGCGCGGTCGCGAGCGATGTCACCGGTTTCGGCGTCGCCTGGACGATCGAATTACTCGAAGGCGCGATAGAATAATCCGCAGAAGTTTGGATTCGATCTGACAGTTGCTGTCAGAACATATGCCCGGCGACCCAATGGCGGCTTTGTGCAGCGAACGACCTACTGCGGCGCACAAGGACCTGGCAGTTGTGCATCAGGAACACGTGGTTTGAGAATCACGTAGAAAAAATCGACTGCGCAGAACGAAGTACGCGCCACGATCGTCGACCAGCGAAGTGTTCAGGTACGATGTTTTTGCTGTCGCGGAAAATTTATAGGAGTTTTCGCACATCTCGGTTATTGCAGAGGCGCGCTATCGCGCCGTCGTCAACGTTAGAAAGGAACAGCAATGTAGATCGATACCGAAATCCGCCATGTGACGAAACCCGGCGCGAATATCTTTTTTGAATTAAGTTTTCCACCGGCCGAGGCCAAGCGCCTACAAGCGGCGTCTCGCAAACAGATCAACGATACTCGGCGGTTGAAGCGGCAACTCATGGAAGAGTTGACCGCATGGATTGTGGAACATCACTTGAAGCAGGCCGAGGCCGCCGAGATTCTAATGGTCTCACGTCCGCGCGTCTCCGATGTAGTCAATAAGAAAACGGCCAAGTTCACCATCGATACGCTCGTGGAAATGCTCAGCCGCGTCGGCAAGCCCGTCGAGTTCGCGATTGGCTGATATCGATTACCGGGCGGAATGTTTTACCAGCTTCGAAAACCCACGAATTTCCGCGCACAATCCAAAGCTCACGGAAAATTGTGCGACGCAATGGGCTAGCAACCGCACAAAGCGGACTATTGCGCCGCACAAGGTCGGATCCCCGTGGGTGTTTATCGGCTGGGATTTCGGCCAAACAGCCCTCTTCACACTGCTTAAATCGCTTTGGTCACATGCTGGTGCGCCGTCGGCTGAAGATTACCTCGCTGTGCTCGTTAGCACTCATTACCTGTTGTTTTGCGAACCCACCGCGTATAACATTCATTCGCACAAGTACGCTAACTGGCAATATCGGTGTAACACATAGGATTTTCTGAGGAGAAATTGACTCATGGCAAGCCATGCAACGGGTGACGGAGGCATCCCCCCGCGCGACGCAACAAAGCGCGGACTAAAAAGGATCATGACGCTTGGCGGGGCATACGGTACCCGCAATTACACGGTGAAAGATTTGCGCGACCAAAAGGGCAAGCGGGTGTTGGTCGAGACACTTCCTTTTACGCCGGAGGAGGCTGCCGCTGCTGAGGAAGCGGGTATCGACACCATGAAAGTGCGCTTCGATCCGAAACGGCCCGAGCTGGCCGCGGAGATCCGCAAAGCCGCGCCAAATACATTCATGTCATTCTCGGTACCGCTGGTAGCCGCGGCGAGCGAGTCTGAAGCGGTGCGCCTGGCCTATCACGCAATGGAATTGGGGGCGGATGCCATCATGTGCCAATGGTCGCCTCGATTCATTAGCGCAGCGGCGGAAGCAGGTGTGCCAGTTCAGGGCCACGCGGGCTTGGTTCCAAGAAAGAGTACCTGGACCGGAGGCTTGCGCGCGGTCGGCAAAACCCTTGAGGAAGCAATTTGGATCTATCGCGAGATCAAGCGTTTGGAGCAGGCCGGCGCCTGGGCGGTCGAAGTCGAAGTCATCCCTGCCGCCTTGTTGGCAGAGATCACCAAACGCACCACGTTGCTCACTTCATCCATCGGTGCTGGCAGTGGTGGCGATATCCAGTTCCTGTTCGCTGAAGATATTCTTGGCAACCATCGACCACCGTATCCGAGGCATTCAAAGCAGTATCGCAACCTTTACAAGATGCAAGAGGC
>JBKJHT010000213.1:0-3604 GCA_046598945.1 Burkholderiales bacterium | reverse complement strand
CGCAGTTTCACGCCGATGGTCTTGCCGTGATAACCCTTGCGATTGAGATCTCCACTCAAACTTTCACATAGAGAAATCAAGAGACGCGATAGGGATTCCCTATCGCGACGCGGATCGAGATCGCGCTCGAATGTCGTCTCGCGGCTGATGGATTTGGGCTCGCTCTCGGTGACGACCGGGCGCTCGTCGCGCCCGTTAGCCGCATTGGTCAGCCACTGACCGTAGTGTTTACCAAAATGTTGCAGCAACAATTCGACAGGCGTTTGCGCTAACCCGCCTATGGTTCGGATGCCGAGCGTCGCCAGCTTTTCACTGGCCTTAGGGCCGACACCATTGATTTTGCGTGCGGCCAGCGGCCACACACGCGTGGCGAGATCGGCCAGTGTCAGCACGGTGAGTCCGTCGGGTTTGTCGAGCTCCGAGGCGATTTTGGCGAGTAGCTTGTTGGGTGTGATGCCGATCGAGCACGATAGCCCCGTCGCGGCGTAGACATTATTTTTGATGCGTTGCGCGAGCGCTCTGGTTTCGCCGGGAACGTCGGTCAGATCGATGTAAATCTCGTCGATGCCGCGATCTTCGATGTGCGGGGCGATGTCGGCGACGGCGGCTTTGAAGGCGCGCGAGTAGCGGCGATATTCGTCGAAATCGGCCGGGAGCAAAATCGCATCTGGCGCCAGCGCCGCGGCTTTCATCAAGCCCATCGCGGAATGCACGCCGAAGGCGCGGGCTTCATAACTTGCCGTGGTCGCAACGCCGCGGCCAACGTAGTTGCGCAGGCGAGCAAAATCATCGAGCGTCGCACCGGGATCAGGCCCCGGGCCGCGCCCGCCGCCGACGACAACCGCGCGGCCTTTGAGTTGCGGATAACGGCGCAACTCGACCGATGCATAGAATGCGTCCATGTCCAGATGAGCGATGCGGCGATCCATGCCGGTATCGTAACGCAACGGCGACGGGTTCTGTCGCAAAGTTTGTTTTTGATGATTGTGGAATCCTGTAGGTCATTGAATCAATAGCAACCAAGAATTCAATTTTGTGCGAAAAATCAAACTTTGCGACAGAACCCAAAATGCCTTCCCGCCGAATCGCATCGAGACGGCAGAGCACCTCTCCAAGCTGACCGGCATCACTACTGTCGCTAACGAACAAATCACCACCAGCGGTAAGCGCGCCGGTGGTTTCCTAGGCCAGGTGTCACGCACCATTCAACCCGTGCAACGTGCATTGCTCACGGCAGACGAATGCTTGCGTATGCCGGGGCCGGTTAAGGCCGACAACGGCGACATCACGGAAGCCGGCGACATGGTTGTTTATGTCGCGGGCTTTCCCGCTATCTATGGACGGCAACCGTTGTTTTTCAAAGACCCGACATTCCAAGCGCGCGCCTCCATTCCCGCGCCGAAGAACAGCGACACAGTGCGCACCACCGCGCCACTCGCAGGCATTACGATATGAACCGACTGCTAAAACGCATTGCAGCCGGTACCGCGATTACGGGCGCGAGTCTGTTGCTGCTGGGCGTTGGCTGCTACGCGGCCGGTGCCCGCATTAACACCACCAAGAGCATTCCAGTTGGCTTGTATTGGACGAGTAGCCGGCCCGTCGAGGTTGGCGCCTACGTGCTGTTCTGTCCCTCGCAAGTGGGCGTGTTCGAGATGGCGAGGGAGCGCGGCTACATCAGCGCCGGATTTTGCCCAGGCCATTACGGCTACATGATGAAACGTGTTTTAGCGGCTAAAAATGACGCCGTGAGCATCGCCGATGACGGCGTGCATGTGAACGGCAAATTACTGCCGCTCAGTGTGTTGATTAGAACCGACACGGCCGGCCAACCCTTACCGCGCTATCAAGCTAACAGCTACACGCTGGGCGATTACGAACTACTGTTGATGGGCGACGTAAATCCGCGATCCTTTGATGGTCGCTATTTCGGCCCCATCAATCGTTCCCAAATCAAAACCGTGATCGTGCCGGTCATCACTTGGTAAGAGGCGAATCCAGGATGTGCCACGTAGCGCCAACGCGAAGAAAAAGGGCCTGTTGTGGTGGGCATGCAGTCACTACCCGACCTGCAAGCAGGCCTACCCCGATCTCAAGGCAAGCCCGATTACAACAGCAAGGGCAAAGCCGCTGTATCCACCTCACAAGGAGCACAATATGACCCGCGAATCCGACCATGACCACAGCCCTATTGCCAGCATTGAAGCCCTGCTAGAAATGCCGGCTCAAGGCGTCCCATCCATTGATAAGACGGCTGCTGCCGTCTTGCACGACAAGCTAACAGATGCGCTCATACCAGGCTATCAAGCAGAGTTTGGCCCGCTCGAAGCGATTGATGCCGGCGCTTTCGTAGAAGACGCACTAAGCGAGCAGGACGCAATCGATCGCGATATTGACTTGCTCGATGCTGCCGTGCCGGTGAGCACGGAGTAAGCTGTTATGGCCGTGACGATAGACCAGGCCAAGGCGCTCATCATTGAGTTTTGCGCGGTGTACCCGGTCGCGTCCGAAATTAAATTTAGAGTCAGAGACACACAAGAGGAACTATATGGCAAAGAATTCAGTACAGAAGCCGTCGGCACCATCTACGGTGGATTTCATCCCCGACGACGACAAGCAGACTTCGCCGCCGCCAATTTTCGTGACGCGGACGAATTTAAAGACACTATTAGGCACGAAATCCTTGGACACTTTGGGATCAACACCTTTAACCCCTGGCAGCACGTAGACCGAAATTACAGTGATGCGAGCGAGTTGGTAAAGGCGGAAGAAGTCTACGCCTTCGCGTGCGAAGCCGTTCTGCCGGAGCAGCAATCGCACACACTCGCTGGCGAGCAAGTGTTACGCGAGGTTTGCCTAGACCGCAGCCGACCCATGCAGATTCGCGACCTGATCACCCTCACCACGATGGTTGCCGGCGGGCTGCGCGAGCGCACCCGCACCCAACAAAACTTTCCAGCGATCGACTTTGACCCATTCAAAAGGGATACCAGCATGGACACCCCGCGAAAGCCATTCCATGAAGCCATCGCAGAAAAATTAATCGAGCAATTGAAAGCCGGCGCCGCGCCTTGGCAAAAGCCGTGGCAACCCGGCGAACCCGGCGCGATGCTGCCGCTCAACCCGACTACGGGCAAGCGCTACAAGGGCATCAACGCGCTTCAACTCATGAGCGAAGGTCATTCAGATCAACGTTGGATGACGTATAAGCAGGCCGTCGCCGCTGACGCCCAAGTGCGTAAGGGCGAGAAAGGCACGCCGATTCAATACTGGAAGTTCAGCGAAGAACAATGAGCGAGGCCCGATTTTCAGGACGGGCAAGTTGATGATACTTTATCAACTTGTAAGGAGTTTCCATGAAACGTATTCCCCGTCGTATTTTTCAAGAAGAATTTAAACGCGAAGCAATCAGGTTGGTTAATGAACAAGGACTGACGATTGCGGAGGCTAGTCGAAAGCTGGACGTTGCCAGCAAATCGTTACGTACTTGGATGAAGCAGGAACAAAGTGGTGAACTTAAGGCCAGCTTGGGTGCCAACAAACTTACCGCAGACCAGCTACGCATTCGTGAGCTTGAGCGTGAACTCTCCATCGCCAAGACGGA
>JBKJHT010000184.1:0-2833 GCA_046598945.1 Burkholderiales bacterium | reverse complement strand
CCAGCCTCGCGCTCGATCACCACTCGAATACCCGCCGATTACGCGAACAATTATCGAATGTCCAGGCTCGGGCTAAACTCTGCCACCATTCAATGAGTTAAGGGAAAGCGCGAATTCACCTCCCCTATCATGTTGACGTATCATGACGAACGCCACGAGTTTCTATCCATAGGCCTCCTGGCTCTGTTGCCAAGGAGAATCAATGAAGAAAATTACGCTTGTAGTCTTGCTCACCATCATGCCCTTTGCACTTTCGGGTTGCCTCGGTTTCATCGTCGGCAACGCCGTCGACCTCGGCATTGAAGTCGTCAAAGTTCCATTCAAGGTGACGAAAGCCGCCGTCGATGTCATCACCGACGATGATGACGACAAGAAAGATAAAAAGAAATAAAAAGATAAAAAGAAATAAAATGTAAAAACCCGTACGCCAGCAGCCGCGCCCTGCCGGGGTGGCCTAGGGCCATTGCCTCCTGGCAATGCATGCTCTGGGACTGAGCGTCCAGGGGCTGGCCTAGGGCCATGCGCCTCCTGGCGCGGTCAACAATTTAATTTCGTATAGAAAATGTCAAACACCGATCTTTGTTTTTTATCCGCGACGCAGTTAGCCAAACGCATCGCCGCTCGCGAAGTCTCCGCGTCGGAAGTAACGAACGCCCACCTCGCTCAAATCGAACGTTGCAATCCGCAGGTCAACGCCATCGTGACGCTAGTCGCGGAGCAGGCGCAGGCCACCGCGAAAGTCGCCGACGAAAAGCAAGCTCGCGGTGAAACGCTCGGCGTGTTGCACGGACTGCCGATGGTACACAAAGATTTAGCGGAAACGAAAGGTATCCGCACAACGTTCGGCTCACCGATTTTCAAAGACTTCCTGCCGGATCGTACCGCGCTGATCGTCGAACGCATGCAGCAGGCGGGCGGCATCACCCTGGGCAAAAGCAATACGCCGGAATTCGGCGCCGGCTCGCAAACTTACAACGAAGTGTTCGGCGAAACGCTGAATCCCTACGGCTTGCCCGAGCGCCGCTTAACCTGTGGTGGATCGAGCGGCGGCGCGGCAGTGGCGCTGGCGTGCGGCATGGCGCCGATCGCCGATGGCACGGATCTCGGCGGTTCACTGCGCAATCCGGCGAGCTTTTGCAACGTCGTCGGCTTTCGCCCTTCGCCGGGCCGCGTGCCGAATTGGCCCGCGCTGGCGGCGTGGTTTCCGTTCACCATTGCCGGGCCGATGGCACGTAGCGTCGAAGATATCGCGTTGACAATGGCGGCCATTGCCGGACCCGATGCGCGTTCGCCGATTAGCTTGCCGGAACTAGGCGCCGATTTTTTGCGTCCGTTGCAACGGAACTTTAAGAAAACAACAATTGCCTGGTCGCCCGATCTGAATAAATCATTTCACATCGATCCGCGCGTCGTGAGCGTTCTCGAAAAGCAGTTGCCGACATTTTCCGAATTGGGCGCCAACGTAACAGAAGCCGCGCCAGACTTAACCGGCGCCGACGAGTTGTTCCGCATCTGGCGCGCGTGGGCAATGCACATGACCTTCGGCGAACTCTACAAAACCCAACGCGAACAAATGAAAGACACGGTGCGGTGGAACATCGAAGAAGGAGCAAAGCTCACCGGCGCCGACATCGCCCGCGCGGAAAAATTACGTACCGAACTTTATCATCGGGTGCGAAAATTTTTCGACGAGTATGACTACCTCTTACTGCCCGTCGTGCAGGTACCGCCCTTCGATGTGAAGGAACGCTGGGTGAAATCGATCAATGGCGTCGAGCTACGGACCTATCTTGACTGGATGAAATCCTGCTATTTAATTTCGGCGACTACCCTACCCTGTTTGTCTATCCCCGCTGGGTTCACGGACGATGGATTACCGATGGGATTGCAGATCGTCGGCAAACACAACGCCGATTTTAGTGTGCTGCAATTGGCTTACGCGTTTGAGCAGGCGACGAAGTTTGCGTTACACCGGCCAGCGATTTGCACATAACCCCGACTCCGAACAAAGCCGTCATTCCCGCGCGCTTTGGAGCACGGGAATCCATGTTGACCTGCAACTATCCACTCCGCTGGCAATATTGTTCAAATGACCTACGACCAGCGTGGCCGCAAAGACACCATGACTGATCCGGATATGGGCTTGTGGGACAACATTACGTCGGCAACCGTCAACGAAACCTTCGTTTACGATGCGCTCAATCGGCTGAAATCCATGTCTATGAGCGGTACGACGGCCCTCACTATGCCGATTGGAAGTTTACGGCGGGATAGGAATGCTCCTAATGAAGAATTTCTCGCCGCCTCTCGACCATTACTTTCGATGACGGAGTTAGAAATTCATCTCGGGCGCAACACTATCTATCCTATCTCTTGGAGAACAAAATGAATCAACGAATTCGTACTGTATTTGCAGCAACAATCATGACATCATTTGGCGCTTTCGCCGCGACAGGAAGGATGGGTACGGGGATACCAAATTACGGAGTCCGGTAGGTTGGGGTGAGGTACGAACCCCAACATCAATAATTCCCGATGCGATTTAATGTAACGGAAGCTGGTCGACACCACATCGCAGGCCATACCGATTTGCGGTGTTTTGTTGCGGCTCGTTCCTCACCGCCAACCTACATTCTTCACATGTGCATCAGCATCCCGCCGAAGTACTCGGTCTCGAACGTGGTGGGTTATATCAAGGGTAAGAGCGCGACGGGGTGGCCTAGGGCCATTGGGATTGCGCGGCGGTTTCTGGGCAAGAGCCGCAACTTTAGTGGTGAGAACTTTTGGGCACGTGGATATTTTGTCTCGACGGTCGGGTTGATGAAGCGATGGT
>JBKJHT010000072.1:0-3060 GCA_046598945.1 Burkholderiales bacterium | reverse complement strand
CGCATCCTCGCGACGATCTTGCTTATCGCTCATGCCGCATGTGGTGTGTTGATCGTGCTGTTGCCTCTGGCGATTTGGCTTAAGTTACTGGGCATCGCGATTATCGTAGTCGCCTCTGGCTGCCAGAAGGGTACGCCTCTTGCGATTGATACCCCGCACCTTGCGGCGCTTCGTTACATTGTCAGAGTCGCTCTTTATTCAGACTCCTAGATTCACCCGGTGACACGGGCGGTTCCCTCCTGTAAAGTGAGACCAACTTCTACCAGCGACTTCGTGTCGCACTTGATACTCCTATTTCCACACAACCGACGGAGGTTCGTCATGATCCGACTCTCACTTAAGATCGCCGTATGCGGCATCTTTCTCGTTTCGGTCTTTAGGGCCGCCGCACATGAAGACGAGCAAATCCCTACGGGTGCACCCGACAAATTAGGTGACGTTGAATTTCCCATTTCATGTAGCGCAGCCGCGCAAACGGAGTTCAACCGCGCCATGGCCATACTGCATTCATTCTTTTATCCGGAAGCCGGCAAGACTTTTTCCCGGGCAACCGAGCTAGACCCCTCATGTGCGATGGGCCATTGGGGTGTAGCAATGAGTTGGTGGTATCCGCTGTGGTTCCCGCCGACCAAGGAGAGCTTTCAGGCTGGGAAAACAGCATTGGACAACGCCGTTGGCGTGGGTGCAAAGACCGAGCGTGAGCGGGCCTACATATCAGCCTTGACCAAATTTTACGCGGACCCCGATAAAACCGATCACAGGTCGCGCAGCCTGGACTATGATAAGGCGATGGCGAAAGTGTACGAGACCTATCCTGACGATAACGAGGCGGCAGCGCTGTATGCTCTTGCCCTGCAAGCCACCGCCAATCCCACCGATAAGACCTACACGAATCAGCTTCGGAGCGCGGCTATTTTGGAGAAGCTATTTGTTCAAACGCCCAATCATCCGGGCGTCGCCCACTATCTGATTCATGCCTACGATTATCCGGAGTTGGCGCCGCGCGCCCTCAATGCCGCGCGCCGTTTCGGAAAGATCGCACCGGCGATGCCGCACGCGCTGCACATGCCTTCCCACACCTTCATCGCTATGGGCTTGTGGCGTGACTCGATCGAATCGAATCTCGCTGCCGGCGTCGAGGCTAAAAAGCTCGGCTGGACGCAGGAAGAAGTGCATACGATGGACTATTTGGTCTACGCCTATCTGCAACTTGGCGAATCCGAATCGGCGAACGCCGTTTTGGCAAGATTCCCCAACGTAAACGATATTGATGACAAGGTCCGCACATTGCCCTTAGATTACGCGGTTGCTGCAGCGCCAGCCCGAGTTGTGCTGGAGCAGCGGCGATGGGCCGATGCCGCCTCGCTCGTCCCAATCACTACTACGCGCTTTCCAGCAACCCGGGCGCTCACCCACTTTGCACGCGCCCTGGGTGCAGCGCACTCCGGCGCAGTGGCGGAAGTTGAGAAAGAAATCGCGCGGCTCGCGCAAATTCGCGATTGGCTGTTGCAGGCCAAACAGGATTACTGGGCGAAACAGGTGGACATTCAGCGCTTAACCGCCGAAGCCTGGATGGCATGGGCGAAAGGCGATTCGACGAAGGCGGTTGACACCATGCGCAACGCCGTTGACCTGGAGGAGTCCACCTACAAGCACCCCATCACACTGGGGCAACTCATTCCCGCTCGCGAGTTGCTGGGTGATCTGTTACTCGAAGTGGACAAACCCCGTGATGCGCTGACGGAATATGAAACATCGCTGCGACTAAACCCGAATCGATTTAATGGTCTGTATGGTGCGGCCCGAGCCGCTGAATTGTTTGGTGCAGCGGACAAAGCGGCGCAGTATTTCCACCAGCTTCTCGATATTTCTGGAGCCGCGGATTCGGAGCGACAGGAAGTTCGCCATGCGAAGAAGTTTCTATCGAGTAAATAGCCTGCTTGCCTACGATACGTCCGTCAGTATCTCAGCGACCCGCGAATCGGTTTGGCGGGTGCTCGCAGCCATTGCCCATGTGGTCTACAGCCCCGACGTGCGCCATCCGGTGGAGATCGGCGCCGACCAGGAAGATCAGTTGGTGACCTGGCTGTCTAAGCGGCTTGGCGCACAGTTGAAGCCGCCCGAGTTGGGTCCACTGGGCTTTGAGCTCATCGGTGGGCGGCTGTTGCCGGGTAACGAAGGTCCGGTGGCGCAGTTCATGTACCACGACGCCAGCGGCCAGCGGCTCACCCTTTATGTCACGACCGCGCACAGGTCTCAGCAGAACACGGCTTTTCGTTTTTCTCAGGAAGGCCCGGTTAATGTCTTCTACTGGGTCGACGGCCAGTTCGGCTACGCCATTTCGGCCGGCATAGACAAGGGCAAGCTCGTGCAAGTGGCGCAGGCCGTGTACGACCAGATCAATCCCAAGTGAGAGGACTTGTTTCCATGAAATTCATTCGCCCTTCCCTTTTGCCACTCGGTGTGATCGGCCTCGCTGCCGCACTGTTATTCGGACTTGCCAGCGCGGCATCGGCTGCGAATGAGCACGCCCACCAGCACGGCAGCACGAACACACCATCGCCACCGTTCATCGCCAGCACGGCCAAGGCCTTCCCCCAATTGATGGACGACGCCATGGAGGTCATGGACTACGGCATGACCTCCGCGCCCATGAACGGCAATGCCAATCACGATTTTGTCACCATGATGATTCCCCACCATCAGGGCGCCGTGGACATGGCCAAGGCCCTGCTGCTCTACAGCAAGGATCCGGAACTCACCAATCTGGCGCAAGGCATCATCACCGAGCAGCAGAACGAAATCCGTCTCATGCAGGCTTGGCTAGCGCGCGATCAGGCAAAGCGCGCCGGCGCTGTCAAGCTGCCGCAAGAGTAATCCCATTTTCACTTTCAGAAAGAAGGACTGCGCTATGAAAAAACTCACCCTTGCCGTGGCTCTCGCCTGATCTTGCCCCGATTTGACGGACACTTTATTGTAGTAAAAATGAAGGAGGTCCGAGATGGCAAAGACGAGAGCGCCGTACGCGGCGGAATTTAGAGAACAGATGGTGGAGCTGGT
>JBKJHT010000039.1:0-3743 GCA_046598945.1 Burkholderiales bacterium | reverse complement strand
ACGCAACAACTTCTCCGGTGCGATGCTGGGGCGCCCGCCTTTGATATCGGCCTCGTACATGCCAGACAGCAAGGCATCCATCTTGACCAGAGCCGCATTGACCATGACACGGATGGGGCGCAGCGGGTGATTCGTCGCTACAAAATCATCCAGGTGACGCATGGTGAACAAGCTCTCGGTAAAGGTGTCGGCTCCGCGCATTTTGTCTCGATGAAGTGGCTTCAGTATTAACGTTTCCAGCTCAATGACCGTGGACATAATCAGAGGTATTTCAGCAGCCTGCTAGGGCCAGGGCCATTAGGCACGCGTGAGCGGATATTCATCATGGCTCGGGATGCAACATCAAATCCCAGATAGAAGCCGGATATACGGAAGCAGTCGTACTTGGTTAGTCAGCAAAACAATTTGCTTGCAAATAGGGAGGAGTCCATATACGGAAGAAGCGAAGCTTACTGGCTATGCTAATTTCCTTACAATAATCGAATCATCAATTAGAAGGTCGAGCAATGTCCAAGAAAACAATTCTCCTCCCATCTTCGCTGTCGCAGGCGGGGTGGCAAGCGGTGCGAGCACGGTCGGACATCGAGGCGGTGTCTTTTGACATGAACATCCCAACTGCGGAGTTTCATGCGCTGCTCGCGGGCGCCGATGGAGTCGGCTTGAGCCTGACTCGCTTTGGTGAAGCGGAACTCAAGGCGGGCAGCAAAATCAAAGTTATCGCGCGCCACGGCGTGGGTTACGACATGATCGATGTCGCCGCGCTCACGCAGGCGCGCGTGCCGTTGATGATTACCGGCGTTGCGAATTCGCCGTCCGTGGCAGAGCATGCGCTTTACCTCATGCTGGAACTGGCCAAGCGCGGCGCGGCGTTTCATGCAATGGTGGAGGAAAACCGCTGGGGTCAGCGCATGGCGCAAGGGCTACCAGGGGATCTGTTCGAAAAGACGGTGTTGATCGTCGGCTTCGGCAGGATCGGGAGCCGGTTGGCCAAGATGTGCCTGGCGCTTGGCATGCAGGTGTGCGTCTATGATCCCTACTTGGACGCAGGCAAGATCAGTACGGCTGGTTGCCAACCTGAATCGAATCTAAATGAAGCGTTGGCGAAGGCGGACTTCGTTTCCATCAACTGCCCGAAAACGACAGAGACCACTGGCCTGATTGCAGAAGAGCAGTTCGCGCGCATGAAACCGACGGCGTTCATTGTGAACACGGCGCGCGGCGGGATTATCGATGAAGCTGCGCTGCACACGGCACTAACGACGAGACAAATCGCGGGTGCGGGGCTGGATGTACTGGAGCACGAGCCGCCGAGCCCACAGAATCCGCTGCTCACACTACCGAATGTAGTCCTCGCGCCGCACATGGCGGGCGTCACGCGCGAGGCGTTGGATCGCATGGCGGTTTCGCTAGTGAGCAACATTTTGTCGGTGCTGGATGGGCGTCCCGATAGGGAGAATGTGGTGAACAAGGAAATATACGGTCATTATTGATACCGCCTGGCGCAGATCGGTAACCGTCATTGCGGCGTGGCGCGCAGCCTCTGTGGATAGGTGAGCTTCATCGACAGGAACGCCTTTGTTCGACGAAGCAATCACGAATTTCATAGTCCGGCTGTTCAGTTGTTCGATGGATCCGCTTTGCTTGATCCACCCTACGTGTTAGTTGGAGAGGCAGTATCCATGCGCCTTTCCAGCCTATCCATCGGAAGATTCCTAAATCGCCGCTCGCGACAGCGCGGCGCTCAGCCGGTTTGCTTCTCTTGCATAAGTCCAATTATTCACCGCGCGTTTCAGTCGATTGTTCGCCATCGCGATGTGTCGTTCGTCCCATTGCTGCAACAAAATGAGAGGGCGTAGCCACGCGATTGCGCCAGCTTCCCGCGACGTGGGTTCGCGCTTGAAATAGCCGGTTAGAAAGCGCTGTTCGATTTCCTGACGGCGGCGCAGTAAGCGCAGGCCGCGCGGGGAATAGAAAAATAATCCCAGTCTATTTAAGAACGCTACGATGTCCCACAGCACGAGATTTTTGTGTCTGGATTGGATATCCAGCCCCACCATGCGATCCTCGGATAGCATCAAGTTATCGGTCTTAAAATCGCCATGCAGCAGCGCTCGCGGAAACGCTTGTTTGGCGATGCGGTCCACGCCACGCTCGACTTCGCGGTACGCGCGCATGAAAGTTCGATTAGAACGCAGCGCCGATGAAGTGAGGCTCGCTGCAAATTTCTGAAACTGTTCTTCTGCGTCTAAGTTTGCCGCCGTCTCGTTGCTGGTCGAATGAAAATACTGCAACCATATGCCGGCGCGCTCTAATAACATAAACACCTGATCGACCGGAAAACGAAAATCTCTTAGGTAGTCGGTAAGCGTTCTTCCATTGATCCATTCGATCGCCACCAGGCCATTGGGCGCATCTAATTTGAACGGCCGCGGAACGCCATAGGGTTCACCTTTTGGCATTAGCGGCGCGATGGCTTGCAGGGCCTGAAACTGCTCAGCCGCATCCACTGGATTCGGCAACCCGGTGCGATGCGAAATGCACAGCTTGACGGCTAGGGGATAGGGACAGGAAGGGGTCTCGGCGTAGAAGACCTTGGACAGCTCGCCTTGGAAGATGGGACCTTTGATCAGCGGGGGCGAACTTTCCGCTGTTCCCGCAGTCAGGAATTGGCTCACTAACTCGCGCTGAATCCACGCGTTGTCGTGCTGCTCCCCCACTGCGCGGTGCCGACTACTTCGCGTGTTCGGCGAATACGATGATCTGCTCGGTGACCAAGGCCATCGGGCGCAAGCGAAACTTCTCAACCAGATTCGCGCCTTTTAACAGTTGCTTTAATTCGGCTTCGGTAATCGGATAGTTGGCCGGGGTGTGGGGGTCGCCGAGCATTTGTTTCACCTTGCGACGGGTGCGATGATAAGGCGTGTTCAACGATTGGGTGAACACCACCGGCCCACGGCTAAGGCGTGCGACGCTGCAGAGAAATTCAATTTGTTCTGCAACCGGAAAGTGCATGAGCACGCGCGCGCACAAGGCGCTATCGAACGACTTCGGCCGACTCTTCGCCAGTTCTTTCACATCAGAAACGAGCGTCGAAAAACGATTGCCAAAGCGTGCTAGGCGACGTTTAGCCACTTCCAACATGGCCGGTGAAATATCCGCGCCGACGATGGTGAAGCCATCGTCCAGCAAGGCTTCGGCGAGCCGACCGGTACCGCACGGCAGGTCGAGGATAGTGCCGGTTTTCGGGATGGAGCGAAACGCTTTGGAGATGTTGTAACGTTCCAAGCGTTCAAACACACGCCCCGCGAGACTATCAAAGCGTACTCGATCGTAGTCTTCGGCAACTTTAATGTCTTGATAATGGGTGACGGGATCCCAATTCATACGCGGCGGAGGTGTGCTCATAATTCCCTAAAAGCGATCGGCCTGCGTTACGCGAAGCCCGGTTTGGATTTATAAATATTGTTGAAACAATTACTAGTTAAAATTAGGTTGCAGCAAGATTTGTCACTTAGTCAGTGATCTAACCGTGAATAGTAGGTCAACACCCTAAAAGCGTCAAGGAAGAGCCTTGTCCAAATATGGTTTGAGTCTGAACGGGGAGGGTAATTCCAACGAGGTATGAGTCCAATACTGTTTAGTTAGAAAGAATTCTTGGTTTGGGGTTGCATGGCTGATTGATAGGGTCCCCCCTTTTCCTCGCCCCATAGTTGCTGGTTCTCTTTTTGACTCCTCGAATATTT
>JBKJHT010000085.1:0-2566 GCA_046598945.1 Burkholderiales bacterium | reverse complement strand
CCTGAGTACCGCGTATGTCTATGCTGGTCAGCCCCCCGGTTACGGCATCGAAGCCGGTGGCCATGACCAGAATGTCCAGTTCGTGCTCGCCCTCCTTCGTCTTGACGCCCTTCGGGGATATTCTCTCGATCGGCGACTTGCGCAGGTCGACGAGAGTGACATTGTCCTGATTCAACACCTCGTAATAAAACTGCTCCAGAGAACCGGCACCGAGAACCCCAGCTTTCGCAGGCGATCAAGCTGATATAGGCCGGCGAATCTGGCGCCCACAACGAGCACATCAAGGACTTCGGCTGTGTTGCTAGGCTCAACTTTGTCTGTCTGCGTCGAACTCATATTGTCTCCTCCCCTTCAGAATCAATTGTGGTTGCGTGACGATCTCGACGCTTCATGGCGGGCATGGCTTTGCATCGCCGTTCACAAAAATAGCCCGTTTCGAATGCGGCTACTTCGACTTTGGCGCCCGCCACCGCGATCCGTTCGCTCCGATGCAGACCGCCTGCGCCATGCACGTGTACAAAAAAGAAATCGTCGACGCCGATTTGTTCGCGAAGGATCCGACGTCGGGACACACCATCGCCGCGTATATGCAAGCGATTCCCCTCGGATCGCGTCCCGCCGTCGACCGCAATTGGCCGGAAGCGCGGATATTGCTGGGCATGGGCGCCGAACAATTGGGAACACCACCGATCAACGTACATAAATAATAAAGTTTGATGCGACGCCACGAGCCGCTCCCAGCTTGGCTCGTGGCGTGGTGTGTTGGAGCGCCGTATTGAGTTTGGTCGAACGCTGTAGAAGAATGTTTTACGATGCGAAGATCGCCATTCGTAACCTATTCCCGATTTATTTCTTCTTTACCGCCGCGGGCGGAATGTGGTATTGCCACGAACGCAGAATCGTAATACCATTGCGCCATGAAAACACTCACGGTAAAACTACCAGAACCCTTGGCCATGTGGTTGTCTCGCCGCGCCAAGGAATTGGGCCGCCCGCAGTCGGAAATAGTTCGTCATGCATTGGAACGCTCGCGTACGGGCGGCGGTGCGGGCAGTTGTCACGATTTGATGATGGACGTATGCGGTAGTGTGGACGGTCCGAAAGACTTATCAACCAATCCGAAGCATCTGGACGGATTCGGGAAGTGACCCGGATCGTCATTGATACGGGACCGCTAGTTGCTTACTTTAATAAACGGGATCGATGGCACCGATGGGCCGCCGAGCAAATGACGACATTTTCGGCGCCTTTGATCACCTGTGAACCTGTGCTGACCGAGGCTTGCTTCCTCATACATCGAGCCGGTGGTCGTCCAGCGGACTTGATTCGAAAATTAGATCAGGGTGTGCTGGAAATTGCTTTAGATCTGGGCAGGGAAGCACGAACGATCGAAGTGCTGCTCAAGCGTTATGAGGATACGCCCATGTCGCTTGCCGATGCCTGCCTCGTTCGGATTTCTGAGCAAATCGCGGACTGTTGTCTATTTACCCTTGATTCTGATTTTGATCATTATCGGCGAAATGGGCGCCAGCTGATCCCGCTGTTGCGCCCGACCTAAGTTCTATTGTTGGGTCGTTAAGTTGTCCATGCTCCGGAACCGATCAACATCAGCCATTACGGTTAGAATAATGTTATCCCAATCCCATCTCTCTACGCCATGAACGCTCCCGAAAAATTCCCCAAGTCCCAGGAAAAATTGCACTTCGATTGGGCCGATCCGTTATTGCTGGAGGATTTGCTGTCTACTGACGAGCGCCAAGTTCGTGACACGGCGCGCGCCTACGCGCAGGACAAATTAATGCCGCGTATTTTGGAGGCAAATCGCCACGAAAAATTTGATCGTGCCATATTGTTCGAGATGGGCGAACTGGGTTTGCTCGGCTCGACCATCGAAGGCTATGGCTGCGCCGGGGTAAATTACGTTTCCTATGGCTTAATTGCGCGCGAGATCGAGCGGGTGGATTCCGGTTATCGCTCGACGCTTTCGGTGCAATCGTCACTGGTGATGTATCCGATTCACGCCTATGGTTCCGAGGCGCAACGGCAAAAATATTTGCCAAAGCTCGCGACGGGCGAATGGGTCGGCTGCTTCGGGTTGACCGAGCCGGATTACGGCTCCGACGCCGGCGGCATGATCACGCGGGCGAAGAAAATCGCCGGCGGCTATTCGCTCAGCGGCGCAAAGATGTGGATTTCGAATTCGCCGATCGCCGATGTGTTTGTGGTGTGGGCGAAGAACGAAGCCGATGTCATTCGTGGCTTCATTATCGATAAAGGTGCGAAGGGTTTGTCGGCGCCGAAAATCAACGGCAAGTTTGCGCTGCGTGCGTCGATCACCGGCGAGATCGTGATGGATAACGTGTTCGTGCCGGAAGAAAATTTACTGCCGAATGTCAGCGGTTTGAAAGGCCCGTTCGGTTGCTTGAATCGTGCGCGCTACGGCATCGCGTGGGGCGCGATGGGCGCGGCGGAGTTTTGCTGGCACGCCGCGCGGCAATATACACTGGATCGCAAAGCCTTCGGTCGGCCGCTCGCGGCGAATCAACTGATCCAGAAAAAATTGGCC
>JBKJHT010000241.1:0-16053 GCA_046598945.1 Burkholderiales bacterium | reverse complement strand
GCACCAGGGTGATGGCCGCCGTTAAGGTGGTCTTCCCATGATCCACATGACCAATAGTCCCCACGTTTACGTGCGGCTTGGTCCGCTCAAATTTCCCTTTTGCCATTTCCTAGTCCTCGAGTGCAAGTAAGAATCATTAAATATCGAAATTACACATTCTTTAAAATTCCTGGTGCCCATGGCCCGGATTGAACGGGCGACCTCTCCCTTACCAAGGGAGTGCTCTGCCACTGAGCTACATGGGCATAAAACGATTATTGATTTGCCATCCTGCGTTACGCATCGGCTTGCGTACATCAGTACACGGCGCCGTTGCGCGCCTTGCCTGACAAATCAATAATCGTTTTCTGACTTCATTGCCCTACTTCCTGGAGCGGGTGAAGGGAATCGAACCCTCGTCGTAAGCTTGGAAGGCTTCTGCTCTACCATTGAGCTACACCCGCACCTGCTACCACATCAATCTATTCCGGGTTCCCTCGCCTGCTGCGGGGTCACATCCCGCTTCGCGGGGCCCTGCTCCGCCCTCCGCACGCGCTCGTCGTAAGCTTGGAAGGCTTCTGCTCTACCATTGAGCTACACCCGCATTGCTTCAACAAAAAATGCTTCAACGTCCCGACAACCGCTTGATTAAATTGAATTCTGGTGGAGGAGGCTGGATTCGAACCAGCGTAGGCGTAAGCCAACAGATTTACAGTCTGCCCCCTTTAGCCACTCGGGCACCCCTCCGAAACGATCCGAACGAAACGAAGCAGTTTAGCCGTGAAGTGCAAAGGTGTCAAATATCAAGAACTTGCTGTCCTGATGGTATTCGCAATTGCCGTTGACTTTGCGAGCCCCGCGCCATATATTGTGTGTGTATATCGAATTTGATGGATCATGGTCATGTCGACACTTGCAATTACCCAAGTTTACCTCGAAGCAACTCAGAAAAAAGCGCTTCAAGTGCGCGCCAAAGAGCGCGGAACAAAGGTAAGCGAAGAAATTCGCAACGCCATCAGCGCGTACCTGGAAGGCATCTCGCTCGAAGAATTGCAAATTCTTGACGCTGCAAGCAAGTACGCGAGCTCCGAATTGGACGCAATGGGCCGCACCCTAAAAGCCACTAACGCAAAACTCGATCGCCTATTCGCTGATGTCGAAAAATTCCGCAACACGAAGCATCCATGAGCCTGGTCTCGGATATTCTCGATCGGCTTTCTGGCGTTGCAGTCGTCAAAGCCGAACTGGAACAAACCGCAAAACGTCTTGACCGACTTGCTGATTTGATGATGAACCATGAAACTCGAATTGCACGAGTTGAAGGCGCGCTGGCAGCCACTGCGGGTATCGTACCTGCTGCGCATTCCACGACCAAGCGCTTACCCAAGCCCTCCAAATAACCAACCTGCATTGCCGCAACGCCGCATGGCCTGAGGCCAGCCCCGATATTGCCTCCCAGCCATGCCTATGCCAGCAGGCAAGAAGGACGGACGTTCTAGGCCACCCTAACTTCAGTCTCCTGAAGGTCGCGCGAATACTTTCTCCAAGCCACAAACCCCAACACCATGAACACCGCCATCCCCAAAGCCATTCGCAGCGGAGAGTGGTAGAGCAACGGCACAACGAGCCCTGCGGAAAGCGTGCTGATCAGCGTTTGAATGAAAGCTTGCGCGGAAGAAACCAAGCCGCGCATGGTCGGAAATAAATCCAGCGCGAGCAGCGTGATGGTCGGCATCGCCAGCGCCATGCCGAAGTTGTAAATCATGATCGGGATCACGCTCCATGGAATGCCAGGCTCGACGAATAGGCACACCAAAATGTTCAGCGCCACTGCCGCGAACATGAATTGGTAGGCGAGGGAAACGGTTTGTGCGGGAGTGCGTTTTCCCGCTAGCCGGCGCGATGCGTAGGAGCCGAGAATCATGCCTGTGACCGTCGGCACGAACAGCCAACCGAAGCCTTGATTGCTGACCTTTAAATGTTCCAGCAAAAACACTGGCGCGGCCAGTACATAAAGGAAAAATCCACCAAAATTACAGCCGACCGTAAGCGCCAGCAGTAACAACGATTTGTGCGAAAACACGCGCTTGAAATTGCCCAGCACTTTCGCGGGCAGGAGGGATTGGCGCTTGGCGGGATCGAGGGTTTCCGGCAAATACTTCCAAACGAGAATCATCAACGCGATGGCGAAAAATGCCAGGAACCAAAAGGTCGCGTGCCAATTGAATAATCCCAACAACCAGCCACCGATGATCGGCGCGATCGCCGGCGCGATGCCAAAAATCATCTGCACTTGCGCCATCAAACGCTGCGCCGCCGCGCCTTCGAACAAATCGCGAATCATCGCGCGGCCGACCACCATGCCCGCACCCGCCGCGAGCCCTTGAACGGCGCGGCAAACCAGGAGCGCTTGAATATTCGGCGCGGTCGCGCACCCGATCGAAGCCAATGTATAAACCGCTAAGCCAATGAGCACGGTCTTGCGCCGGCCAATCGAGTCGGAGATCGCGCCGTGCCATAAAATCATGAAGCAATAGGGCAGCAAATAAGCCGTCAACGATTGCTGCAAACTCGACTGGCTCGCGTTGAGGCTGGCGCGAATTTCTGGGAACGCCGGCAGATAAGTGTCGATCGAGAACGGACCGATCGCTGCGAGGCAGGCGAGGATGAATGCGATGAGATTGCGGTTTATTTTTGATTCCGGCTGAGCCATAAAATTATTTTACGGCAATCTTCGCTGCCGCAATCGTATTCGACAGCAACATCGTAATTGTCATCGGTCCAACGCCGCCCGGAACCGGCGTAATGTACGACGCTTTTTCCTTGACCGCTTCAAAATGCACGTCGCCCGCAAGCTTGCCGTCGGGCAGGTGATTGATGCCGATATCGATCACCACCGCGCCTTCCTTCACCATATCCGCCGTCACCATATTTGCCTTACCGATCGCGACGATAAGGATATCCGCCTGCCGCGTGATCGCCGCCAGATCGCGCGTCTTCGACGTACACACGGTCACCGTCGCGCTACGATTGATCAACATCAGCGCCATCGGCTTGCCGGCGATATTGCTGCGGCCAACGACAACCGCGTGTTGACCCTCTATGGGAATGTTGTGATGATCCAACATCTTCATGACGCCATAGGGCGTACACGGCTGAAAGGTCGGCTCGCCGACGACCAACGCGCCGAGATTGGAATGATGAAAACCATCGACGTCTTTCTCTGCCGCGATCGCGTCGATGATGGCTTTGTTGTCGATGTGTTTCGGCACTGGCAACTGCACGAGAATGCCATGAATCGCGGGGTTACTATTCAATGCATGAATCTTCGCCAGTAATTCCGCCTGCGATGTTTCCGCCGGCATCGCATGCAATTCGGAATGCATGCCGACATTGGCACACGCTTTGACTTTATAGCGCACATAAACATGGGACGCGGGATCGTCGCCGACGATCACCACCGCCAAGCCCGGCGTGATGCCACGGCTTTTCAGCGTATCAACTTCGTTCTTAAAACCGGCGCGTAAAATTTGCGAAAGCGCGTTACCGTCGATGATTGTTGCAGTCATTATTTTTGGTTGGTGGTCGAAAGCGAACGCGCAGTTTACCGCAAAGCTTAGTCACAATTAATTGCTGACGCATGCCCTGAGAGCCGCTCTGGAAGCGGCTCCCAAGCCATGCGTCGCCACGAGTCAATATCCATGCGCCTCCTGGCAATGCTTTCTGTGATTGCTCGGACATCCGCAGAATTTGTTCGGGGTGAGATACGAGCTCTAGCAAAACACGCGTCGAGACCCGACCTCGTCACCCAAGGCAGCAACGCCACCTTCGCCAACTACAATCCCGGCGGCGCAGGAGTCGCCACCGATTTCGCCAGCGGCCTCACCGGCGCCTTTATCCGGCACGGCATTACCGACCATGCCATCCACTTCAGCGACGTTGTTGCGGATGGTATCGGCAGACCGATCGATCTCGTGTTCCAGCCTTTCGCCATCGTGCGAAGCGGGTCGGAGGTCAAGGGACAGATGCTTCGATTGGTCTAGATCATTGCGCACGAGGGTTCAGATCGCGACGTGAAGGATCAGTATTTCCGCTTGGCGGACGGCCTCGGAGCCCAGTGGCTCGCCAGGCGTTATACCGACACTCGCGGATCGTCGTAAAGCCTTAATCGCGCTTGGCACAATCCCGGTGGTATAAATTGGGATATGCCACGCGTAGTTGATGTTGGGGTTTGTTCCTCACTCGCAACCTACTTTTTGAACGAGGCGCCGCGGTGAGTCGCATCGCCGCTTGGAACATAACCTTAAGCATTTTCTCTTGATCATTTTTGCGTCGGCCAATGCCACTGATTTTCCACAAAAAACCATTCGCCTGATCGTATCCGTACCCGGCGGCGGCAACATCGGCGCCTGCGCGATGAATGTCGGCGTTTACCGCGAGAAACTGCCCTACCATCCCGAGCGCGATCTCACACCGGTGATGTTGATCGGCATGATTTCGAATGTTTTCGTCGCCAACAATAAATTACCCGTAAAAATATTGCCGAAGTAGGGACCCCGGTCAAATCCAAACCCGGCGCGGTCACCATCGGTTCGTCCGGCTATGCCTCACCGCACCTTTGTGCTGAATTACTCAGGGATTTCGCCGACATCGACCGCACCCACGCGCCCGACAAAGGCTCGGCGCCCGCCATCGCCGACTTGACCAATGGCACGACCTATATCTTCACAGCCACTGCCAATACCGCACCGGGCACCAGCCCGGCGTCCGCCGCTGGCGCCTTAGTGCGCTGAATTTGAAAGCTCGGGCGGCGCCACCCCGCTGCGGCCGTCGAATTACAAGGGAAATGAACGAGGGAACGGTGTGCGTGCGTTGTCCCCAATAATTTTTTCAGGCGGTGGCTAGCTTGATAGTAATTAGACTTCGCGCCGAAACTCGCCGTCGATCACACGCTCGTCCCTGCTGGGGCGTACCGGCGCAACGCGATCATGGGGAAAAAGTATCAGCGCAAGGGCAATGAAATCACTGATGACACCAGGAAAAATAAACAAAAAACCGGCGATCAAAATTCTACCGCTGCCGAGCAGGGCAGGAATGTTCGAACCGCCTGCGCTTATCACGTTTGCCAGTTCGCGAACTAGCGCAAAACGCGCTTCCTTGATCAGCGCCATGCCGGTCATCGCGCTCATCGCCAGCCACGCGGCGAGCCACCAGCCAATGTAATGGCCAATCTTGGCGAGCAAAAACATTTCGAGAACCGGGAAACCGAGTAAGATAGTTAAAAATAGTAGTCGCATCGACGGGCTTTCAAATCATGGAAATACAGTTAATCATCACCAATCTGCCGAACCGGGACGTTGCATTAAAACTCGCGACCCGGCTCGTTGAATCTGGCCTTGCCGCCTGCGTGAACATCTTGGCTCCATGCACATCAGTTTACACCTGGCAGGGCTCCCTCGAAACCACCGAGGAATTTCCGCTACTAATCAAAGCACGAATACAGAACTACGGCGCCATCGAAAAGGAAATTCAGAGTATGCATCCGTATGAACTTCCAGAAATAATCGCAGTCCCACTTGTCGATGGCTTACCTGAGTATATGAACTGGGTCGCCGCTGTAAGTTCACGCGAATCACCGTTACCAACATAAATCTTAGCAGCAGGACACAACTCATCAATGACTATTCGCTGGTTGATCACCACACTATTTCTCTTCGCAACTTCGACCCGTGCGGCGGAACCTGAAATCCTTGATTCGGCCGTTGCGTTCAAGTTTTCCGCGAAAGTGGTGTCCGATTCGTCGCTGCAAGTCACTTATGACATCGCGCCGGGCTACTATCTTTACCGCGAAAAATTTGCGTTCGCCTCCGAGTCGGCAGAAGTGAAGCTAGGTGAAGCGCAGATCCCCAACGGCAAGGTCAAACAAGACGAGTTCTTCGGACGTATCGAAACATTGCGCGATCAAGTGCGCATCGTGATTCCATTTTCGCGCGATGCCAATGCGTCGGCATGGAATTTTAGCGCGACCTCCCAAGGCTGTGCCGACGTGGGTGTATGTTTCCCGCCGAATACCGAGAAGGTGACATTCAATACTGACGGCACGGTTGTGGGACGCGGCGGCAGCGGATTTGCCGCGCTTGATGCCGCGGCGCCGCCCGCCACAACGGATGCGCCGCAGGTCGCCGCAACCACACCCAGCGAGAACGCCGCCTCGCCTGGCGAGCATTCAAACCTCTCGGAAACGGATCAGATCGCCAAGATATTCGAATCGAAGAACTTTTGGGCTATTGTCGCGGCTTTCTTCGGCTTCGGTGTGCTGTTGTCGTTCACGCCTTGTGTCTTGCCGATGATTCCCATCCTGTCCGGGCTCATCGTCGGCGCGGGCCCGAATGTCGGAAAAGGCCGCGCGTTCTTGCTTTCCGTGGCCTATGTCTTGGGCATGGCGGTCACGTACGCCATCGCCGGCGTCATTGCCGGGCTATCCGGCTCGCTCCTTTCCACGGCGTTGCAAAATCCCTGGGTGCTGGGCGCATTTGCAATCGTGTTTGTGCTGCTCGCGCTGTCGATGTTTGGCCTGTATGAATTGCAATTACCGGCCAGTGCACAAAGCGCACTGACGGCGAAAAGCAATCGCCTACCGGGCGGAAAATTTGTCGGCGTTACGCTCATGGGGATTTTGTCCGCACTGATCGTCGGGCCCTGCGTCGCGGCGCCTCTCGCGGCCGCCCTGGGTTATATCGGTAAAGAGGGAAGCATCGTACTCGGCGGCACCGCGCTGTTCGTGATGGCGTTAGGAATGGGCATTCCATTGTTAATCGTCGGCGCCTCCGCTGGCGCTTTCTTGCCACGCGCCGGCGCGTGGATGGAATCGGTAAAACGCTTCTTCGGTGTACTGTTGCTGGGCGTGGCAATTTGGCTCGTCACGCCGGTGATTGCGACGTGGGCCGTGATGTTGTTATGGGCACTGCTGTTAATTGGGTCCGCGATGTTCCTGCGCGCCATCGATCCCCTGCCAGATCAATCAAGCGGTTATCGACGTTTGTGGAAAGGCGTCGGCGTCGCGTCGCTCATCGGTGGCATCGCACTGCTGATCGGCGCATTGAGTGGTGCGAAAGACCCGTTACAACCATTGGCCGGCTTGACCGCCGGCGAAAAGACGCATGCTACCAATGAACTCGCATTTCAACGCATAAAATCGGTCGCGGAATTGGACCGGCGCCTTGCCGCAGCCAAAGGCAACTACGTCATGCTGGATTTCTATGCCGACTGGTGTATCTCGTGCAAGGAAATGGAGCGCTTTACATTTAGCGACGCCAAAGTTCAGGCGCAACTTAAAGACGTTGTGCTGTTGCAAGCAGATGTGACTGCCAACAGCCCAGCCGATCAAGCCTTGCTCAGACGCTTTGGGCTGGTTGGTCCGCCTGGAATTATTTTGTTTGATCCGAGCGGCTTGGAAATCAAATCCTTCCATGTCATAGGCTATCAATCCAGCGATAAATTTCTCGCGACCCTGGCCAGGGCACGATCCTGATTTCCTTTTCGTCATGACAAAAATCCGCGACCTCGTCGCACTTGTCGTCGCCATCCTGCTCGGCGTCGGCTCGGTGTACTTGGGTTTAAACTGGAATAAACAAGGCGCGCAGCCAGCACAGCCGGCCGCCACCCTTTCGGCTGGCGCGCTTTACACCACCAGCTTTCCTGATCTAGAAGGAAAAGCCCACGCCCTCGGCGAATGGCAAGGCAAAGTTATAGTGCTCAACTTATGGGCGACTTGGTGCGAGCCGTGCCGCGAGGAAATTCCGATCATGGTGAGGCTGCAACAAAAATACCGTGACCAAGGCCTCACCTTCATCGGCCTCGCCATGGACGACAAAGCGCCGGTGGAAAAATTCGCCAAAGAAATGGGTATCAACTATCCGATCCTCTTAGGCGACATCGCGATCGGTGAGTTCGGCCAACGCCTCGGCAATAAAAACGGTGGCCTGCCCTACACCGTCATCATCGACCGCTCAGGAAAAATCATCACGACCAAACTAGGCGGGGTCGACGAAAAATTTCTCGAACAGCAGTTGCAGCCGCTGCTACAGAGCAAAGTCTAGCGCCAAGCCAAGAGGCGCGTGGTTGTTGGCTTCCAGGCCCTGTCGGGCTGCGAGGCAAGCTGGATGTGGATTGTAGACCAGATACTTCAAAGCAATTCACCGCTCAAACGGTCTGGGTTTTCAAGGTTATTTGATCGAAAAACGCCCATCGGTCAAAGCCCTTACCAAACTCGCTATTCTTTTGCTTTTGACAAGATGGGTAGTTCTTTTTTATAATCGCATGTTTCGCAGCGCAAATTGCTAGGGATTTCCCCATGAAGACGTTTTCCGCCAAGGCGCATGAAGTCAAGCGCGACTGGTTTATTATCGATGCCAAAGAGCAGGTTCTCGGGCGCTTGGCTGCCCAAATCGCTCTGCGCTTACGTGGTAAGCATAAACCCATTTTCACTCCCCACGTTGATACCGGCGATTTCATCGTCGTCGTGAACGTGGAACAGTTGCGCGTCACCGGCAATAAAGGCGAAGACAAAAAGTATTACCGGCACAGCACCTATCCGGGCGGTATTTCCGAGACGAACTTCAACAAGATGCAAGCGCGTTTCCCACGCCGCGTGCTGGAAAAAGCGGTAAAGGGCATGTTGCCCAAAGGCCCGCTCGGCTACGCAATGATAAAAAAACTCAAAGTGTACTCCGGGGAAAGCCATCCCCACGAGGCGCAACAGCCGCAACCCCTTACGGTATAAGGATATAAAATGATCGGTAATTATTACTATGGAACGGGTCGGCGCAAGAGTTCAGTCGCGCGGGTGTTTATCAAGGCTGGCAGCGGCAACATCATCGTCAACGAGAAGCCGGTTGATCTGTATTTTTCTCGCGAAACCGGTCGCATGATCGTGCGCCAACCGTTGGAACTAACCAACAACGTCGGCTCGTTTGATGTGATGGTTACCGTGGCCGGCGGGGGTGAATCGGGCCAAGCCGGCGCTATTCGCCACGGCATTACCCGCGCCTTGATCGACTACGATGCGGCGTTGAAGGCGACGCTCAAAAAAGCAGGGCTGGTTACTCGCGATGCCCGCGAAGTGGAACGTAAGAAAGTGGGCTTGCGCAAAGCGCGTCGCGCGAAGCAGTTCTCGAAGCGATAAAGCGGTCGGTTCGCTGCGAAAAGGCCGCCGCTTCGGGCGGCTTTTTTGTTTTTGGTTTTACCCTACTCATTCTTTGCAAGAGAGGTTGGCAATGATCAAAATCGGTATTGTCGGCGGCACCGGTTATACGGGCGTCGAATTGCTGCGCATCTTGGCGCAGCATCCGCAGGCGCAGCTTGTCGACATCACCTCGCGCAAAGAAGTCGGCATGCCGGTGGCAGAGATGTTTCCCAGCTTGCGCGGCGCGGTGGATCTCCGGTTTAGCGATCCGAAGGACGCTGGACTCGCCGCCTGCGATCTGGTTTTCTTCGCCACCCCCAATGGCATCGCCATGACGCAAGCGCAAGCATTACTCAGCGGCGGCGTAAAAGTAATTGATCTGGCAGCGGACTTTAGAATCAAAGACATCGCCGTTTGGGAAAAATGGTACGGCATGACGCACGCTTGCCCCGAGTTGGTGGAAGAAGCGGTGTATGGATTGCCTGAAGCGAACCGGGACGCGATCAAAGGCGCACGGATTGTCGCTAATCCAGGCTGTTATCCGACGGCAACGCAGTTGGGATTCTTACCGCTAATCGAAGCCGGGGCGGTCGATGATCAGCATTTGGTCGCTGACACCAAATCCGGCGTAAGCGGCGCCGGACGCAAGGCCGAAACCCATATTCTCTTTGCCGAGGCATCGGATAATTTCAAAGCCTATGGCGTGGCGGGTCACCGGCATTTGCCGGAAGTGCGACAGGGTTTGGCCCGGGCTGCAGGTCACGAAGTCGGGTTGACGTTCGTGCCCCATCTGGTACCGATGATTCGCGGCATCCATGCCACGCTGTACGCCCGCCTCACCAAAGAGATCGATCTACAAGCTCTGTTTGAGAAGCGCTATGCCGATGAACCCTTCGTCGACGTGCTGCCGTCCGGTAGCCAGCCGGACACCCGTTCGGTACGTGCCAGCAACCACTGTCGCATCGCCGTGCACCGTCCGCAAGGCGGGGACATGATAGTGGTATTATCGGTGATCGACAACCTTGTCAAAGGCGCGGCGGGTCAGGCGATTCAGAATATGAACTTGATGTTCGGTTTGCCGGAAACCACAGGGCTGATGCAAGTTCCCGTCTTGCCGTGATAAATCGGGCTTGAAAGCACCTGAGCTCAGGCCAATATAGAGGATTGACCCGCAGTCGAGTCGGTTGCATAATGGGCTGGTGTTTTAGGAGAATGGCATGAACGCTGTAGCAGAATTACCCGCGCCGTTGGTATTTACCGACAACGCCGCGAATAAAGTGAAAGAGTTGATCAACGAAGAGGGCAACGAAGAGCTCAAGCTTCGCGTCTTTGTCACGGGTGGCGGTTGCTCAGGTTTCCAGTATGGTTTCACCTTTGATGAAGAAACCAGCGAAGACGATACCGCCATGCAAAAAAATGGCGTGACGTTGTTGATTGATCCGATGAGCTATCAATACCTGATCGGCGCGGAAATCGACTACCAAGAAAATCTGGAAGGCTCCCAGTTTGTCATCAAGAATCCGAACGCAACATCCACGTGCGGTTGCGGATCGTCGTTCTCAGCGTAGCAAAGTTTAGCCATAAAAAAGGGGAGCAGAATCTGCTCCCCTTTTTTATTGCCGGCCAAGAGCCGGAGATTATTCGAAGTGAACGGCGCTGGCGGTCTCGCGCATCATGTCAAGTTGCGCAAACAAAGGCTTGGCCGTGAGTTCAAAAATAGCCTTGAAGCCCGCCACAACGGGCATGGCGACCGGCACCAGCCTGCCCTGCGGATCCTGCTGGACGCCAGCGATCTTGAATTCGTAGTGCACGTGGGGGCCGGTCGACCAGCCGGTGCTGCCAACATAGCCGATCACCTGGCCTTGTTTGACTTGCGCGCCCTTGCGGATGCCTGGGGCATAGGCGGACAGGTGCGCATAGAGCGTACTGAACTGGTTGTAATGCCTAAGTTCAATGACATTACCATAGCCGTTTTGCGCGCCCGCCAAATCCACCACGCCGTCGCAGGTCGCGAGAATCGGCGTACCTGTCGACGCCGGAAAATCTACGCCGCGATGGGCGCGCCATTCACCTGAAATCGGATGCTGGCGGGCGTTGCTGAATCCGGAACTAATGCGGGAAAACTCCAACGGTGAACGCAAGAACGCGCGCTTCAGGCTCTTGCCGTCTGCCGTGAAATATTCACCGTCGCCCTTGCTATCTGCGTAAAACACTAGGCGATGGCTTTCGCCGCGGCTGATGAATTCCGCTGCGATAAGGCGACCCACCCTAATTAGGTCGGCGCCATCGTAAAATGCTTCGTAGGCGACGGCGAATTGATCGTTCTTTTGCAGGTCGTGGTGGAAATCGATTTCCGTCGCGAATAATTTCGCCAGTTGAGTTGCAATTGAGTCGGGAATATCTGCGGAATCGGTGGCGGCGAACAGCGAACTTTTTATCCGGCCCGATTTGAAAATAGTGCGTTTATCCAGCGGCAAGGTTTCTTCTAAAGAGAGGAGTTCATCGCCTATTTTAACGACCCTGAGCACCGAACCGCCGCCAATGCGCATGCGCAGGCCGAGCAGTTTGCCCTCGTCACTGATGTGAGTTTCCACCACCCGGCCGGGAACCAGCGCCTTATACATGGATTTTGCCGTGCTGTCGGTCTTGAGAAAATCGATGGCGCCGGGATCATCCGCCTGCATGCGCGCCATCAATGCTGATACCGTATCACCACGGCGAACCATCTCTTGGCGTGAATAAACCGCCTCACTCGACCCTTCTTCAATCAAGGATTCCGGCAACGCCAGCGCCTGTTCAACCGCTTGCACCGTCACGTTTTCTGTACGGGTATTCGGCGCGATGCCGAAGGCGGCAACCATACCAAATAGAGGCAATGCGAGCATTGCGGACAGCCAATTCAGCCGGTGCGTTGCTGCGAAAGAAACGATGTTTTGCGCTATCATGCGTGACCTATTTTGCTAGTTTCGATGTTGAACAACGAAATTGACCGGCCACTTTACCATGGCGCGATGGATTCACCAAGCGCTTTTTCTGCTAATGATAGTCAAATTCTTTGTTAAATCAAATTTATGGATCGTACATGTCAAGTGATTCCGCATTAGAAGTCATCAAGCGCGGCGCCAGCGAACTTTTGGTGGAGGCCGAATTAGTCGAAAAACTCGCCAGTAAACGTCCGCTCAGAATCAAGGCGGGGTTCGATCCGACGGCACCGGACCTGCACTTAGGCCACACGGTGCTGCTAAACAAGATGCGCCAATTTCAGGACTTGGGGCATCATATTGTCTTCCTAATCGGCGATTTTACCGGCATGATCGGCGATCCCACCGGCAAGAATGTGACCCGTCCGCCGCTCTCCCGAGAAGCCATTGCGGCTAATGCATTGACTTATAAAGAGCAAGTTTTTAAAATTCTGGATGCCGAAAAAACCGAAGTAGCGTTCAATTCGACCTGGATGGAAAAAATGGGCTCGGCAGACCTAATCAAGCTTGCTGCGACCCACACCGTGGCGCGAATGCTAGAGCGAGACGATTTTTCCAAGCGCTATTCCGGCAACCAACCGATCGCCATTCACGAATTCTTGTATCCCCTGGTTCAGGGCTACGATTCGGTCGCATTGAAATCCGATGTCGAACTCGGCGGAACCGACCAAAAATTTAATCTCCTCGTTGGCCGTGAGTTACAAAAGCATTTTGGTCAGCCGCCGCAATGCGTACTGATGATGCCGCTACTAGAAGGTCTGGATGGCATCAACAAAATGTCCAAATCCTTGGGAAATTACATTGGCATCAACGAAAGCGCGGAGCAGATCTTCGGTAAGTTAATGTCGATTTCCGATGATTTGATGTGGCGTTACTTGGAGTTACTATCTTTTCAATCGATGAGCACCTTACGGCAGTGGAAAACCGAGGTCAGTGGCGGCAAAAACCCGCGCGATGTGAAAGTCGCCTTGGCGCAGGAGATCGTAGCGCGTTTTCACAACCAAGCGGCCGCCGATCAGGCCTTAGCGGATTTTGAAGCGCGCTTCAAGCAAAATGCCATTCCCGATGACTTGCCCGAGAGCCTTATTCCATGCGGTTCTTCAGGCATTGGTATAGCCCAGTTGTTGAAGCAAGCGGGCCTCACGCCGAGCACCTCCGAGGCGCTGCGCATGATTGATCAAGGCGGCGTGAAGATCGACGGCGCGAAAGTGAGCGATCGCTCACTCGTTTTGCCCATAGGCACCGACGCGGTGTTTCAGGTTGGGAAACGGAAGTTTGCGCGGGTGCGGTTGACTTAGATTTTTCTTAATTCTACTGCGCTAAAATGCTGTCATTCCCGCGAAAGCGGGAATCCATGTTGACCTTTCAATGCCCAATGGATCCCCGCTTTCGCGGGGATTACAGCGGTTGTAAACAGCGCCCATCCCACCGACAGATCTACGAGAAAAGAAGCAAAAAAAAGCCCCGTCAATCGACGCGGCGAAATATCAGGAGGCAGTTCTGTTCTAGTTGTCCATTAATTCCAGCGGCGGCGCTCATGGCGATCCCGACCATGGCCGCGGCCATGGCCATCATGGCGTTTCCAACGACCATGCTCGTGTTCATCGCAATCGTCATAATCGCGTCCCGGGACATATACCACGCGCGGCTCTTCAACCGGCACATAAACCACCCGTTCCACCGGTCGCGGATAGCGATAAACCGGTTCCGGATAATATTCAACGCGTTCGTGATGGCGATAACCGATATTGTGTCCGATCGTCGCGCCCGTCGCCGCACCGATAACGGCGCCAATGACCGTGCCACGTCGTCCGCCGACTTCGTGACCGATTACCGTTCCGATCGTCGTGCCGATGACTGCGCCGACAATGGTTTCGCCGTGCTCGGCGCGCGCGGGCGCACTCATGCCGGCGATCAATGCGGCCGAAGTCAGGGTAATTGCAATCAACTTTTTCATCGTTTTCTCCAGTTCGTGAGAAATGCTCACGAGGAAAATAACGACTGGGTGGTGGAATTGGTTACGGTAACAGTGTATCGATTTGTAACACCGATAAATGCGTTGCTTCTAGAGGCAATGCCAGCGCGGCGTTCGAGGCATATGCCTCGAACGCCGCGCTATGGCGCACTGCTCAGGAATCAACCTTAGCAGAGCTGATAACAGATGTGCGAGCAAGCCGATCCTCGCGCCGACGCGTTCCGCAATTCCATAGGCCGTTCGAACGCGGGCTGGAATGAAATTTTCAGCACGCACTCGCCCGGCGTGCAGGGCGACACTTTGAATTGGAAGGGTTTAAGAAATGCCGTTTGCACCAGTACACCATCCAACTCGGCCGGTTGTTTGCAGATCAGCCACGGATGATCACGTGAGGCGATTCAACTACGAGCGAAAACGCCGCGTTCCTGGTACCCGAACGCATGGAGTGGACGACTTCACGGTGATGGCCGGGTTTACTTGGTTCGGGTGTATCGGCTTTTTGATCAATAGGCTTGGCTATTACAACAGATGGCCAACGGGTTGTCTGCGACGAAGAGGGGCGCTCGGAAGAACCAATGCCGACTTGGCGTTGCAGGCATAAGTAGAGTGATTTGTTGGGCGCTCAGAAATGAAGCGGCTCCCGATTTGCTGAGGGGTCCCTTATTCCGGCGTGATTAGCGATTTCTTCCGGCGGGCAGATGGCGGACGAAATAACGATGTCGACCAATGTAAAAACGCCCGACTCCTCTCGGTGCCGGGCGTCTTGATTAGGCAGCTAAGACCTAAGAGACTTTGCGCTTGCGAAACGCTCCGAGGCCGGCCAAGCCCAGTCCCAATAGCGCAAGGGAGGCGGGCTCAGGTACACGTCCGGGTCCGGGTGTTCCGAGCGGGCCGCCCAGGGCGAGCAGCGCCGAGCCATCGCTACCGAAATAGGCAGGATCCGCATCGATCAAGCTAACGAAGCCAAGCGCCGCGAAGACTGAAGTTCTATAGGCCTGATGTTCATAGCAGCCCAGTACGGGTGGCTGAATGAAGCCTTTCGACAGTCCGTACGCATTGACGACCTCCTCATCGGTACATCCGGGCCCGCCGGCCGTGCCATAGGACGTAATGCCGCCAATATGTTCTGCTCCGATTGCATTGACCGCGTCAGGGAGGATGGCGCCCCAGGTCGGCCCGCCGCCATAGTTTTGAATGGTGATACTTAGGCCCAAAACTTCGGCCGCCGCGATCGCAATTTTATCCGCATCCGAAATGGAGGTCGATGCGTCGGGCGCACCGCAGCATCCGCCCGGAGACTGGAAATAAATGCCGCTATAATCCGAAAGCGTGAACCCCAAGAGTGAATAGGTAGGATTAAACACCGTGCCGGCCGGTGCGCCGGCAAGAACTCCGCCGGTACCCATTACCATAACAGGTAGGAGTGAAACGTCCTTCATAAACGTCAGAAGCTGGCTAGTGTAAACCGCATCATCGTGAAAACTCGTCGCGTCTGAACCCTCCAAGACAATTTGATTTGCCGAAACTGTTCCTGAACTCAGAGCCACTACTGCTGCCACCGGGATCAGCCGTAATAATTTTGTGATGGATTTCATAATGTTATTCCCTCTTAGAGTATTAAAATTTTCTATTGCTACTTGAACCGCTCGGATCCCCGAAAAAACGCCAACCGAAGATCGCCTTGTTACAAGAAGCAAATTTGATGCCACTAAAAATTATTCATTACAATCAAATAAGTACAAATATTTGGCAAAAACGCCATAGCAATGGTGTAAGAATTTTCGACAATAATACCCAGACTATTTAACTGTTTTGATCCCAATACTGTTTAGTTAGTTAAGTTAGTGATACCATTTCGCCATGTTCATTTTCGGGGGTGAATATGGCGCGATCCAAGGCTGAGTTGTCTGCTGGCGCTCGGTTGGCGGACTATT
>JBKJHT010000232.1:0-11195 GCA_046598945.1 Burkholderiales bacterium | reverse complement strand
TTAATTCAGAAATCAGAATAGTATTCACTCATGGTCAGTTCGCGCCTGCCGCCGAGGTGAGACGCGAGATGCCGTGACACAAACGACAATCCGGTTGAAGTGTGAGGGCGCTGACTTAGTTTTCGTAAGGAGAAAATCATGTTTGCAAAGCAATTGTATCTAGGTCTGGCAATCGTATCCGTCGCAGCGGCGGCCCAAGCCGGCGCCGGCAACCCGCTCCAGCCGAATTTTTACTGGAACAGCGCCCCGGAGGTTCAAGCAGTAACATCGGGCGCAACGCGGTATATCGATAGTCGCAACCCGTTAAACCCCGCCTACGCGCACGTCACGTTCGACACAACCTGGCAACCCGCGGCTTACTCAATGGGCCCGGGCTATCGCGATAGCGGCAATCCACTGCATCCAAGCTTCACACGATGACAGCGCAATGGAAGGGCCAGAATTTGGCCCTTCCGCTTACTGACGATCAGCCTGAAGGCGCATGGCCTTCAGGCCAGGCCCTGGATTCTGGGTGTCGGGTCACGCCGCCAATCGAAGTTCAGCAGAAATTAGATTCCATGGGACGAACACTTTTTCATCTGCGTTTCTTTCAATCAACCCCACGGCACTAAGGCCCCCCACGTCGGAATGTACGTTCTTATAATGTCGCTTCAATTTTTTCGCGAGTTCATAAATCGTCAACTCACCCTCGTGGCGTACTTTCTCCAACAGCATCCAGCGCGCCGGCGTCAGAGTTGAAATAAGAAGCGGCAGACTTGAAAAAGTCAATCGCTCAATCGGCGTGTCGATGCCGACGAAGGCCTCGGCACGCTGGATATCCGACGGCAACAGCATGGTGAAAAGCCTGGCGGACAAGGGCTACAAAGCTGACTTACAGTTCGCCGATGACGATATTCCCAATCAGTTGGCGCAGATCGAAAACATGATCACCAAGGTCGTTAAAGTGTTGGTCATCGCCGCAATCGACGGCGCCACGTTATCGGACGCGTTACAAACAGCCGCCGACAAAGGCGTTAAAGTGGTGTCCTACGATCGCTTAATCGTCGGTAGCAAAAACGTCGACTACTACGCCACATTCGATAATTTTCAGGTAGGCGTGTTGCAGGCGCAAACGATTGAAAAGGCGCTCGGACTCAAATCCGGCAAAGGCCCGTTCAATATCGAACTGTTCGGCGGTTCCGCCGACGATAACAATGCGTTCTTCTTTTATGATGGCGCCATGTCGGTTCTGAAACCCTATATCGACAAGGGCAAACTCGTCGTTCGCAGCAAGCAAATGGGCATGAACAAAGTGTCGACATTGCGTTGGGACGGCGCCGTCGCCCAGGCGCGCATGGACAATCTGTTGAGCGCCTACTACGGCAATGCGCGCGTTGATGCCGTGTTGTCACCCTATGACGGGTTGAGCATCGGCATTCTGTCGTCACTCAAAGGCGTTGGCTACGGCACGCCGAAACAACCGATGCCCTTCGTCAGCGGCCAAGCTGCGGAAATCGCTTCGGTGAAGTCCATGATCCGCAAAGAGCAATACTCGACGATTTTCAAGGACACGCGCGAGCTCGCGAAAGTTGCCGCGGGCATGGTCGATGCGATTTTGACCGGTAAGAAAGTCGAGATCAACGACACCAAGACCTACAACAACAAGGTTAAGGTCGTTCCGTCCTATTTACTGAAACCGGTAAGCGTCGATGTATCAAACTACAAACAGATACTGGTCGGCAGCGGTTACTACACCGAAGATCAACTCAAGTAAGCCATCGCCATGCGAACGGGTCCCGTGCCCACCGCGCTGGGCCCCGTTTTTGTTTCCGATTCAACTTCGTGAGCCAGCATGACCGACGCCATTCTTGAAATGCGCGGAATCAGCAAAGCATTCCATGGCGTGAAGGCGTTAAGCGATGTTAATCTGACGGTCCGTGCCGGCGAGATCCACGCCATCGTCGGCGAAAACGGCGCGGGCAAACCCACGCTGATGAAAGTCTTAAGCGGGGTGAATCCCTATGGCGCCTATGAAGGCGAGATTCGCTTCCAAGGCAAGGAATGCCGCTTCAAAGGCATCGCCGACAGCGAGAAACTTGGCATTATCATTATTCATCAAGAGTTGGCGCTGGTGCCTCTGTTGTCGATTGCGGAGAATATTTTTCTCGGCAACGAACAGGCGCGATTCGGGGTGATCGATTGGTCGGCATCCTTTTCCAAGCCCCAGGCGTTACTCAAAAAAGTCGGACTGAACGAGTCGCCGACCACCTTGATCACCAATCTCGGTGTCGGCAAGCAACAACTCGTCGAAATCGCTAAAGCGCTTTCCAAAGAAGTTCAACTGTTAATTCTCGACGAACCGACCGCGAGCTTGAACGAGACAGACAGCGATGGCTTGCTCAAGTTGTTGTTGGAGCTGCAACGCCACGGCATCGCCTGCATATTAATCTCGCATAAACTCAACGAAATTTCCAAGGTGGCCGATTCCATCACCATCTTGCGCGACGGCGCCATGGTTGAAACGCTGGACTGCCACGCTAACCCGAGCAGCGAAGATCGCGTTATTAAAAGCATGGTCGGGCGGGAAATGGCGGATCGTTATCCGAAGCGAACACCGAATATTGGCGACGTTGTTTTTTCGGTTAAGGATTGGCGCGTTCATCATGCCATTCACGCCGACCGCCAAGTGATCAAAGGGGTTGATCTGCATGTCAAGCGCGGCGAAAGCCTCGGTATCGCCGGGCTGATGGGGGCGGGTCGCACCGAACTGGCGATGAGCATTTTCGGCCGCTCCTACGGCCAAGGTATTTCCGGCAAGGTGTTTTTGCACGGCAAGGAAATCGATGTCAGCTCGATTCAAAAAGCGATTAACCACGGCATTGCCTACGTCACCGAAGACCGCAAGGGCTATGGCCTGGTGTTGATGCTGGCCTACGATTTTGTGACGACGCGGACGACAATCGGTCGGCGCGTCTATGCCCGTGGCAGCAACGTGAAAGCCGCGAAACTGTCCGGCATAAAGACCGAGCGGTTGACGTTCTACACCTTCATGAACATGGGCGTGCTGGCCGCGTTGGCCGGGCTGGTGTTCGCCGCGCGGCTGAATACGGCGACACCGAAAGCCGGCCTTGGCTTTGAACTTGATGTCATCGCGGCGTGCTTCATCGGCGGCGCATCGGCGTCCGGTGGCGTTGGCCGAGTGTTGGGCGCGGTCATCGGCGCGTTCATCATGGGCGTAATGAATAACGGCATGTCGATAATGGGCATCGGCATCGACTATCAGCAAGTGATCAAAGGGCTGGTGCTGCTGGCCGCGGTGTGTGTGGATGTGCATAACAAGAACAAATAAAAACCTACTGCGCCAGGAGGCAATCCCAATGCGGCTCCTGGCGCGCACGCCGCCAGGCTCAAGGCTGGACGCGGCTTCTGGCATGTTAAGAATAAAAGCATCCGGCAAATGCATCCCGCAAATGTATCGACTTTGGTTTTTGCTTCTGGTACCTTAATCATGCGCCGATTAATTCGCGTTGATGTTGATTCCGCCGGCGAATTGGCTTGGCTCCGTCGTTTCGTTCTAACAACCACTTAGGAGGGAGTTTCAATGTCTCGTTTGTCACTGACTGTCAAAGCCTTTGGATCCAGCGCCGTGCTGGCCGTTTCGTTGCTGGGCGCGCAGACTGCGGTCGCAGCCAATATCAACATTCCGAAAAAGGGCGCTCACTGCGTGGATGACCCGAATTGCCACAACCGTTGGCACCACGACATCAAACCCGTCGCAACGGCCAAGCCAGGCGATGTCATCACCTTCGGCACGCGCGATGCGTTTGACGACGGCCTGACGCGCCAGTCTTCGTCAAAAGACATCGCCGGCCTTAACTTGAATCTGGTTCATCCGATCACCGGGCCGTTGTTTGTCGAGGGTTCCGAAGCGGGCGACGTACTTGCGGTTGAATTAGTTGACGTGAATCCGGACAAGTTCGGCTACACCATCATCGTGCCGGGGTTCGGTTTCCTGCGTGACCTTTTCACCGAGCCGTTCCTGGTGCGTTGGGATTTGACCCGCAAGGGCGCCACGTCGCCCGATTTACCAGGTGTAAAGGTCAAGCTTGATGGATTTTTGGGAACCGTCGGCGTTGCGCCGGGTCCGGATCAAACCGTCGCGTGGAAAAAGCGTGAAGGTGACTTAGGCGCCGTCGGTGGCGTAGCATTGCCGCCGCAGCCGACGCAAGCGCTTCCGGCCGATGTGTGTGGCGAAAACGGTAGCGCCAAAGATCTTTGCCTGCGCACCATTCCGCCCCGTGAGAACGGCGGCAATATGGACATCAAGCAGATGCAAGTCGGCACGACCATGCTGTTCCCCTGTTACGTAAAGGGCTGCCTGTTGTCCATCGGCGACGTGCATTTCGCCCAAGGCGACGGTGAAGTTTCCGGCACGGCGATCGAAATGGGTGCGACGGTGAAAGTAAAAGTATCGATTCGCAAAGGCCTCGGTTCCCAGGTTAAAACCGTGCACTACGAAGGCGGCAAGCAACTACATCGCATCACGCCGAATAAATTTTATGCGACCGTCGGTTATCCGTTAAAACCTGAAGGCATGGTTCCGCCGACCCATAAGTATTTGGACGGCACCAAGCTCATGGGCCTGACCAACTTATCCGAAGACGTTACCCTGGCCGCCCGTGATGCATTGATCCATATGATCGATTGGCTGGTCGCCAATAAAGGGCTGTCGCGCGAGCAGGCCTATTGCTTGTCGAGCGTGGCGGTGGATTTGCGAATCGGCAATTTGGTCGATGTACCGAATTTCGCGGTCTCCGCGATTTTGGATCTCGGCGTATTCACTAAGTAACACTCAACTAAAGGCGGGGCTCAATGCCCCGCCGCCCTTATGAATCGTCGCTCCTTTATAGTTTCGGGTTCTGCGCTGGCCGCCTGGGCATTGCTCAGCGGTCATTCGCCGTATCGAAAATTTCAGATCTATCGCAAGACGCGGCTGATTGTCATGTCGTCCAAAGACGACCCACGCGCCGGCGTTGTGGCCGACAGTTTAGCTGGATTTTTCGCGACCTATTGGCAAGACAGTAAATCCGCCTCGGGCCGCGCCCGGACGGCGCCTGAGCTGGTCAAACTATTATTCACCAATCAGCTCGAGGTTGGCGTACTTTCACAAACCGATGCGGCGGCAGCGCGGCTCGGACAAGATCCTTTCGCCCAGATCGGCCCTGTGGCGTTGTGCGCACTGGCGGTGCTCAAAGATCACCTGCTGGTGACGCGTGCGGATTTATTACAGCCCATCGCCGAGAAGATTCTTCAGGCGATGCAAGGGAACTGGGGGTCGCTCAACCCCGACTTGACCGGCGCGGTGGCCGGGCCCTACGGCGGCCAGCCGATCGGGATTCCGCTGCATAGTGTTGCTGCGGAGTTTTACCGGCGCGGAACGCCGGCGGCCGATAAAGCTGGCTGAGCCCAACACGGTTCACTTAAGGCCCGTTCGCCCTGAGCTCGTCGAAGGGCCTAGCTATGCGGCGAGGCTTCGGCAAGCTCAGCCAGAACGGATTGAATCAGCTAAGTGAACAGTATTGAGGCTAAGCCGTAAATCAGACAACAAAAAAGCCGACCCGCAGGTCGGCTTTTTTTATACAGCCAGTACTTTACTGCATTACTTCTTTTCTTCGGTAGTAGTAGCGCTTTTGGCAGCGTCAGCGGCGCCTTGAGCTGCATCTTTTACAGCGTCGGCAGCACCTTGAGCAGCACCAGCGGCTGCGTCCTTTGCCGCATCGACAGCGCCAGTGGCAGCGTCTTTTGCGGCGTCAACAGCACCAACGGCGGCATCCTTAGCTGCGTCGATTGCAGCGTCGGCTGTGGGCGCGGCAGGCGCTGCAGCTGCAGGAGCGGCAGGCGCTTCAGCAGCAGGTGCAGCAGGTGCAACCGGTTCTTCTTTCTTGCCACAGCCGGCAAGTGCAACAGCCAACAAAGAGGCTAGGAGGAGAGCGTGTTTCATATGGTTCCCTTACGTGAGTTAACAAAACTATTCCGGCTATTGCATAACAGCCGACTAAAAAATTCTACCAGGTCTAGAAAAATTTTCTATATAAGCCTTGTATTATATCACTATTTTGGAGCGATTTGCAAAAACGCAACACTCGTGAGGACGCTTAGCGCCGGGCTTGGCACAACCCGGGCTATAGCCCGAGTACCGTGGCGCAGGTAGCCGGCTCGGTGTAGTCCCAAATTTCGTCAAATCTACGTTGCAATATCCCCGCACCGGATTCGTCATGGAAAGCCCGGTGCGCCAGCGGGTGGTCGAAGTGAAATCGATGAAAAAAGTGAATCCCATCCGCCACGACGAATGCATCTTGGACGCGCTGCGCCTCGGGCAAGGTACGGTGGACGCTGATGGCATGCGGAAACTGTCGCAGCAAGATCATCATCCGCGCGCAATCGCGCTCCAGATTTTCGCTTTTGTGTAGTGCAATGTCGATACGGTTGCGCCGATTCGAGAGCAGAAAAACTTTGAGGCGATTAAATCGCTGCGAGGTGTTGTAGCCACCCTCCGCCAGATCGCGATCGAAGATCGCGATTCGGCGCGTCGCGAGCGCGATGATTTCATCGATCGACCGAGACATTTCCGCCATGCCGCGAATCGGTTTAATGTTGGGTAGTTCAATTGTTTCCTGCATTATCGTTCTCCCTGCGCAGTGCAAGATAGCCGTTGTCGTGCCACTCGTGCAAGATCCTCAAACTTGCTTGATCGACTGTCGTATCAGGTGCAATCATCCAGCGATCGCAGAGTTCGCGCAACAGCCCCGCTGCGGCGGGCGGCGCGCCGATACATTCGCCATTTATAAAAACCCACTTCTTATGACTGAGCATCCGGCTTTTTAAATTTAATGTGATGCCTCGGGCGCGCAGCTCACGGCGAAATTGCGCCTGTGTCATCGGCTCATCAGGTGGCGTGAAAAAAACATGGGGCTTGGGCTCGGTGAGATAGTTGCCGAGGAACCGCGCGCAGGCATCGTTATCCCAAGCTAATTTCTTTAGCATTCGTGCGGTCTGCCGAACCATGGCCGCGCCAATCTCGGCCGGATGCCCTTGCGCACGCAAATCCGGATCGCTATACATGCCCTCCAGCTTGAGTTCATCTTGCAAAAAGTTTAGAAAATTAAAGGCCAGTTCGTGTGCCGATGGCGCGCGAAATCCGATGGAATAGGTCGTGCATTCGGACTCGGCTACACCGTCGTGCGCAATATTGGGCGGCAGATAAAGCAAATCACCGGGAGCGAGCGTCCATTCCTGTTCGGCCTTAAAACTTTTTAGAATCTTCAACGCGACATTCGGCGCCAGCGTCAAGTCGCGTTGCGCAGAAATACGCCATCTGCGCTCACCTTCGCCTTGCAACAAAAACACGTCGTAAGAATCGAAATGCGGCCCGACACCCCCGCCGCGCGCGGCGTAACTCACCATCAGATCATCAAGCCGAGCATACGGAATGAATGAAAATTTTTGCAGCAAATCTCGACCGGCCGCGACAAAATGATTGAGATCCTGAACCAGCACCGTCCAGTTTGTTTTTGGTAATCGCTTCAACTGAGGCTTTGAAAAAGGGCCGCGCTGCATCAGCCACTTACCTTGTTGCCGGGTGACTAGCCGCGACTCCACATCACGATCACCCGCCAATCCCATCAGTGCCGACTTGGTGACGACGCCGCGAAAACCAGGCATAGCCTGGCGCACGAGCAACGGTTTTTTTTGCCAATAATCGCGCAGGAATTGGCGTGGCGTCATGCCACCGAGGAGTGTTGTAGTCATGAACGCATTTTAAGCCACACCGCGCTGCGCTGAAAACGCCGCTTTTTCAGGTTCCGACATTTAAGGTAAAATTCCGCCATCAAACTTCAAGGCGCGCATGGGTGCGGCGCGGGATGTCGAGTGACTCGATGCCGCGGCGAACATAGCGCGACGCGCCTAATGGCCCAGAAAGGCAGCATGAAACAAAAGGCATCCACCGTTATACCCGCCTTAATGTTATGCGTAACACCTATCCCAAGGGCGATGCCCAAGAAGTTCTCACTTTAATGAAAGAAATGAATTAAATGGCTATAGAAAAAAACTCGGTTGTCACGATTGCCTACGCGCTGTCCGATATTGACGGCAACATTTTGGAAAAAAGCGAGCCGGCGGTGAGCTATATTCATGGTGGCTACGACGGCATCTTCCCCCACGTGGAAGAAGCCTTGCACGGCAAATCCGTCGGCGACGAATGCGTTGTTCGGCTTGAGCCCGACGACGGCTTTGGCGAATACGACGAGACGCTAGTCCACGTCGAGCCGAAGAAAATGTTCCCGCCCGATGTGTCGGTCGGCATGCAGTTCGAAGGCTCGCCGGAGGACGGCGACGAGGACGACGTTATTCTCTACACCGTGACCGACATCGCCAACGACAAAATCGTTGTCGACGGCAATCACCCGCTCGCCGGCAAGACACTAGATTTCAAATGCACTATTTTAGAAGTACGTGCCGCGACCAAGGAAGAATTAAAACATGGTCACGTGCATGGCGAACACGGGCATCATCATTGATGCCCTACTGCAAAACGACTGCGATAATTGATTGTGGTCCGAGGCCAGCGCCTCATTCCCGCGCAAGCGGGAATGACGAGAGGGAAACGCGGCCTGTGAGCCAGTATCCAGGGACTGGCCTAGGGCCACGCGGCTTTCCGGGCAATAGTTAAAAGTAAAAATGTGGCCGCTGATAAAAATACAGTTCGACGCCCCGACACCATTCGCCTAGGTTTTTGGCATCAGACAACCGTTTACGGCGCTACGGCGTTGCTGGTTGTCAGCGGCGCGATTTGACTGCTACTGCACTTTTTTACGGTTTCGCAAAGCGAATTCGGCGATACCCATCACCCGCTGGAGACGTGTATGCTGAAGCTACACGGTGCCGCCGCCATGGCCGGATTGATAATTTACGGCTCACTGCTTCCCGTTCACATTCGCCGCGCCTGGACGATCCGCCGTAACATTTTTCTTGGCATTAGCCTGGTGGTGTTGATGTTGCTGCTAACCATCAACGGCTATTTGCTGCGCTACTTCGGTGGCGAAGAAGCGCGTCCCATCATCAGCGCAACCCACTGGATTTTGGGTGTCGGTGTCCCCGCGCTGCTCGCGTGGCATTTTATTTCCGAAAAGCGCCGCACGCGCATCGCCGATAGGTTTAAACGAATTTCTGCACCGTTTTGGTTCTTAAGAGTTATGACGCTTGACATCCGTTGGTTCCCGCCTGCCGCAATCGTTGCAATGGTTAGCGCAGACTGTATCGCCGTTCCTTACATGAGTTTTGCGCAAGCGCAGGCGCTGATATTTCCCGAAGCGAAAGAATTTGTCGCCGCGCCGATGACCGTTACAGCGGAGCAAATTGCGCGCGTTGAAAAGCAATCCGGCGTGAAGGTCAGTTCTCCAAACCAACGGGTGTGGCTGGCGCAAGTCGAGGGAAAAACCATCGGCTGGTTCATCATCGACGACGTATTGGGTAAAAAAGAACTCATGATCTACGGCGTGGGTATCGGCCTCGACGGCGCCGTGCGGCAAATTCAGATCATCAACTATCGCGAGAACTATGGCTACGAGGTAAAAGGCGCCAAGTGGCGCGAGCAATTCGTCGGCAAAACGCTCGCCGATCCCCTCGAACTCACGGTCGATATTAAGAACATCAGCGGCTCGACACTTTCCTCGCGCCATGTCACCGAGGGCGTGAAGCGGCTGCTTGCTTTTCACCAAGTCGTATTGCGTCAGTAGTTCCGCTAGAATTTCACCATGACACTGGACATTCGCTGGCTCGCACCGGCGGCCTTCATTGCCGTCGCCGCAACACCCGGCTTCGCCGCCCAATACATAAGCGTGGAACAGGCGCGCGCGTTGATTTTTGCGCAAGCGCAGGAATTTATAGCGGCGCCGGTGTCGCTCGCAGCCGAACAAATCCAACGCCTCACGCAACAGTCCGGTGTCGATGTTCGAAGCGCGCATTTCAAAGTCTGGCAGGCGCCATCGGCGCGGAAATTTCTCGGCTGGTTCATCCTCGATCAAGTGATCGGCAACCACGAATACATGACCTATGCCGTCGGCATCAACCCGGACGGCACGTTGCGGCAATTCCAAATCGTCGAATATCGTGAAGCTTACGGCCATCAAGTCCGCGAGGTGAAATGGCGCGATCAGTTTGTCGGTAAAACCATTGCCGACAAACTCGAAGTCGGCGCCGATATCGCCAACATCAGCGGCGCCACGCTGTCCTGCCGTCACCTCACCGATGGCATCAAAAAGCTCCTCGCCCTCCACCACAACGTTTTGCGCTGAGGTACAGCGCGCGCGCCCCGCCATGGGGACGTTTGTGCACATTTCTGCTTCCGGCCCGAACTGCGAAACCGTCGAGCACGCGATAGACAATGCGTTTCGCGCCATCGAGCAAGTCGAACGACTGATGAGTTTTCACGATTCCCAAAGCGAACTTTCCAGAATCAATCGCGAAGCGCGCATTCAGCCGAAAACCGTTCATCCATGGACTTATACCGTGTTGCGGCGCGCGTTGTGGATCGCCACATTAAGCGATGGACTATTCGACATCAGCGTCGCGCCGCTGCTGGTCGAGGCCGGTTTGTTGCCACGTACGCAAGGTTCGGCATCCGCAAGCGGCAACGGTCAATCTCTCGAATTGCTTCCACACAATCAAATTTATTTTACTCAGCCCATGCTGCTCGATCTGGGCGGTATCGCTAAAGGTTTTGCCGTCGGTCAGGCGATTCACGCGTTACGACGCGGCGGCTGCAGCGAGGCGATCGTCAACGCTGGTGGCGATCTGCGTCGTTTTGGCAGAACGCCTCATCCGATTTATTTGCGCCGCAGCACCGGCCCCGTGCAAGTGGCGGTATTGCGTTGTGCCGCCGTCGCCACCTCGAGCCCGTACAAAAGTATTCCCGATCAACTCTCGCAGCCGATCGGCTGCATCATCAATCCGCGGCAACGCCGCGCCTGGGACGGCGAAGGCAGCGTCATGGTCGCCGCGCGCAGTTGCATGATCGCCGACGCCCTCACCAAGGTCGCGGCCCTGGCGGGTCCGTCCTGTCAGACTTTGCTTGACCGCTTTGGCGCACAAGCGATGTGGGATAACCAGCAATAGAAAGTAGGATGGGTAGCGCGCCAGCGAAACCCATCGGCCAT
>JBKJHT010000207.1:0-11646 GCA_046598945.1 Burkholderiales bacterium | reverse complement strand
GTGTAGGCGAGGATCACACCGCGACTCGCCGCGACGTATTTCAAGCCGAACGCAATCAGCAAATTCCAGCCGGTAATGTTGAACAGCGCGCTCGCCATCAGCCGCGGCCATTGGCCCTGCGGCACGCGCAGCGCCAGGCCGTTGGCTTTAGCGATGGCGAAGAGCCCGATCGCCCCCGCGCCCATACACAACGCGCGAAACGTCAACGGTGGAATTTCACCCAGCACCACTTTCATGGTGGCCCAATTGAAGCCCCAAATGAGCGTGATCAACACCACCAGCACCAAGCTGGAACGCGACTTCACCGACCCGGACATTGGCTAACGCGTGAGTTGCGGCGTCGTCGCGCGCACGTCGAGCCACCAACCGTATTGCTTCGACCACAACTCAAACCGCGGGTCGGCGCCCAGTTCTTGCGCCGCATGCACCGCCCAACGCGGGTTGAACAGCGCTTCACGGCCAATGGCGATCAGATCGGCGTGGCCCAACTGCAGAATTTCTTCTGCTTGCGCGCCATTCAAAATAATGCCGACCGCTTGCGTCAAGATGTTCGCTTCCTTTTTCACCTGCTCGGCGAATGGTACTTGAAATCCCGGATAGCGCTTGATCGGCGCGGCGGTGGCGGAACCGGCGATGCCGCCGGAGGAGCAGTCGATCACGTCAACGCCGTGTTCCTTGAGTTCCCGCGACAATGCGACGGTATCCTCGATCTTCCATCCCGCGTCAGAAAAATCCGATGACGAGGTACGGAAGAATAACGGCTTATCGTCAGGCCATTCTTGGCGTACGGCATCGACGATTTCCAGCGCCAAGCGAATGCGATTCTCGAAACTGCCGCCGTAGGCATCGGTGCGCTTGTTGGACAGGGGCGACAGAAAACTATGCAATAAATAACCGTGGGCGCCGTGCACTTCAAGGACATCAAAACCTGCGGCATGGGAGCGCCGAGTCGCCACTTTCCACTGCTCGATGATTTGTTTGATTTCCGCGATCGACAGTTCGTCCGGCATGAGCCAACCGGGGGCAACGGGCTCGGCACTCGGCCCCACGATGTTCCAGGCCAAATCACCGCGCGCCGTGTCCGCGGTATTCAGCGCGCCATTGCCATGCCACGGCCGTTGCATGCTTGCCTTGCGCCCGGCGTGGGCGAGCTGAATCGCCGGTACGGCGTCATTGCCCTTAATGAAGTCCGTCACCCGCTCCAGCGGCGCGATGTGCGCGTCGCTCCAAATGCCCAAATCGCCGTGGGTGATGCGGCCGCGCTCTTCCACCGCCGCAGCTTCGCAAAATACCAGCCCCGCCCCACCGATGGCAAATTGACCCAGATGGACCAAATGCCAATCATTGGCGATACCATCACAGGCCGAGTATTGGCACATGGGTGAAATGACAACGCGGTTTTTTAACGTGACGCCGCGTATTTTCAGCGGCGAGAACAACAATGGAAGGGGGCGGTTCGAATGATCGTTGGGCATGGGTACTTTCTTGTGGTGAGGGCATATTTTACGCTTAAGCGGCGATGCGATGATGCTCATCGTCCCGATCGGCCTACGTCCAGGGGCTAGGCCTAGCGCGGCGTTTCAAGCATGCTGGTCTGCGAGGCAATAGCCCAAGACTACCCCGGCAGGGTGCGGCGCCTGGCAAACTACCCCGCAAAGACTTGCACGACAGCCTTACCGACCACGCGCCCGCTTTCGCTATAGGCCAGCGCCTCGCGGATATGATCCAAGTCGAATACTTTGTCGATCACCGGTTTAATCGCACCGCCTTCGATAAGCTTTGCAATCTCGCGCAGTTGATCGCCGCTGGGCTTCATAAAAAGAAATTTGAAATTCACATCGCGTTCCCTGGCTAGTTGGGTCGACTTACGATTTGCCCAGGCCATGATCATACGAACCAAAACATTCACGCCCCATTCACGGCCGAACTCAGCGGTCGGCATGCCGACGATGGTGACAAGTGTGCCGCCGCGCTTGAGCACGCGAAACGAGCGATGCTGAATATCCCCGGCTTGCGTATCCAATACGAAATCATAGTCGTTCAACATTTCATCGAAGCGCCGGGTTTTGTAGTCGATCACGACATCGGCGCCGAGACGTTTGACCAGATCGGCGTTCTTCGCACTGGTGGTTGTCGCGACCGTTGCGCCAACATGTTTGGCGAGTTGAATCGCGAAGCTGCCCACCCCGCCGGAGCCCGCGTGGATTAAGGCTTTCTGGCCTTTTTGCAGTTTGCCGAAATCAATCAGCGCCTGCCACGCGGTTTGGCCGGCCAGCGGAATCGACGCGGCTTCGACGTGGCTCAGGTTGTTCGGTTTGAGCGCGACGCTGGATTGCGCCGCCACGGCGTACTCGGCAAAAGTACCGATGCGCTCCTTATCGAGCCGGACATACACCGCATCACCGGGCTTGAACGCGCGGACATCGGCGCCGACTTTTTCGACAACGCCAGAACCATCGTTGCCAAGGATCAACGGAAATTGATATGGCACGACCCGCTTCAAATCGCCGTCGCGAATCTTGTAGTCCACGGGATTGATACTCGCGGCATGGATCTTAATGAGCACATCACCTGAACCGACGTTGGGCAGGGGCTGGTCGCCGATTTCGATGCTGTCGTTGTTACCGTATTTGCGAATGTAAGCGGCTTTCATGGGACCTTTAGTGTGAAACAAATGAGCGGTTGAGTAGCCCGGCCATCGGACTGCGAGGCAACGCGGGCAGGACGCGGCGCCTCGCAAACTCAACGTGAATAGCGCACAGCAGATCCTTCACTTCGTTCAGGATGGCAACGCTTGATGGAGACCTGACTTGTGTTCTGTCGTTGCGCACCCTACATGACTTTTAATCGCTTGAGTTCGAAAAAACATTTCGCACAGGCGCGCACGTCGATCAGCGCGCGATGGGCGCCACTAAACGATGCGCCAAAAAGCTTGAGATGAAGCTCGTTCAGCGTCGGCCATTTGAAACCATAGGGCCTCGGCAATCGGCAAAAGTCCGTTGCCGATTGCATGGTGCACTGGCGTTGTTTCGCTTCGATATGATTGGGATACCCCGCGCGCAGCAATTCCGCGCCGAGTATTTTTTCGTCGAACGCCATGTTGTGCGCCAGCAAAATCTGCGCGATTTTGATGTCTTTGACCATGGCATCTAGCACGGCCTTGATCGCCACGCCACGCTCGAGCGCGATGTCCGTGGTAATGCCGTGAATCTTCGCCGCATGCGCCGGAATGGTGAATCCATCGGGCTTGACGATATGCTCCGCGCTATGAATTTCGCTGCCATTGTCATCGGTCACGAGCCAGGCGATCTGCACCAAGCGCGGCCAATTTTTCAGATCCGACACCGGCGCTTTGTAGGACTTGGGAATGCCGGTGGTTTCGGTGTCGAAAAATAAATACACGCGGATTACCTTTGTTTAATCAACTCGATGATTTTATTCATCGTCATCGTGTCATCGTCAAACCCGCCGTGGGTGGTGCTGATGGTTTCCTGCGACGGCGCAGGGAAAGTCCGTACATTTTTGAGTTTCAGCTTGGCGATATGTTCGTCGAAATATTTTTCCATGCCGAGGATCGGTGTGGTCTGGCCGCCCTCGAAGGATTCGCACACTAAATACAACAACGAGCGGCCATAGCCTAGCAACATTCGGCAGGTAGTGTCCTGTTGTTCGGCGGTGTCGGTGAGATGAAATTGAAAATAGCGTTTCACTTTGCCGGACTTTAATTCGGGAACGACGCTGCTCTTAAAGGTATCGACCGTGACGGCGGGCGCCATAAAATGAATGCTGTCGAAAGTCCAATTGTGTGGCGCCAATTCTTTGACGATGTAGGAATGCACAATCGAGCCGGCAGAATGTCCGATCAGGTGCAGGCGAATGTTTTTTGCGGCTGGGGTAGCTTGGAACGCTTTGTATAAAATTCGCGCGCCGCTTTCTTTGCCGTTGATCGGTTTAGGGCTGCTGATGGCGGCGGCGTTTTGTTTCATTTCGCCCCAAATTTGCGTGCCCATGCGGGCGAGGAATCGCTCCAGGCGTTTGTTCCAAAACTTGCCGAGCATGCCGCGCATGGCGTCTTTTTCGCGCGGCACATCTTTTTGTAAATCGTCGAAGCGGTTCTTCAGGGTGTTCCACAGATCGGTTTCCCACATGAAGAAAATCGGAAAGATTTTTTTATCGTACAGCGCGGGAATCCATTTCGCGGCTGTCTCGGCGGCATCTTTTTCGCTGGTCAATCCGCCGTGCGCATACACCGCCACATCAAGCGGCTCGCTGTCTTTCAGATTCCAACGCTTGCGCGCTTCTTGCGCGTGAAATCTTACCAGCGCCTCGACATCGCCTTCGCTGGTGCGAAAATCGCCGTGATTCGACAAGCAGCCATTGTTTTCCATATCGATAATGAAGGGCGATAACTCGTGATTACGCAACGCTTCATTCGCCGCCAATTTAACTTTTTTGTCGGCAACGCGCAGGCTCGGCGCCACGGATACATCGCGATGCTCGTCGGTCACCACGCCCAACTGCGGCACCCAGCAATCCATGGCGTTTTGCAGCCAGTCCTCATAACTCAGAATCGCGCGGCCACCGCTGCCCCAGGCCTCGCTCCAGGAATTTTGAATGAGAAAACCTTGTTGGTTATAGCCGATGATGACGAAAGCGTGGCCGCCCAATTCCACCGAAGCGTCGAAACCGGGAATCAGCCAAAATTCACCGCGCTTTAGTTTTTGCGCTGCCGCGCTCTGCCAACCGCTGTGGCAAATGGCGCTGGCGTAGAGGATTCCCGTTTCATTGAGCGCAACGTGCATGTCGGAAATAGAGCGCGGATCGACGCGATAGTAAGCGCCGAGCGGGCGTTTCGAGGCCTCCAGCCACCAGTCGGTTTTATTGTTGGTGGCGGGCGGCATGGCGAATGTCATCCAGGATTTATTCGCGCAGGCGCCGTGTTTAAACCAGCCCTTCATCGCCGCGCGTAAGCTCGATCCCGTGTCCGGGTCGCTGCCGTCGTCTTTGAATTGATCGTAGCGCCGCGCCATATCGTAAAGCATGAAGGGTGACACCGGCGCTTCTTTTGCGCGACCGCATTTGATGAGCAGATGATTCACCACATTGGACAATGCGAAGCCGGTACACGCACTTGTCTCGCGCTGATTCAGCACGGGCAAAATGAATTTAGGAATGAAGCGTTGCGGCGGCTGTAGCGCGATCGCGGGGCGGTAGGGCCGATCGCGCAAATCGAGTTTATCGGGACAAACATTGCGCTTAAACGGAAAATCCGCGGCGGCTTTGGCTTTTGGCACGGCGACACCCCCAGGTCGATTTGATCCCGTATTAAACTACGAGTCGGACGAAACGGCTAGTACAGGTTTGCGACAGAACGGCGCCATCGTCCGCACCAATTAGGTACTGATATCGATGTTGCGCCCTATTTTAGTGCGTTACTTCTCAATAATTTTTATGAATTGTCTAAAAAATCAAATATTTAACTATTGGGAACAGTTATTGCGTAAGTTAGAGGTTCGCTAAAAGGAGGAAAAAATGGAAAATTTAAAAGCAGGCAGTGACGTTTTATTTATTTTGATCGGCGCCACCATGGTGCTGGCCATGCATGCGGGCTTCGCGTTCTTGGAGCTGGGCACGGTGCGCAGAAAAAATCAGGTCAACGCGTTGGTGAAAATCCTCGCCGATTTTTGCGCGTCGACCATCGCCTATTTTTTCATCGGCTACACGGTCGCCTACGGCGTGAATTTCTTTTCCAGCGCGGAAACTTTGGCTGCGAAGAATGGCTACGACCTGGTTAAATTTTTCTTTTTGCTGACCTTCGCCGCGGCGATTCCCGCCATCGTCTCCGGCGGTATTGCCGAGCGCGCCAAATTTTATCCGCAGTTGGCGGCATCATTTCTGCTGGTCGGCTTTGTTTATCCGTTCTTCGAAGGCATTGCCTGGAACAATCACTACGGCATTCAGGATTGGCTAACGGCCACATTCAGCGCGCCATTCCACGATTTCGCCGGCTCCGTTGTGGTTCATGCGGTCGGCGGTTGGATCGGGCTGGTCGCGGTGATTCTTCTCGGCGCGCGCCACGGCCGCTATACCAAAGATGGCCGCATCTCGGCCCATCCGCCATCGAGCATTCCCTTCCTTGCCGTCGGCGCGTGGACCTTGGCCGTGGGTTGGTTCGGCTTTAATGTCATGTCGGCGCAAACCATCGATAAAGTGTCCGGCTTGGTCGCAGTGAACTCGCTGATGGCCATGGTCGGCGGCACGCTCGCCGCACTCGCCGCAGGCAAGAACGATCCGGGCTTTGTGCATAACGGCCCGCTGGCCGGCCTGGTTGCCGTGTGCGCCGGCTCCGACGTCATGCATCCGCTCGGCGCGTTGGCCACGGGCGGCATCGCCGGCGCCATGTTCGTCTACATGTTCACCCTGACGCAAAACAAATGGAAGATCGATGACGTGCTGGGCGTGTGGCCGCTGCATGGCCTGTGCGGCGCCCTCGGCGGCATCGCCTGCGGTATCTTTGGCAGCAAGGCGCTGGGAGGCCTCGGTGGCGTCAGCTTCATGTCGCAACTCATCGGCACGCTGATGGGCATTGCCATCGCCGTCGCCGGTGGTTTGATTGTCTATGGCGGCATCAAAGCGCTAGTTGGGATACGCCTGGATCAAGAGGACGAATTTATCGGCGCTGATTTGTCGATCCATAAAATCTCGGCGACCCCTGAGGGGGAATAACGCAATAAAAATGTCATCCTGAGCAAAGCGAAGGATCTGCCTTTTTCTGCCGCCGCTACAGCAGATTCTTCGCCTCGCTCAGAATGACATTTCGTAAGCAAGAAACAGTATCGGCGACAAATTTCCAACTCATTCGGAGGTCGCCATGCCTAACACCGTAAACATCGCTGTCGTTACTTTATTTGTTTCGTTAATTTCAGCGAACACTTTCGCCGCCGGCCCATGCCGCGCCAAGAGCGGCGACGAAACCGCCGCGCTGTTGGAGCTTTACACCTCGGAAGGTTGCAGCAGTTGCCCGCCCGCCGATAAGTGGGTCAGCAACCTCGCGTCAGGCGGCTTCAAGGCGAATCAGATCGTTCCGGTGGCTTTCCACGTTGACTACTGGGACTACATCGGCTGGTCGGACCGCTTTGCCAACAAAGAATTCAGCAGTCGCCATCGCGGTCTGGCGCGTGCCAACGGCTCGGGCACGGTGTACACGCCACAGGTTTTCGTGAACGGAAAAGACATTCGCTTGGCCTTCAGCAACATCAAGCTGAACGCTACCCTTAAAGAAATTAACAGCGCCAAACCCCGCGCCGATATTGACTTGGGGCTCGATGCCTCGGCAAGTTCGCTTGGCTTAAGCGCGTCCGCCAGCCTCGCCAACCCATCAGACGATGCGCACGCCTATCTCGCCGTGTACGAGAATAAACTCTCCAGCAACGTCAAGGCCGGTGAGAATCGCGGCGTGAAACTGGAACACGATTATGTCGTGCGTGAATTGATCGGCCCGCTAAAATTCGATCGCCAAGGCAAGCTCGAGATCAAGAAATCGGTCGCAGTGCAATCGGATTGGAAAGTAAAGGATCTCGGCGTGGCCGCATTCGTGCAACAACGTGACACCGGCGAGACCTTGCAAGCGGTGCAGTTACCGATTTGCATGTGAAGCTGGCGACATGGTCATTGCGAACGGCCTGTTTCGGTGCTGCCGATACGGCGCATCCGCCATGATACCGAGCGCTGTTTTTAAGCATGTCATCCTGAGCAACGCGAAGGATCTGCTTTTTGCGGCGGATAAAGCAGATCCTTCGCTGCACTCAGGATGACATGCTTAAAACATTGTCCAGTTCATGGCCTGAGTGCAGTTTTAGCGGTACCGAAGCAGGCAACGGGCAATGACAAAATGGTGTCGATGCCTGTAGCGCCGCTCCCGTACGGGGTAGCTCTGGCCTAGGCCACCCGATAGGCTAGCCACTGCCTCCCAGGCCTATTCCCGTCCCAATAGCGGATCGTCTTTGCGATGTTGCCGCACGCCAAGATACGAAAGCAGCGCGAGCGCAGCGGCGATGAGCAGCATGCCTTGAATCTCGTGGGGCGCGGGATACTCCCCGAGTTGAAGCGCGGCGCCGACGACGGTGATGACGGGAATCGCCAAGGTGCTTAAGCTCGCCGTGCCCGCCGGGAGCACGTCTAAGATGTAAAGCCATATCATCCAACCCAGGGCTGTTGCAACGAAGCCGCTGAAAAATAAGCACGCGATTAGTACCCAGCTCCATTGAATCGGCGGCGCGGGCACCGCCCAAGCGACGGCGATGAGCGGCACGGCGCCGATCACGAGTTGCCAGGCCGTCATGGAAAACACGTCGAGCGCATGACCTTTGCTGTAGCGCTTGATCAAAATCGATGTGACGGCCCAAATGATTCCGGCGCTCACGCCGAGCAGGCTGCTCAACAAACTGCCGTGAAATTTCCACGGCGCGAGAATCAACAGCAGCCCGGCGCAGGCCAGCGCCACGGCGAGCCATTGCAATCCCTGAATGCGCTCGCCAAGAAAAATCCAAGCGAGGAGCAAGGTCCAAAATGGCATGATGAATACCAGCACCGAGGTCTTGCCCGCGCCGGCATGCAACACTGCCCACGAGGTAAGCAGGAAAAAAGCGAAGGTTTGCAGCAGGCCGATCAGCGCGTTGAATTTTCCATGCTCAAAGCGAATCGAACGGCCTTGAATCAGCATCAATAAAAATAGGCCGATCGCGCCGACCACCACGCGCATGGCGGCGAAATCGAACGGGCTGGAAAGAAGAATGCCGATCTTGTTGGTCACCCAGCTATAGCCCCACACCAGCGAAAGGACGGCCAACATGCAGGCGGCGAATTTTGTCGAGCGGGTGTTCAAACTGAAGGTGTTTCTTGTGAAAAGACTAAACAACAATTATCGTCGTCCCCGCGAAGTCGGGGATCCAGCGTCTTGTTTTGAATGCAATTCATGGATAAAAGGTTTTCGCACTCGCGCCATCGGGCCGGGTGCGGAAACGTTTATGCACCCAAAAATACTGTTCGGGCATTTCGCGCACACGCGCTTCAAGAAATTCGTTCATGCGGCGCGTATCCGCGATGTGATCCTTGGTCGGGAAATTTTCCCAAGCCGGATAAATCTTGACGGTATAGCCTTCGCCGTCGGGCCGCCGCCGCGTGATCGCGGGAATAACTACCGCACCCGAAATAGCCGCCAAGCGCGACAACACCGGCACCGTCGCCGCGGGAATGCCGAAGAATGGCACGAATACCGAATCCTCGCGCCCCATGTCCATATCCGGCAACACGTACAACGTCAGACCTTGGCGCAACGCGCGCAGTGCGCCGCGCAAGCCATCTTGCTTCGCGATCATGACAATGGGCTTGAAGCGGGTGCGGCTTTTTAGCAAGAGCTCATTGAGATAGGGATCTTTTTGGCGGCTGTAGATCGCCGCTGCGTCGTAGTCGAGCGCGAGGCGAATCGTGCCCAATTCAACGCCGACGAAATGTGGGGCGAAACCGATCACGGGCGTTTTCTCTCGGAACGGAACGTAATTTTCCGCGCCTTCCACTTGCACCAAGCGCGCGATGCGCGCCGCCGGCGCCCACCACAACAAACCAAGTGCCAATACACTCTCGCCGAGGTAAGCGAAATGGGTTTTGAGCAAACGTTCGCGCTCCGGCTTGGGCATTTCCGGAAAACATGCGTCGATATTGATACGCGCAACGCGCGCCTGGCCCGACCAATAGACCAAGCGGCCGAGTCCGCGCCCTATGGCGCTAATCACCGAAAACGGGAGAAAATGGATCAACCAGAGAAACGCAACGCCCAGCCGCAGCATGAAAAATATTTCTTTCGAACGAGTGTTCGCGTGAAAAAGTTGTTAGTGTATCGGGAAATTGTATTGGGAGTTCGGCGATTGTCGAGACGCATGGCCCTCACCCTAACCCTCTCCCAAAGGGAGAGGGGAGGACGGGGTAGCCCTGGCCCTAGGCCAGTGGCTAGCCTAGGGCTACCCGGTAGGCTAGCTACGGGCCTTGGGCCATGAGGGCGCAGCGCATCAATCGTCCCAATTCGATAAAAGCACCATGAGACCGCAATGAAAATTTATGAAGTAGGCGGCGCCGTGCGCGATGAGTTGCTAGGCCTGCCGGTAAAAGATCGAGACTATGTCGTCGTCGGCGCTACGCCGGAGGAGATGACACGGCTGGGTTATCGGCCTGTCGGCAAGGACTTTCCGGTGTTTTTGCATCCGCAAAGCCATGATGAATATGCCCTCGCCCGCACGGAACGCAAAACCGCGCGTGGCTATCGCGGCTTTCAGGTTTACGCTGCGCCGGACGTGACGTTGGAGGACGATTTGCGCCGCCGCGACCTCACCATCAACGCCATGGCGCGCGACGCGCAAGGCCAACTCATCGACCCCCACGGTGGCGAGCGCGATTTGCGCGCGCAAGTGTTGCGTCATGTAAGCCAGGCGTTCGCCGAGGATCCGGTGCGCATTTTGCGCGTAGCGCGCTTTGCCGCGCGCTATGGCGATTTCTCCATTGCGCCGGAAACCCTCGCGCTGATGCAAGCCATGGCGGCGAATGGCGAAGTTGATGCGCTCGTCGCCGAGCGCGTGTGGCAGGAGTTGGCGAAGGGCTTGATGGAGGCCAAGCCGTCGCGCCTGTTCGAGGTGCTGATCGAGGCGCACGCGTTAAATCGGATCGTGCCGGAGTTTTCGACGTTGGATCCCAGCCACGCCGCACTCCAAAATCTCGATGCCGCGGCGCGCGATGGCGCGCCACTCGCCGTTCGCTACGCGACGCTGGCCGCAACGATCGACGGCCGCAGACGACCGCCCAGCGCGGCGCTCCAGCATGATGCCGCCAACACGCCCGTCCTTGCTGTGTCGCAGCGATTGCGCGTGCCAAGCGATTGTTCCGATCTGGCGAAACTTACATTGCGCTGGATCGCCGCGGTAGAACAGGCGCGAACCCTGGCGCCGCAAGCGTTGCTGGAACTGCTGATCGGCACCGACGGATTGCGCCGCCCGCAACGCTTTCGCGATTTGTTGAGCGCCTGCGGCTATGTCAGTGGTGCACAAACCGCGCCTGAAATTTCCTACTTGATCCAGGCCCAGACCGCGCTCGCCTCACTCGACACGAAAAGCGTGGTCGCCAACGCTCAATCTAGCGCGGAAATTCCGGCGTTGATTCACGCGGCACAACTCGCCGCGATTAAGGAGTTTATTGAAACGAAACGCGCTTAAGCCGCATTGCAATTTCTTGTGGTTCTTGTATATTTCCCTCATCAGTACGATCACTTCACTGGCGTTTTATATGAAAAGGCACGATGAAGGCAAAGAACCCGTTGACCGGAAATAGGTTTGCGCCCTCGAGACGCACTTCCCGCGTGTTGTCGACAAAATCCTACTGATGTGGGGCGCGAAGGAGTTTGCGGAATTCCTCGCAACTTTAATGCTTGATAATCGCGGCGACCGTCAAGGTTTTCCGTTCGAGGTAATCGAGGAGTTGATGTTCTGCCAAGAAATTCACGACTACCGCCTAGGCAAGCGAACCACCGTTAGCAAAGATGGCTATCGGATCGCATAGTTTTGTCAGCGCGCTACCCTAACGCGTTGTAATCCAGTAACATTG
>JBKJHT010000003.1:0-22560 GCA_046598945.1 Burkholderiales bacterium | reverse complement strand
TGCCACGATTCAAAACCAGGTGCCTGCCGATTACGCAAATCAATTCTATAAAAATGAACTACCAATTGCGGCATAATTAAATGACTTGCCCGTCCATTCAATCGGACTTAGCTCACTTAGAACTCGAACTTATTCAGAGCTTCCCTAGAACTACGAGTGCGTCAAATGCGTAGCGCGCGGTCGGACTTGGCGAGATTCTTATCAAATGTACCAAGCGGCAAATGGCCGGCCTTGCGCGCGATTTCTAGGATTAGACAATCCGAGAATCCAAGAGTCGGGCGTTCGCGACAATGCCCGAGCGCCGCCGTGACAACGTCGGCATCCTGCACCGTCAAGGTTTCATGGTTAAGTAGCAGGTCGATGGCTTTCGCTAACTGCGATGGTGATCGCTCATAGACCGCGTCGAGTACCCAAAGTGTTTCCACCAAAACGAGATTAGATACCCACGCGCCTTTCTCAATAAAATTTTCCGCAACTTTGACTTTTGCGGCATCATCCCGAACCAATAGGCGCACCAAAATATTAGTATCAACGGCGCGCATGTTTTTCGCGGATGTACTTTTTGATGCCTTCCTTTACTCCGGTTAAACTTGGTTGTTTTTGAGAGGGTTCGTCGAATAAGGCCTCATGGACATTGACTGAGGTATGCCGCCCTGCCTTGCGCACGACGATTTGATCGTTACTTTCATCCCATTCGAGAATGGATCCGGGCCCGACGCCGAGTTTCTTGCGAACTTCCGCGGGGACGGAAATTTGGCCTTACGCAGTTAGTTTGGATTGGGCGAGTGGCATAAAATACATTGCCACGGTAATTGAATCGATGTCAAACAGCGTTACTTATTGAAAAAAGAGGGATACTTAAAACCGCTCGTCCGCTCGCAAATACCGCCATTGCCCAACTGGTAACGCTCCGAGCATGACATTCCCGATGCTCACGCGCTTGAGCCCGACAGCGATCAATCCGACCAGTTCACACATGCGCCGGATCTGGCGTTTCTTGCCTTCCTGCAATACGAAACGCAATTGATCTTCGTTTTGCCAAGTGACGTTCGCGGGCTTGAGCGCTTCGCCGTCGAGCGAGAGTCCGTGGTTGAGGGACTGCAATCCGCTGTCGGATAATTTTCCTTCGACGCGGACGAGATAAGTTTTCTCGATTTCGGAATCTTGACCGATCAGTTGCTTGGCGATGCGGCCGTCCTGCGTTAAAACCAGAAGGCCGGTGGAGTCGATGTCTAACCGTCCCGCGGGCGCCAAGCCCTTGAGATGGTTGCGATCAAACTCCGGCTCGGTCGATTCGCCGCGAAACTGAGTTGTCGGTAGTACGAGTATTATCGCCGGCTTGTAACCTTGTTCTGCTTGGCCTGAGACATAACCAATGGGCTTATTGAGCAATATTGTGACTTGCGCGCTTTGTTGTTTTTGCGCGGCTTGATTGAGCGTGACTGTTTGGTTGGGGAAGGCGCGTGTTCCGAGTTCCGTGATTTGCACACCATCAACGAACACCCAGCCGCGCTCGATATAGCTGTCAGCCTCGCGACGCGAGCAGATGCCCTGCTGCGATAAGAGTTTTGAAATACGGACTTTCTCCATCAAGCAAATTCATTCACGTAAAATATTTCCATCACAAACCCAATAAATTTTTCTTCAAATCCGCGTCGATTGGCTTTTCCCCGAGCCAAACTTTCAGCAATGAGCGGAAGAAATCTTCGCCGCTGATGGTGCCCTTGGTATCGCCATTGATCACGACGCGGGTGCCGGCGACGGGCAAATAATCGAGTTGGATCAGATCGCCTCTTTTTACACCGCCGACGCCGCTCATGATGCCATTAAACTCGTTAATCTTGTCATTGATCTTGGCGAGTTCGGCTGCGCTGTTGTTCGCTTTTAGGCCATCCTGCAACGCGCCGGAAAACACATCGGCCTTCAGGTCGCGCATGATGTGCAGCGCCATGCGCTTCACCCCTTTGCCGCCGAGAACCGCGTCGGCGGTAGTCGTTTTTTGTTCCAAGTACAATGCGCCGACGTATACCTTGATGAACATGCGTGTACGAATGCCGGCGCCGTTGAGCTTGAGTTCTTGGCCTTCGACTTTTGCCGTATCGGGAATTTTTATTCCCGACACCTCAGCGGCCAATGCAGAAAGTGAAAATACCAGTGTTGCCAGCAGCGCGAATGCGAACTTCATGTTAAGGCTCCCCTTTTTGGTTGGTGAGTTGCTGAAAATTGATCGCCCTGGCGATGTGGCCTGGGGCCAGAGGCAATCTGGACCTGTCTTGCAGACACGCCATGCCTGGGAGCCAGTATCCATGCGGTTCTCGGAATGATAACAAAAATCTACAGCGATTCGAATATACCCGCGGCACCCATGCCAGTCCCGACACACATCGTCACCATGCCATATTTTTGGTTGCGCCGTTGCAAACCATGCACAAGCGTCGCGGTACGAATTGCGCCGGTCGCGCCGAGCGGATGGCCGAGCGCAATCGCACCACCGAGCGGATTCACTTTGCTGCCGTCGAGATTGAGTTCGCGGATGACAGCTAACGATTGTGCGGCGAAGGCTTCGTTCAATTCGATCCAATCCAGTTGATTTGCAGTCAATCCGGTTTGCTTTAGCACCTTCGGAATGGCTTCGATCGGTCCGATGCCCATGATCTCAGGCGGCACACCGGCAACGCTATAGCCAACGAAGCGCGCCAACGGCGTAAGGCCGAATTCCTTCAAGGCTTTTTCGCTGACTAGAATCACCGCGCCGGCGCCATCGCTGGTCTGCGAACTATTGCCGGCGGTCACGGAGCCCTTCGCTGCGAACACCGGGCGCAGTTTGGCGAGGCCTTCCATGGTAGTGTCCGGGCGCGGGCCTTCGTCCTTTGCAACGGTTTTGCTTTTCGTCACAATGGTGTCATTCGCGAGGTCGGCGAGTTGTTCGTTGATGGCGTAGGGCAAAATCTCGCTGAACTCTCCGGTCTCGGTTGCCTTGATCGCTTTTTGGTGGCTGGCGAATGCGAAGGCATCTTGATCTTCGCGGCTCACCTTCCAACGCTCGGCGACTTTTTCCGCCGTCAAACCCATGCCATACGCAATGCCGACGTTTTCGTTTTTCGCGAACACGGCATTGTTGATCGCCATCTTGTGGCCACCCATCGGAATCATGCTCATGGTCTCCGCGCCCGCGCCGATCATGATATCGGTTGCGCCGGTGCGAATGCGATCGGCGGCAATAGCCACTGCTTCCAAACCCGAGGCGCAGAAACGATTCACCGTTAGGCCTGCGACCGATTGCGGAATGCCCGCGAGCAACAACCCGATGCGCGCAATGTTCATGCCTTGTTCCGCTTCGGGAATCGCGCAACCGACAATCACATCGGTAATCTGCTTCGCGTCGAGGCTAGGTACCTGCGCCAGCGCCCCGCGCAATACGTGCGCAAGTAAATCATCGGGACGCGTATTGCGGAACATGCCGCGCGGTGCTTTGCCCACCGGCGTGCGGCAGGCGGCGACTATGTATGCATCGTTAAGTTGTCTCATATTCAACTCCAATTGGCATCTGTTAAGGCTTGGGGACAAGGATGAAGGACGGGGTAGTAGGCCACCCCGTCCTTCATCCTTAGTTCCTTAAGGGTTTCCCCGTCTCCAACATATGTTTAATCCGCGCTTGGCTCTTGGGATTTTTGAGCAGTGCGACAAAATGTTTACGCTCCAGTTTTAGGAACCAATCTTCATCAACCATCGTTCCCGCTTCGATTTCACCGCCGCAAAGGGCGTCGGCGAGGCGACCGCTTACCTCATAATCGTGCTCGGAGATGAAGCCGCCATCACGCATGTTAACCAGCATCATCTTCAATGTTGCGATACCGGTTTTACCGGCAACGGGTATTTGTTTCGGCAGCGGCGGGCGATAGCCTGCTTCGCTGAGCGCGCGAATTTCTGCCTTTGCCACATGTAACAATTCGTGTGGATTCATGATTACCGTGTCGCGCGGGCGCAGGTAGCCATAGCTGCGAGCCTGCGATGCACTCTTCGACACTTCGCCCATCGCGATGGTCTGGAAGGCACGCTGGATGCTGGGGAACACATCACCGCCCTTGGCCGTACGCGCAGCACGAAGGGCAATCTCTTTGCAGCCGCCACCGGCCGGAATGAGTCCGACGCCGGTCTCAACTAAACCCATGTAACTTTCAAAAGCTGCGATCGTTTTAGTCGAATGCATCGGAAATTCGCAGCCGCCACCGAGCGCCATGCCTTGGACCGCCGCGACCGTCGGCACCATGGAATACTTGAGTAACTGCGCCGTGTGTTGAAATTTCGCAACCACCGCTTCGATCTTCGCCCACTGGCCCATCATCAGCGCGGGCGCCATGGACATCAGATTCGCGCCGACGGAAAAGGGCGCCTCATGCCAAATAACCAGGCCGCTGTAATTTTGCTCGGCTTCTTTGATGGCGCGTTGCAAACCATCAAGGACATCTTCGCCGATAGCATGCATTTTCGATTTGAAACTTGCAATCGCGATGCCGTCGCCGGTGTGCCAACAACGCAGCGCATCGGTTTCAAATATCGTTGTGCCGGGATCACGTTTTTCGCCTAACAGCATGTCCGGAAACACCTGACGTTTGTAAACGGGTAGGGTGGAGCGTGGCTGATTTTTCTTCGCTGCGGAAGACCACGAACCATCGGGCCCATGCACCCCTTGGCGGCCATCGCTCACCCACGCGGGCAGCGGCGTTCTCGCCATGGTTTTTCCGGCGGCGATATCGTCGTTGATCCACTGGGTCACTTGCTGCCAATCGGCCGCCTGCCAAGTTTCGAACGGGCCAATATTCCAACCAAAACCCCAGCGAATCGCGAGATCGAGATCGCGCGCGTTATCGGAGATGGATTCCAAATGCACGGCGCAATAATGGAATACGTCGCGGAAACACGCCCATAAAAATTGCGCTTGCGGATCGCTCAATGCGCGCAGCTTGGCGAATTTTTCCGCTGGATTTTTCTCCTTCAAAATCGCTTTGACGTCCGGCTTTGCTTCGCCACCAGAGACGCGATAGTCCTGTTTGGCAGCATCGAGCACTTCGATGTCTTTACCGAGCTTGCGATAAAAACCCGCTTTGGATTTTTGGCCCAACGAACCTTTGCCGATCAAGGCTTGCATCACGGCGGGCACTTTGTAGTAGGCGTGCCATGGATCGTCCGGCAGGCCGTCCTTCATGGTGTTGATGACATGGGCCAACGTGTCCAAGCCCACCACATCGGCGGTGCGGAAGGTGGCACTCTTGGGACGCCCGAGGAGCGGGCCTGTCACGGCATCCACCTCGTCAAAGCCCAATCCATGCGCTTCTCCATGATGCATCGTTGCGAGAATCGAAAATACGCCGACGCGATTGGCGATGAAGTTCGGCGTATCTTTCGCGCGCACCACGCCTTTGCCGAGCGTGGTCACAAGGAAATTTTCCAACTGATCGAGAATCACCGGATCGGTCGCGGACTGGGGAATCAATTCGACTAGGGCCATATAACGCGGCGGATTGAAAAAATGAATGCCGCAAAAACGTTTGCGCAGCGCTTCGGGAAATACCCCCGCGAGCGAGGTGATCGACAAGCCCGACGTGTTACTGGCGAAGATCGCATGCTCGGCGATGTGCGGCGCGACTTTTTCGTATAGCGCTTTCTTGATGTCGAGCCGTTCGGCGACTGCCTCGATAATGAGATCGCACTCTTTCAGTAATTCAAGATGCTGATCGTAGTTCGCCGCAATGATTTGCCCGAGTTTTTCGCTGGAGCCGATGGGGCTAGGCTCTAGTTTTTTGAGGCCATCAATTGCTTTCAAAACGTTACCGTTGGGATCACCTGCCTTCGCCGGCAATTCGAACAATATCGATTGCACGTTGGCGTTGACTAAATGCGCGGCGATTTGCGCGCCCATGACGCCGGCGCCGAGCACCGCGACCTTCTTAACTAGAAATGGAGTTGCCACAACAAGACCCTTCGAGAATCACTCGCGCGCCCAGGAATCGACCGCGCGAGGGTTATTGGAGACCGCTAGAAATAGGTAGTCAATCTAGAATCGATGGTTGTATTGGATGCTGACAATATCGACGCTGGGGTTATCGTAGCTTCCCGTCAACGTACCGCGCGCATTGTTCTCGGTGACCGTCGCCGATTGATTCAGAGATGCACTCTTGACAAATATATGTGCATAGCCGAAATCAAGCGAACCATTTGGGGTGATTTTCCAGTTTGCGCCGAACGACAACCACGTGCGGTCTTGATCCGGAATGCGCGGCGTGCGGAATTCGTCGGGCACCGGGCTCTTGTCAAAAGCCAGGCCCGCGCGTAGTGTCCAAGCGCTGGAAGGCTTGTAACTACCGCCGACGGCAACGCGGTAGCTGTTATCCCACTTTTCAGTGGTCACGTTGTCCGGCGCGCCATTGTCAAACTTCACGCGCAGTTCTTCGAAACGGCTCCATTTCGTCCAAGTGAGATCGGCCATTAATGCCCAACTTTCGTCGATCTGCGAGTGCAAACCGATCGATACCGACTCGGGTAGATCGACCTCGGCCTTCACACTGCCGTTGGTAAAGCGTGAATCCGCTGCGATCGCCGAATTAAGACCGACCGGCTTTTCAAACCTCGCGTCACCCTCTAGTTCCTGATTAATCGATGAACGGTAAGCAATGCCCAAACGGGTGCTCGGCACGATTTGCCACATTGCGCCGAGGTTAAAACCGTAGCCCCAGTTGTCGCCTTTGATCGTGGCTTTGCCGTCCCTTGCCGCATTGCCGGGCGTGGTGAATCCACCTGGGCCGCAGTTGGCGCCAATCGCCGCGGGGCCGCCCGGAGCGAAGGTTCCGAAACAGACCGTGCTGAAATCAATGGCGCTGGTCAGTTCGGCTTTCACGTACTGAAGGTTTAATCCACCACCAACAGAAAAACTATCATTAATTTTCCATGAAACCGAGGGATTGATGTTGATGACAGTGAGCGCCGATTTAAGTGCGTGGTAGCGACCCACCCAGCCATCATCGTATTCCGTAGTGAGGCCGAATGGGGCGTTCACGCCGATACCGAAACTCCACGAGTCGGTCAGACTGTGGGTGTAGTAGATATTGGGCAGTAGCGCGATACCACCGGCATCGCCGCCGTTGCCGCCGGATAGGGGCAGGCCGCTAGGGGGTGGCAATAAAGTTCGCGACCCTTGATTCTCAAATTTGGCAGTAGGCTTAACAATATGTCCGGCGAGCGTGAAATTCGCCCCAGACAGATAGCTCATGCCCGCCGGATTCCACCAAACGGTGCTCGCATCTTCCGCTGCCGCGGTTGACGCGAACGACGTGCCGAGTCCTGAAACACTTTGCTCGAATAATTGAAAACCAGCGGCGTCGGCGCTAGAAATCCAGCCTGCGCTTGCGAGGCAAGCCGTCACCGAAATAGCAGCGCGATATTTAGGGTTCATCTTTGTGATCCTTTCTGCTGAGTTAAAAAATTTTATTGGGGCTCGATACTTCGGGGTCGACCCTGCTCGTCTAACGCGACAAATGTGAGCTGGGCCTGTGTTACTTTAATCGATTGGCGCGCGCCTTGGCGTAAGCGTTCCGCGTAAACCTCGACATCGACGGTGAGCGAGGTCTTGCCGATCCGCACCAGGTCGGCGTAAAAACTGACCACGTCGCCGACGAATAACGGCTCTCGAAACTCAAATGAGTTGACCGCGCGCGTGGCGACTTTTCCTTTCGCGTGTCGAATCGCCGGTATGCTCGCCGCGATATCCACTTGCGCCATAATCCAGCCGCCGAACACGCTGCCCAGTGCGTTCACATCACCCGGCATGGCGACTACACGCAATGTCGGTTGGCGGTCGGGTAGCGCCGATTCGGTCATGGATTACTTCTTTTCGTACAGCGAAATCACTTCGCTGGAAAAATGTTCCAAAACTTTCGCGCGCTTAACTTTAAGCGTCGGTGTGAGAAAACCATTTTCCACGGTCCACGGCGCCGCCGTTGCGGTGATGCGGCGAATCTGCGCGTAACCCGGAAAACTACTCAAGCGCGCGCCGAGGCGTTCCAGCAACACTTTTTGTACGGCTTCCGTGTTGGGCGAGTCGATTTGGAAGTTTGCTTGTGTGGCCAGCTTGGTCCATTGTTCTTGATTCAATGAAACCAGCGCCGTTAGGTACGGTTTACCCTCGCCCAACACCAGCACCTGCTCAAACAGCGGGTCGTTAATGATCGCCAGTTCCATATCTACTGGGGGAACTTTTTCACCGGTACCCATGATGATGATGTCTTTCACGCGGCCGGTTATATACACATGTCCGCTTGGATCGATGCGCGCTTGATCGCCGGTGTTGAGCCATCCGTCGGAAGACAGGACGGCGGCGGTCGCGCTCGGATTGTTCCAGTAGCCGAGCATGACTTGGGGGCCGCGCGCGAACAAGACGTTGTTCTCGCCGACCTTCAATTCCGTCCCCGGCGCGGCTTGGCCGACGCTGGCGGGTTCGTTTGCATCGGCGCGATTGACCGTGAGTAACGGGCTGGTTTCGGTCAGGCCGTAGCCTTGCAAAATAGGTAATCCGAGGCCTATAAACACTTTCGATATTTCCGGCGATAAAGCGGCGCCGCCGGCAATGGCCGTGCGCAATCTGCCGCCTAGACGCGCCATGATTTTTCCGGCGACCAGTTTTTCTAGGATCGGCCAAAGCAACATTGATGGCTTCCACGGACCACGCTGTTGCTGATATTCAAAACGGCTCCAGCCCACTGAAGTCGCGATATTGAACAGTTTGCGTTTGATCGGCGAGCCTAGTGCCAATTGCTCGTTGATGCGCGTATACACGCGCTCATAGATGCGCGGTACCGACACGAGTATCGTCGGCTGTTCGCTGAGCAGATCTTCCGCTAATTGCGCAACTGAGCGCGCATAGACAACGGTGGCGCCTGACATCATCGGCAAATAGTAGCCCGACATCCTTTCCAGCATATGGGACAAGGGTAAGAAAGATAAAAATTTATCGTTGGGATAAACGGCAAATGTTTGCAGCGCACTCCACGCGTTACTCAGAATGTTGCCGTGGGATAACATGACGCCTTTCGGGCGCCCCGTCGTGCCCGAGGTGTAGACGATGGTCGCCAGCGCAGCGGATGCCACCGGCAAGACGCTGTACTCCGTCGCTTCATTGGACAACCATTCATCGATATGCAGTAATTTAGGTTCGTTGGCGTTGGCGATGCGCTTGAGGCTGATGAAGCGCGATACGTTGGGCATCTGCGCAATAACCGGCGCCAGCAGTTGCCAATGCGCCGCGCCTTCCAGCATGAGTAGCTTGGCGCCGGAATCGTCCAGGCAATAAGCGCTGTTTTCCGGCCGATCTTCGGCATAGAGCGGGACAACGACGAGGCCCAGTCCCATTGCCGCTTGGTCAAAAATCGGCCAATGGCTGCAGTTGCGCAAAATCAGTCCGACGCGGTCGCCCGCCTGTAGACCTTCACGTTTAAATGCCGCTTGCCAGCGCGCGGCTTCGCGTTCCACGTCTTTCCAGGTGCGGTCGACCCAGACTTGTTGGTCGAGATCGAAATCGCGGTAAGCGATCGCGTTCGGGCTTCGTTTTACCCGCTCCCGCAGCAGACCGCCTAAGCTGCCCGCGCTCTCGATGGGAATAAAATCCGAGTGATTGCTCATGGGGTTGCGTGCGTTTTTTGGGTTATACGTGAAAGCCTAACATTTGTGCGCCATTTGCGGTAGCGCTTTTTAGAGCGACGCGGTCACGCGCGCCGGTCCAGTCCATTTTTCCGCGCTACGGCCAAAATCCTGCGGGAAGTCGTCAACCATAATCACTTTGCGCGTGAGTTGTTTCGCGCGCAGCATGATTTCCATATCCGCCATGGTGATGACGCCTTTTTCTAACGCGCGTGCGCTGAGGTCATCGGCGGATCGCCCATCGATCAGGCCGGATTTTTTGGCGGCGCGCAGTTTCGCTTGTACCGTTTCCGCCGCAATGGCGGCGTCGAGCGCGATTTCCAAACAACCCACGGCGTCATCTTCGCGGCGTGGCGAGTAAATGCCCTTGGTTAAACGATCGCGTGCCTCCGAAGGCTCGAGCAACAGCTTGGCGGCGCGATGGCCCATGGCATCGCTCGGCGCAGCCAACGTGAGGCCTTTGGGGAACACCAGGCGGCGCAGGATCCAGGCCAAGGGACGGTTGGGGAAATTCGCCAGCACGCCGTTCATGGCGATTTGCAGTTTGAAAAATGCATCGTGCAGCGACCACAATAACAATGGTAGATCGGCTTGGTGTTGGCCTTCATCCTCGTAGCGCTTCAATGCTGCTGAGCAGAGATAAAGATGCGACAGGATATCGCCCAGCCGCGCGGAAAGTTTTTCCTTGCGTTTGAGTTCGCCGCCCATGACGATCATTGCCACATCGGCGAGCAGCGCAAACGCCGCCGCGAAGCGATTCATCTGCTGATAATAACGCTTCAATTCACGTGCGCCGGGCACCGCGGTTCCGCGTCCCCCGCACAGACCCAGCACCAAGGCACGCGCGGCATTGCTCAGGGAGAAACTGACGTGTTCCCACAACAGTTCATCGAATTGCTCGGCCGCTTGTTCGGCATCGTCCATGCGCGAGGTTTCCAATTCACGTAACACAAACGGATGGCCGCGAATCGCGCCTTGGCCAAAGATGATCATGCTGCGCGTAAGGATATTCGCGCCTTCCACGGTGATTGCGACAGGCACGAGCTGGTAGGCGCGGCCGAGATAATTGTTCGGGCCCAGGCAAATGCCTTTGCCACCGTGGATATCCATGGCATCGTTGATGACTGTGCGCATGCGCTCCGTCATGTGATATTTCACGATGGCCGAGGGCACCGACGGCTTCTCGCCCAGATCGACCGCGCCGGCGGTCATCACTCGCGCCGCATCCATCATGTAGGCGTTGCCGCCGATGCGGGCGAGGGCTTCTTCCACGCCCTCGAATTTTCCGATCGGCGTGGCGAATTGTTGGCGGATGCGGGCGTACGCGCCCGTCGCCCGCGCACACAATTTGGCGGCAGCGATGGATTGTGCCGGAAGGGAAATCGAGCGCCCCGCGGCCAGACATTCCATCAACATGCGCCAACCTTGGCCGATACCGGCTTGGCCGCCGACCACCCATTGCATCGGGATGAAAATATCGTTGCCCGAATTCGGGCCATTTTGAAACACACCATTGAGCGGAAGATGACGCCGGCCGATATTTACGCCCGGTGTTTTGGTCGGGATCAGCGCAAGCGTTATGCCGATATCTTCATTGCTGGAAACCAGATGTTCAAGGTCATAAAGTTTGAATGCGAGGCCGAGTAAGGTCGCGACGGGGCCGAGTGTTATATAGCGCTTTTCCCAGGTCACACGCATACCCAGCACGTCTTTCTCGCCATCCCAATCTTGGCGGCACAGGATGCCGAAATCGGGAATCGATCCGGCGTCAGAGCCGGCGTCCGGCCCGGTCAGCGCGAAGCACGGAATCTCCATGCCTTTCGCCAAACGCGGTAAGTAATGATTTTTCTGCTCTTCGGTGCCGTAATGCATGAGCAGTTCCGCCGGGCCCAACGAGTTCGGCACCATCACCGTCACGGCGGTGGCGCTGGATCGGGAGGATAATTTCATCACCACTTCCGAATGCGCGCGCGCGGAAAATTCCAAGCCGCCATAGCGCTTCGGAATGATCATGCCGAGGAAACCTTTTTCACCGATGAACCGCCAGACTTCGGCTGGGAGATCGTAAAGTTCGTGGGTGATTTTCCAATCGTCGACCATGGCGCACAACTGCTCCGTTGGCCCATCAAGAAACGCTTGCTCTTCAGCGCTGAGGATGGGCTTCGGATAGCTCAGGAGTTTGGTCCAATTCGGCCTGCCGGTGAACAGTTCGCCGTCCCACCACACGGTGCCGGCTTCCAGCGCCTCTCGCTCGGTTTGCGAAATGGCGGGGAGCATCGTTTTATACCAACCGAATAGCCGATCGCTGACCAAACGGCGGCGCAGCGGAATGTGATTGAGAATAACGGCAACGGCGCTGAAAGCCAGCCAAACCACAACCCAGAGCAAGACGCTGCGCGGCCCGGGAAAGAGGGTCATCGTGCCGATCAGATAGACGGCAACCGCAGCGACCCATACCCAACCTTTCGCACGCGCATTGCATAGCCCGATCAGGCCCGCGAACGCGATTAAAAGCGCAATGAAAGTGGCGGTCATTTATGTTCCTTTTTTCGATCGAACAATAATAGCCATCTTGAACATGGTGACGGTTGGTCGCAGCGGCACGAGCGACCGGGCATTGCTTCACGGCATTCAACTGATCACACGACATCATGATCCACCAGGGCATAAGAAATCAAGAAAAACCTGAGCGGCGGAAACGATATTGCGGGTGCCGCCAGCAGCCGCTCCCAGCTTGCCTCGTGGCAGTGCATGTGCTGCGTGCCAATAGCCATGCGCCTCCTGGCGCGATTAGTATTCGACGGGAATAGGATCCAGGCTGCGCCAGAGAAACCAAGTCGCGACACTGCGCCATGGCCGCCACTTTTCCGCGAGGGCTTTGACGTCGTCTAAATGCATTGGCTCGCTGTCGTTGTAATGCAGGTGAATCGCGTTCAGCAGGCCAATGTCGCCGAGCGGTAAAATGTCGGCGCGCAATAAGTTAAACATCAAAAACATTTCGGCGGTCCAGCGGCCGATGCCTTTGACTTGGGTCAAGTCTTTAATGATGTCGTCGTCGTGCCGCGCGGCCCAAGACGATGGCTCGATTTTGCCCTGGGCAAGATGGCTGGCGAGGTCGCGAATATACTCCGCTTTGCGTTCCGACAGTCCGCAGGTGCGCATGCGCGTGACGCGGGCGCGAAGCATTTTTTCTGCTGTGAATTCCGGATACGCGAGCATCAGTTTCCCCCAGACGCTTTGCGCTGCCTTGACCGAGATTTGCTGGCCAACGATGGCGCGGGCGAGGGTAAAGAATGGTTCGCCGCGGCAGGTCATGACGCTGCGCGGATAGTTCGCGATGATTTTTTTCAGCACGCGATCGCGTTTGCTTAATCCCGCGATCGCATCGTCCCAATAGCGCGGGACTTCGCCGTTAGAATAGGCCGACAACTTTGCCGTTCTCGTCGAGGTCGATTTTTTCCGCCGACGGAATTTTTGGTAAACCCGGCATGGTCATGATGTCGCCGCACACGGCGACGATGAACTCCGCGCCCGCAGACAATCGCACCTCGCGCACATTCACCACATGGCCGCTCGGCGCGCCACGCGCCGTTGCATCCGTGGAAAACGAATACTGAGTTTTCGCGATGCAAACGGGATAATGACCATAACCGTCTTCTTGGAATTTCTGCAACTGCGCTTTCACCTTGGCATCGGCGGAAACATCGAGAGCGCCATAAATTTTCGTCGCAATAGTTTTGATTTTGTCCCACAACGTTGCTTGGTCTTCGTAGACCAATTTCATTTTCGATGTCGGGTTGTCGCAAAGTTTCACCACGGCGCGAGCCAAATCTTCCGCGCCCGCGCCGCCGTGCGCCCAATGCCTGGCGAGAACAACATTCACGCCCAGTTTCGATAATTTATCTTGCAGTAGTTTCACCTCGGCGTCGGTATCGTGAGTGAAATGATTAATCGCCACCACGCAGGGCAGGCCGAAATGATGCGTCACGTTGTTGACGTGGCGCTCCAAATTTGCCAAGCCTTTTTCCAACGCCGTCAGGTCTTCGGTATTGAGATTTTTCAGGTCAACGCCGCCGTGGTATTTCAGCGCGCGGATGGTCGCGACAATGACACAGGCATCGGGCCGCAGGCCGGATTTTCTGCATTTGATGTCGACAAACTTTTCTGCGCCCAAGTCGGCGCCGAAGCCCGCTTCGGTCACAACGTAATCGCCGAGCTTGAGCGAAGCTTGCGTGGCGATAACGCTGTTGCAGCCGTGGGCAATGTTAGCAAACGGGCCGCCGTGAATGAAGGCAGGGTTGTTCTCCAAGGTCTGCGCGAGATTGGGCTTCAGCGCATCTTTCAGCAACACCGTCATCGCGCCGTGAGCGTTGAGATCGCGAGCGCGTATCGCCTTCTGATCCTTGGAATAAGCTACGACGATGTTGCCGAGGCGTTCCTTCAAATCTTTAAGCGAGGTCGCGAGACAGAAAATCGCCATCACTTCCGAGGCGACAACAATGTCAAAACCATCCTCGCGCGGATAGCCATTGGCTGGGCCGCCGAGGGAGACGACGATGTTGCGCAGCGCGCGATCGTTCATGTCGACGACGCGCTTCCAGGTGATGCGGCGCACGTCGATGTTGAGCGCATTGCCGTGATGAATATGATTATCGAGCAACGCGGCGAGCAGATTGTTCGCCAGCGCAATGGCGTTAAAGTCGCCGGTGAAATGCAGATTGATGTCTTCCATCGGCACGATTTGCGCATAGCCGCCGCCCGCTGCGCCGCCCTTCATGCCGAACACCGGGCCCAAACTCGGCTCGCGTAAACACACCACCGCTTTTTTTCCGATGCGATTTAACGCATCGCCAAGGCCGACAGTCGTCGTGGTCTTACCTTCACCCGCCGGCGTGGGGCTGATGGCCGTGACGAGAATGAGTTTTCCGTTTGGTTTGTCCTTTAGCGAATCGAGATAGTCGAGGGAGACTTTGGCTTTGTAATGGCCGTAAGGCTCAAGCGCATCTTCGGGAATGCCGAGGCGATCTTTGGCGAGTTCGACGACACGGCTGAGTGTAGCTTTCTGGGCGATTTCGATATCGGAAGGCATGACGAAAGTAGGGCGTGGTGATTAAAGACGAATTTTACCGGAAACTGCGTAGGGCCAAAATTTCATGGCGGATAGTTTATTCTCAATGCTACGCGGATGGCCTGGGAGTCAATATCCACGGACATCTCCAAGCAGTGCTACGACATTGAGGTGTGCGCACGCATACGAAGCTGGAGGGGGTGGATTGATTTTAGCGATTCTCGAAAATCACCAATATGTCATTCTTCGTTGCGCTCAGAATGACATCAAAAAAGTACCCTTCAGTCGAACGCCGGCTCGCAACGCACTTCGCTTTTCACCGACGTCGCGATGAAGCATTCGTCATGGGCTTTGTGATGCATTTGTTGGATGTCTTCGTGGGACGGGCGTTTATCACCGGAAAAAATCACGTGCGGCTTCAGCGTGACAATAGTCATCGCGAACTTGCCATCGCTATTTTTCGCGAGCGTGCCGACGGCATCATCAACATAGGAATCGATGATGAAGCCACCGCGCGCGGCGATATCAAGAAACCACAACATATGACAACTCGCGAGCGATGCGACAAACGCTTCTTCAGGATCGACTGCGGCCGCCTCGGAAAGTGGCAAGCGTACAACTTGCGGCGAACTCGACGCAAACACTTCAACGCCGCCGTCGAATTGCCACAGATGTTTACGACTATAACGATTGTCGCTGAAGAGTGCGCCGTTGCGATTCCACAATATTTTCGACGTGTATTGCATAACTTACGCCCCTAATTTCTGTCATTCCCGCGAAGGCGGGAATCCATTTGGCGTCGGGAAATCCCTAAGCACTATGGATTCCCGCCTTCGCGGGAATGACAATATGATATGCAATCGGGTTAGTAGGAACGCCCATCTTTGTGTACAAACTGCCACTCTCCTTTAACTAACATCGCGACGATGTCGTCGTCCGGATAGGTGATGGCATCAGCGGCGCTACGATCGCCGACTTCAAGGTAGGCCGCAGGTTCGTTCGTTAAATTAACTAATTGATGGGCGTCGCCGTTATCCGCTTTAAATCCGGCGCACATTCCCGGCGCCAACGGTGTCTGCCCGGCATTGCTGACCAATGTCGGGTGACCCGCCAAAATGTAAACGAATTCGTCTTGCTTCGAGTGCATATGACGCAAAGACGACACCGCGCCGGGCGCCAGCGTGGTGCGATTAACGCCAAAATTCGCCAGGCCGAAGATGTCACCAAGCGGCTGTTTTGCTCGACCCGCCATGCGCGAGGCGAAGAGTTCGGGATAGTTGGACGGCTTGGTTCGCAGCGCCGCGTTTTTCGCGACGATTGCGGTGGGATAGTTTGGTTCCGCCACGTTAGAATCGCTTAGTGAGTTCCGGCGGATTGGAGAAATTCTTACGGAAGTGCGCGTCGTCGGCATCGGCGAATCTCAAGCCGGCTGCCTTAATCGCATCGTCAGGAACTTTAACCAGCGGCGTGTAGCGCGGATGATGATGTTCGAGATAGGGATCATTGCGCGCCGCGTTATAGCAAAACAACACCGTCCAGCGGCGATTGTCGGAGCGGTTTTGGTCGGAACGATGCATCAAGTTGCTGTGGAAAAACAGCCCGTCGCCCGGCGCCATTTCTGCGTATACCAGTTCCAGTTGCTTGAGCATTTGCTCGACGCGGCGCGGATCTGCGCCGACCTGTTCGCCCGGCAACACGCCATGGTCCACGCGCCCGGCGAGGTGCGAACCGCGCAACACTTGCAAGCAGCCATTGTCGCGAGTCGAATGATCGAGCGCGACCATCACGCTCGCCAAGTAAGGGTAGACGCAGCCGTTGTGATACCAGTAACCGTAGTCCTGATGCCATTCCCACGCGCCGCCGACGCGCGGCTCTTTCGCGGTGAGCTTCGAGTGATAGTGATACACCTCGCCGCCGAGCATATCTTCCATCGTGTCGACGACGCGATGGGATCGCGCGGCAAGACCGTATGCGCTATCGCCGGGATGATTCCACGTCGCCATGCGCGTGGCCTTGCCTTCAGAATCTTTGCGGTCGTAAAGACTTTCGCGCAATTGCGGATCCAGCTCGATCGCCTCGCGCAAAATGCCGATTTCCTCCAAGTCGAACAGCGAACGAATCATTACGAAGCCGTCGCGCTGGTAAGCGCTGCGTTGGTCTGGCGTGAAGATTGTGGGCATAAATTTCCTTTGGGAAATGAACTAACGCGATTCACTACTGATTGCTGTTTCGTTCATTTTAGCAAAATAGCAACAGTCCAATCGCCGCGAGAATCGCTCAGGCAGAATGGATTTTTATTAGTCGTCGATCCACTTCCACGCGATCCTCGAGTCATGGCCTGTTCGTGTCGGTCCCGCTAAGTGCGAAAAACGACACGAATTTCAAATTCGAGCCGGCGGAGGTCGCACCACGCGGGCTAGCCAGGCCTGCGCCGGCGGTCGCCGGTACGGCGCGGCTTTACCAGCGCAAGGATATCGGGAGAAACCTTGGGAAGATGCTGAAAGCCGGGCTTAGCAAAGAGATAACCCTGGAACAGAGCGACGCCTTCATCCTGCAGCACAAGACACTCTTCCGGAGTTTCAATGCCTTCCGCGATAACACCGAGTTTGAGCTCACGGCAGGTTTCCAGAATGCCATGTACGATCGCTCGCCGCACGCGGTCTTTATCGATGTTGCGGGTCAATGCCATGTCAAGCTTAATGTAATCGGGTTGAAATTCCGCCAGCAGATTGAGTCCCGAATATCCCGCACCGAAGTCATCAATTGCGGTAGTGAAGCCGATACGTTTGTATTCCTTAAAAATGGCGGTCAGGTGGGCATGATCGCTAACGCGCTCGCCTTCCGTGACCTCGAACATAATGCGGTGCGTAGGAAAACCGAGTTCCTTCGCCGCTTCCAACGTGGCGCGGATACAAGTCGCAGGCTGGTAAATTGCGTTCGGGAGGAAGTTAATACTCAGCATCCCCTCCAGCCCCAACTGCGACGCCAGCCCAATCGCCTTGACCCTGCACGCCTGATCGAACTGATAGCGATTACTCTCGTTCACTTTGCCAAGAATCTCTGCGGCCGGCTCTTGATTGGGGCCGCGCACCAGCGCCTCATAGCCGAATATATCGCCTGTTGCCGCATCGACGAACGGTTGAAATGCCATCGTGAAATCGAAATCCAGCCCGGCGCCCTCGCGGCAGTCCCGGCATGACAGGGATTTGAAGTTGGTCTGACTCATAGTCCGATCTCCCTTGTATTTATGTTGCCCGGCCAGTTGGACAAGGCCACTGTTTCGGATTTTTTTGATATGTTAAAAACCACAGACTGTGGATACTCTCTTTGGACAATTGTATACACCTTAGCATCCAAAAGCACACCTCTGGAGAGTTAACTTAAAAAGTGTTGCGAGAAAGTATTCTGGCGACATCTACACGCACGAGGCGCAAATTAAGCGCTTACCAGAAGCGAGTACACAACCGGTATCGTGTCGACACGAACGCCATTGCGAGCTGCCTGTGTCGCCGCTGTCGACACTGCTCACGCGCCATGAACCGGGTAAGATTCATGAAGAATAGTCGCTCAAAGGCATGCGGCTGAGTACGACCGGGCGCAATAGCCAAGGCCTACCCTCCAAGCCCGAGGCGGGGGTGAGGGGGCCGTCGCCATTTGTGCGCGCGTCGGTCAATTAGGTTCATGGAAAGACCGCCGATGCCGATGAGAGCCGCAGGGTAGGCCAAGAAACAATTCTTCTGTGTCACGGTCGAAACGTTTGAGGATGCCCAACGTTTGAGTTATGGGGCACGCCGCTTTTGGTGCGTCCCCCTGGAACGATAAGTTAGATTTCTTCATCGAACTTTACTTAGCCGTTCGGCCATCCGGGTTTGCCAACCTGCCCCTGTTGCCTTCCAGCGTTCTATTACGTCAGCTGGTAGTCGCAGGGAAATCAACTTGCGTGGATTTGCCGAAAGTGGCCTTCCACCTTTATTTACCTTTGCGCGCGCAAGCATTTCCTCGGTTAGTTCCGGTAGGTCTTCATACTCCGCTTTCTTCAAAGTGTGGGCATCAACCCGATCCATGTCAGACTTTAAGGGGTGGCGCGATGCGTTTTTGTTCGCGTTCATTGGCTTTCCTCATGCTAAAAACGTGGCGATCCGCGCCACGCGGTGTGTAGTCTACAACGATCATCCGCCCTTCCAACAATCCGTAGCAGATAACACGCGTTTCGTCGTAGTCTTTTCGCGTATCTTCGACCTCCCAAGTGACACCCGCAAAGATCAATTCAGCATCATCAAAATCCAGCCCGCGTTCAGATAATGCCTTGTCGCGCTTGGTTGGGTCGAAAGTAATTCGCATGTGGTTATTGTATTTACATTAACCGCTCGGTGCAAGGTAATGTTTGAGCGAAGTTTTCGGGGTATGGCAGGGCTTCGTGGCGACTCAGAAACCAAACGTTTGACATGCGGGGTGGGCGTTAACGCGGCCTTGCGGTGACTCATGCTGCGTATTTCAGCGAACGTGACCGATCATTTCAGAAATAACGTGACCGGTACTTTTGGAGAAGCGAAGGCAGATAAATCTTACACCAAGCGGTCACGCAGCGGTGCGCGAAGCGCGTTGTTTCTGGCTTTGAATCATGCCGTTTCCTTCTTGCGAAGCGACGCGCCCTTGAGTTTCAGTTTGTGACTTTGATGCACGATCCGATCCAGGATGGCGTCGGCCAAGGTCGGATCGGCCAAATACTCATGCCAATGCTCGACCGGGAGTTGTAATGCAGAGTTTAGTTTTACGCGGAGCCCCTCCTCAAAGGCCCCGCTCCCTCGGCAGTCTTAAGGTTTATCTCCCCACATAATTGTAATGTCTTCCTGGGCCGACTTGGCCGATTTAGGAGGATGTCATGCTTGCAAAATATTTTGAATCGCAGGAGAGAGTTCGCGCGCTTTGCGGCGGTCCCGCTGGCGCTTTGCTTGAAGGTTTTGCCTGTGAGCTGTGGCGAGCGGGCTACGCGCAGATCACCAGTCGCAGGCACATTCGGGCGGCGGAACACTTGGTTTATTGGGCGGGTCACAAAGGTATCGATCTCAGCGAATTTCATGAGCAAGTTCTTTACGACTTCGACCACCATCTAATTCAATGTCGATGCCCAGGGTATGGACACGCGGACCGCCTGAATTTGATGAACGGTGCACGCTTGTTCGTGGGACACCTTCGCGGTGCCGGCGCCATTGCCACTTCCCGTGCTGATCACACAACACAAGATCCGGTTCTGCTCGTCGAGTTCTGTCAGTGGATGCGCCAGCAACGCACGACCAAAGATTCCACCCTGTGCACGTACAGTACCTCGATCAGAGCGTTGCTCAGACGCATTGGCGAGGAGCCGGGCAAATTCGATGCCCAGAGCTTACGACAGTTTGTTTTGGATACGAGCCACAGGCAGGGACTGGCAGTGACCAAGAACTGCACGACAGCGTTGCGCATGTTCCTTCGCTTTCTGATCGCAGAAGGCAAGTGCGCAGTTGGGCTGGACGCAGCCATCCCCATCGTGGCTCATTGGCGACTTTCCTCGCTGCCGCGCTACCTGCAATCAGAAGAAGTCGAACGAATTATCGCTTCGTGTGATCTGCGCTCATCAGTTGGCCGGCGGGATCGTGCCATTCTTCTCTTACTCGCCCGTCTAGGATTGCGCGCCGGCGATATCGTCGCGGCAGGACTGGGGGATATCGACTGGAAGGGAGCCTGGCTCTGTGTCACGGGGAAGAGCAGGCGTCAGACGAAGTTCCCTCTGACCCGGGAGATCGGCCAAGCAATCGCCGACTACCTGCAGGATGGACGGCCGCAGACCGACACTGACGCACTATTTGTGCGCTGCCGCGCGCCATTTCGAGCCTTCGCCAATCATTGCGCCGTCTCAGTCGTCGTTGCCCGGGCCATGCGTCGGGCCGGTGTCAAATGCCCGGGTGGTGGTGCCGCTCATGCACTGCGTCATTCGGTGGCGACCTCAATGCTGCGAGAAGGTGCGTCGCTGCAAGATATTGCCGTTATTCTGGGACACCGTTCCATCACGACGACACAAATCTATGCCAAGGTCGATCTTCCTGGACTGCAGCAGATTACTCAGGTTTGGCCGGAGGTGGCGCCATGCTAATCAAAGCCGTGGAATCGTATCTGTTGATGCGTCGAGCGTGTGGGTTCGCACTCAAGTCCGAAGGTAACTGTCTGCTAAGCTTCGCCGCTTTCTCCGACGCACGCGGCAAACACTACGTTTGCCGCGAAACCGCCGTCGAATGGGCTGGACTAGCGCGATCGGTTCATCAGCGTGCGCGCCGGGTTGGCGACGTGATTCGTTTCGCCCGCTACGCCCGTGTCGAGGACCCGCGCCACGAAATGCCGGTGGCTGTATTTGGTAGCGAGAAAGGACCGCGGCCTGTCCCTTACATATTCTCCGGGGAGGATATTCAGCGCCTCGTACAAGCGGCGTTTCAGTTGGGCGATCGCTCCTTGCGTCGCCATACCTACGGCACGCTGTTCGCGCTGCTGGCGTGCACGGGGCTTCGTGTTTCGGAGGCCATTCGACTGCGCTATGAAGACATCGGCCCAGACGGGCTGATGATTCGAGACACCAAATTCCGCAAGAGCCGCCTCGTTCCCCTGCACGAGAGCGCCCGGGCGGGCCTCGAGCGCTATCTTGAACGGCGTCGTCCCTACGCTCCGCTGGACGACCACGTGTTTGTTTCATTGCGAAGGAAGCCGCTACTCGTCAAGGACGTTGAATCCGCATTCCACATCGCTGTGAAAGCGATAGGTTTACCGCGCTCTCCGATGCGGCCTCGGCCCACACCCCATTCCTTGAGACACAGCTTCGCGGTGAGAGCCCTGGAAACCTGCCCGGATGGCCGCGATCGCATTACCAAACACATGTTGGCGCTATCGACGTATCTCGGGCACGGCAATGTTGCCCATACGTACTGGTATCTGGAAGCAACGCCCGATCTGATGAGAAACATCGCCGAGCGCTGTGAAAGCTTTATGACGGGAGCACAGCCATGACGCCAATTGCACCGCACATTACGGCATTCCTTCAACAACGCCTCCCGATCGAACGTCGCGCTAGCGACAACACCTGCGAGTCGTACGCTTACGCTTTCAAGCTGCTCTTTGAATACGCCAGTGGCTGCCTCAAGATCTCACCATCGCAATTGCATTTAGAGCAGATTGATGCGCCTCTGATTGTCGCCTTCCTGAGCCATCTGGAAACGGCACGCAGTAATGGGCCGAATTCCAGAAACACGCGGCTTGCTGCAATCAAGTCGTTCATGCACTTCATGGAATATCGCGTGCCGTCGGCGTTGGAACAGATTCGGCGGGTCCTCGCGCTTCCGGTAAAGAAAACGGATAGTCGTCTGGTCAAACATCTGACGGTCGAGGAAATGCAGTCCATCCTGGATGCACCGGTACCCACCCACTGGAGCGGAATCCGTGATCGAGCCATGCTCCACTTGTGCTTCGCCGGGGCGTTACGCGTTTCTGAGCTGACCGGGCTGCGAACCGAGGATCTGACTTTCCAGCCCCACCCAAGCGTTCTCGTCCACGGTAAGGGTCGCCGGGAACGTTGCCTGCCCTTGTGGAAGGAAACGACATCGGCACTGCGTGCCTGGTCGGCGGTTAGGGGCAAGGTCTTGGCACCGGAACTGTTCCTCAACGCTCGCCGCGAACCGATGACGCGTTCCGGCTTCGAATACATCCTGCGCAAACACGCCAAAACCGCCGCGGCGCGTTGTCCCTCCCTGCTGACGAAACACGTCTCTCCGCATGTGTTG
>JBKJHT010000242.1:0-5416 GCA_046598945.1 Burkholderiales bacterium | reverse complement strand
GGTCGCTGCGCCGGCGTGAGCGGCAAACCAGTCAGCGAGTTCCCAAATGGGATCTCGCACCGCCGAGCCATGTTCCGCGTTGCGGAAGATGAGAATGTTGCCCTTGCCCACCTATCCACAAGTCCCCGTGCGAATTCCCGTTGCCCACAGCCGTCGGTGTGGACAACGGCGCGCGTCCGCTACTCGGGCGAGTGAGGCCCTCGCCGTAGCGGTTTCAGGACATGGGGATAGGTGGACAAGCGCTGGTGGCTTTTTTTCATACGAAAGCACGGCGAGTTCCGCATTGCGGATCTGGCTTACCTCTTTTCAAGAGTCGGCAAGAGGGTTGCGGTGTGACGCTCTTGCAGATGCTCTTGATTTGCTTTTATCGGTGTTCGAGACAGTGTTGTAAGTCAAAAAAAAGGGGCCGAGGCCCCTGTAAAGTCCGGGAGGGACGGAGGTTACTATGAGTCTTTCTTGCCTGGGTCTTTGCGGGTGCGCAAGACGATTTGGCCGTCGATGGGTAGCGCGTTGAGTTTCAGGTTTAGGCCTTCGCCGTCGTCGTGTTGCCACGCCGCGCCGATTTGTGTCCAAAAGCCCTTGTCCTCGGGGTCGTGCGCCGATACGGTGTAAGCGATGTAGGCGGGAAGTTTTTTGGAGGGTTGCTGCTTGCTTTTGTTGCTGGTCATGATGTGCTCCTTCAGTGGGTTGATGAATATCGCTGGTGCGACGGCTTCCCCTAGGGCGCGCGAACGAGCAGGCCGCGCAAGGGGCGCGCACAGAAATCGCAGCTAAGCGAGCAACGTGAGTCTGAACGATTGAGTACGAGGCAACGCTTTACCCCTTGCGCGGCTTGCGCGCGTGCTCAGGCTAAGCCACCAATCGCACAAAGATATTGGCGAAACCAAATAGGGGCACTCAAACATGACGGGTTAGAGATAGCCAGCAACCCGCCAAACGTTAACGGTACTCAGCAATGACTTGCGCCGAATAGCACATAGTGGCATCTGCGTTGTTAGGCTGGCAAGGGTGTGAAGCCTTCGCAACGGTCGAGATGGGCGGCAAGAAAAAAGAACGGCCATGCGTCGCGCGTAACGTCGGGAAGGGCGGCTACGACAAACGGCGTCACCACGGCACCATCGGCGGCGAATTTCAAATACGCGGCATAGAGTATGCTGGGTGTAACGGGCGGCTTACATTCCAACATTGAAGAATCGCCGGTACTCGCACTGCTTTTCGTTACTCGGTGCGCGCACTTATCGCAAGGGGTCATCGCGATCATCCAAACTTGGCTATGCGACGTGGCCGCTGCTCTTGCGTCTGCACAAGCGCTAGCTTTCGCTGTTGCTCGATACGCGCCGGGTGTTTCTCAATCTCGGAATTCACAATCGAACGCACCTGGCGATCGACACCCTCTGTGCCAAGGGTGCTTTTCGTCGCAAGGTCGTTGAAGTCCTTGAAGCTCTTGTTGCCTTCCGCGTTCGCTGCCTGCTCCTGCGGTGCGAATATCGGGAACAACGTCTTGCCGCCGACCGACGTGGCCGCTTCCTCAGCTTTGGCGCGGCTCGGATTGACCCCAAGGGTGGCCTGTAGGTGTGTGGCGTTGTCACCGGCGATGATGATGGGTTTGTCCGGGAATTTTGCGTGCAGCGCCTTGGCGACGTGAGGCAAGTTGCCGGCGTCGAAAGCGGCGACGGCTGCATAACCAAGGGACTGCGCTAATGTTGCTGCTGTAGAGTAGCCTTCCGCAATGATGAGGGCGGGGGCGGTGGACAGTGCCTCCAAGCCGCCCACAACATGGAAGCAGCCCTCCTTACGGCTGTGCTTCGCAAAGCGCTTAGTGCCTTCGGCCTGGATGTAGTTCGTTGTCCACTGTTTGCCGTTCGCATCAATGGCCGGAACGTAAGTTTTCAGGCCTTCATTATCAGTCAACACGCCGACGTGGGGTTGAATGCCCTTCGCCTGCATGTAAGGCGTCGGTTGTGTGACCGGCACGAGGTCGGCCATTTCCCGAACAACGCGCCGTGCGGCTTGCTCTTGTAGCAGCGCTTGCTCCGTTTCACGCGCTTGTAGCGTTGCGGCCGCTTTGGCCTGCAATTGGGCCTTCTGCTCTGGATCGAGCGCGTAACCTTTGGACTTCCCTTCGTCCTTCTGCTTGAACGGCACGTCGATAAAGATTCGTTCCGATGACACGGCGATGGCAGCCTCCTTGCCTTGCGCTACTTGCTTGCGCGGTAGTTTCATGGCTGTCTCCGGTGTCGTCACGTCGCCCGGCTCGTCCGTCTGCCGAGCTATGATCGAAAGTTGTGTATGAGATGAAATGAGAGGCGGCGTATTCTTGATGGTTCTTCCGGAATCATCAATTAACCTGTTAAGGAGTGAATACGCCGTGAGTAACGATAACGTGTTTGAGTACAAGAATCCAGGAGTAGCGAATTGTGTTCATGACGCGCTGACACAGATGCTGCGCGAAGGTGCCCGGGAGTTGCTAGCCCAAGCGGTAGAAGCGGAGGTTGCAGAATTTCTGGGGCGGTATGGTGGTGAGCAGGACCAGGCCGGTCGAGCGCGCATGGTACGCAACGGCTACCTGCCGGCGCGGACGATCCAGACCGGCATTGGTGAGGTGGCGGTGAAGGCGCCGCGGGTTCGTGATCGAGCGGGTCAGGTTCGTTTCAGCTCTTCCATTTTGCCGGCGTATTTGCGGCGCACCAAGACGATAGAAGAATTGTTGCCGTGGCTGTACCTAAAAGGAATCTCCACGGGCGGCTTTGGCGAAGCGCTGGCTGCTCTGCTGGGACGTGATGCGCCGGGGTTATCACCCGGCACGATCAGCCGCTTGAAGAGCGGCTGGCAAGCCGAGCATGCCCGCTGGGAGACGCGCAACCTGGCCAGCAAGCAGTATGTGTATCTGTGGGTGGATGGGATTCACTTTGGCGTGCGCTTGGAGGAAGCCAACCAGTGCATTCTGGTGGTGATCGGCGCAACAAAAGAGGGCAAGAAGGAATTGGTGGCACTGAGCGATGGGTATCGCGAATCCGAGCAATCCTGGAAAGAGGTATTGATGGATTTAAAGCAACGTGGACTGAAGATGGATCCCAAACTGGCCATTGGCGATGGTGCGCTCGGTTTTTGGAAAGCGCTACCGCAGGTGTTTGGCTCTACCCAGGAACAGCGTTGCTGGGTGCACAAAACCGCCAATGTGCTCAATAAGCTGCCCAAGCATGTGCAAGCCAAAGCGAAGTCCGACTTGCAGCAGATCTGGATGGCCGCAACGCGCGACAATGCCCACCTCGCCTTCGCGACATTCGTGCAGGTCTATCAGCCCAAGTATCCGAAGGCGGCGCAGTGCTTGGCCAAAGACCAAGGATCGTTACTGAACTTTTATGATTTTCCAGCTGAGCACTGGCATCATATTCGCACCAGCAATCCGATCGAATCCACCTTTGCCAGTGTGCGGCTACGCACCGCCAAAACACGCGGATGCGTTTCTCGAACCAGTATCCTATCGATGGTATTTAAACTTGCGCTCAGCGCAGAACAGCGTTGGCTGAAACTGCGTGGCGCTGAACTGATCGCCGAAGTCATTCAAGGAATTCAATTCAAAAATGGAGTACGAGAGCAATCTATAACAATCGCCGCCTAATCAATCTCCCATACACAACATTTGACTATTGCTCCCGTCTGCCGCGCTGCCTGTTCTTGAACCTGCTGTTGTTCCAGGCCTAGCACATACGCTTGAATCTTTTCGGCGTCGGCTGCCGCCCGAAAAATTTCTAGTGGTTCTTCCTGTAGTGCCTTAATCCACAAACCAACATAGGCGGCGTGCTGTTCAGGATCGTGGCCGATGCCCAGCTCGTCGCCCAAAATCATGCTGGCAATTTCCGCGCGCAATTCTTCCTTCGCGTATTCCTCGCTTCCGAAGGGATGCGACTGATCGCGGTCTAGTCGAGACGCGTGGCCTGTCCAGTGGCCCAGCTCGTGTAGAGCGATCGCATAGTAGTTGGCAGCGCTCGGAAACTGTCCTTTATCCGGCAAGTGAATGCTGTCGCTGGCGGGTCGATAAAAGGCGCGATTCTGCTCGGCGTGTCGGATGTCGGCGCCCGACGCGACTAAAATTTTCTCGGCGCGCTCGATCGCGCCCCAAGTCTGTTGGTTTTCCGGGCGCGGCTGCATCGGGGGTAAGCCCTCGATCTGCTCAGCGTTGAACACCACGGCAAAGAACACCCTGGGCCGCTCTAGCTTGACCGTCTGCTTGACCGGCTCGCCCTTCGCAATTCAGCACGGGCTTACCGTCCGCGCCAGTCACGGATTGTGAGCTAGGTTCGATTGAGTGGACGGGCAAGTCATTTAATTATGCGGCAATTTGTAGTTCGTCTTGATAGAATTGTTGCGCGTAGTCGGCGGGTACCTGGTTTTGAATCGTGGCATGACGTCGGATACGGTTGTAGAACACCTCGATGTACTCAAATACAACCTGCTTTGCCTGATCGCGGGTTTTAAATTTGTAGTGATGCAAGCATTCCGTTTTAAGCGTGCCGAAGAAACTTTCCATTGGTGCGTTGTCCCAACAGTCGCCTTTGCGACTCATCGACGTTTTCATTTTGTAACTGACTTGCAGCGCTCGGTAGGTGCCGCTGCAATACTGACTACCGCGGTCCGAGTGGTGTAGTAATCCGGGCAGTGGTTTTTTACGCCAGTACGCGGCACGCAGCGCGTCGATCACCAACTTTTTTGTCATCTGCTTATCCATGGCCCAGCCAACGATTTCGCAGGTGTACAAATCTTTGACGGCGGCCAGAAACAACCAGCCTTCATCGGTTGAAATGTAAGTGATATCCGCGACCCACACTCGGTTCGGTGCCGTTTGTGCGAACTGGCGATCCAATACGTTGTCAGCGATCGGAAGAGAATGTTTCGAATCGGTGGTGACTCTAAATTTCTTCTTGTGTGTGCAGCGGATGCTATGAAGTCTGCGCAGACGCTTGATGCGATTCAGCCCAGCCTTCATGCCGTGTGCAAGCAACTCGCTTCGAATCTTCTCGGGGCCGTAGATGCCACGGCCACGTTGATGTGCCGCTTTGATGGCAACGACCAGCCGTATATCGTCGAGTTTGCGCGGGGACGTGACTTTGCCTGTACACCAAGCCTGGTAGCCACTCTTCGCCACGTCCACCAACGCACACAACCGGGCCACGGGATGTTGATGTCGGAACTTATCAATCATGGCGTACTTCAGTGGCTGGCCTAGGGCCACTTCGACTCCTTCGCGAAGAACGCCGTCGCTTTTTCTACGTGGCCTCGGGCCATTAATATATCTCGCTCCGTCTTGGCGATGGAGAGTTCACGCTCAAGCTCACGAATGCGTAGCTGGTCTGCGGTAAGTTTGTTGGCACCCAAGCTGGCCTTAAGTTCACCACTTTGTTCCTGCTTCATCCAA
>JBKJHT010000034.1:0-5131 GCA_046598945.1 Burkholderiales bacterium | reverse complement strand
CCCAGAGCAACCTATCCGCGATTCTGGCCGGGAAACGAAAAATCAGCGCAACTCTAGCCGGCAAATTGGGCAAGTTCTTCGGTGTTAGCCCTGCCGTATTTGTGCCAGCCTAATCTGTTGCAAGATAGCAGAAGCCATTTCGATGTGGATATGTTTTCCGTGCCCTTGTCGATGTGGTGGGCGGATCGGCAGGTGGGTTCGTGAACGATCCGCGCCAAAGTATATGGCCGACGGTGACGGTGGTCATCGTCAACTGGAACGGCGAACACTTTCTCGACCGTTGTCTGTCGGCATTGCAGGCACAGACGGTTGCTCCGCACGAGATCATCCTGGTGGATAACGCGAGTTCCGATGCGTCGCTCGACATCGTGCGGCGTTTTCCATCGGTACGTTTGCTGGCGCAGAACGAGAATCTGGGGTTTGCGCGCGGCAACAACTTGGCGTTCAGGGCAGCTTCTTCTGATACGGACTGGATCGCTCTGCTTAACCCCGATGCATTTGTGGAGCCCCGCTGGCTGGAGGCTTTACTTTTGGCGACCGTCGATTATCCAGGCTTTGAGGTATTCGGCAGTAAGCTAGTGAATTCGGCTAACCCTGAAGTATTGGATGGCGCAGGGGACGTTTATCACGTGAGTGGGCGGGTCTGGCGCATGGGGCATGGCGTGCCGGTGTCGTCTGTTTCAGAGGAGGTTCGGGAAGTGTTCTCTCCTTGTGCGGCGGCGGCGCTGTATCGGCGCAGCGCGTTGGTCGAGGTTGGTGGATTCGATGATGATTTTTTTTGCTACTCGGAAGACGTGGATCTTGGTTTCCGTTTGAGGCTGGCGAGGTATCGTTGCCTCTACGTGCCATCCTCGGTGGCGCACCATGTTGGCTCTGGCACATCTGGCGGGCAACATAGCGATTTCGCGGTCTATCATGGACATCGGAACCTGGTGTGGACTTATGTGAAAAATATGCCGGGCGTGTTGTTCTGGATGTTTCTGCCGCTGCACCTGGCGATGAATCTGGGTGTGCTGGTGGCGTTCATGTTGCGCGGTCAGGGTCGAACGATGCTGCGCGCCAAGTGGGATGCGATCAAGGGCTTGCCGAAGATGTGGCGTAAGCGGCGGCTGATTCAATCAGCCCGCGTTGCGACACTGCGCGAAATTTGGCGGCTGATGGATAAACGAATTATGCCGGTACGGCACGGCTGTGCTGGGAAAATTGAAAAGTAATTTATTGCGAACTGCCCTTATGCCAAACTCAGTCTCTCTGATTATCGTTAATTACAATGCCTGCGATTTCCTTGCAGCCTGCGTTTCGTCCGCCTTAGGCCAGGTGGATGAATTGGTTGTGGTCGATAACGCTTCAACCGATTCTAGTTTGGCACAGATTGAAGCGGCATTTTCCGGTGAGTCGAAGCTGCGGATTATTCGTAATCAAGAGAATCTTGGGTTCGCGGCGGCGTGCAATATCGGCGCAGGTACATCTGCCGGCAGTTACCTGTTTTTTCTTAACCCTGACTGTGTGCTGGAGCCAGATTCTGTGAAGCGTTTGCTCCAGACATTAGAGGCTTATCCTGAAGCTGGAATGGTAGGTGGTTTGCTGGTTGATCCTGATGGCACGGAACAGGGCGGTGGACGGCGGGCTATTCCAACACCCTGGCGTTCTTTTGTGCGGGCATTTGGCTTGTCACGTTTTGCTGATCGCTGGCCGCGCCTGTTTTTCGATTTCCACTTGCACAAGCAGCCGTTGCCGTCTGAACCGATAGAGGTAGAGTCGATTTCCGGCGCTTGCATGCTGGTTCGGCGTGCCGCGATGGATGATGCCGGGCGATGGGACGAGGGCTATTTTTTGCATGGCGAAGACCTGGATTTTTCCATGACCCTACGCCGAAAGGGCTGGAAAATCATGTTTGTGCCTGATGCCAGAATCGTTCATGACAAAGGCGGATGTAGTCGTTCTCGGCCAATATTTGTCGAGTGGCATAAGCATCGTGGGATGATTCGGTTTTATCGCAAATTTTTTCGTCACCAATACCCGGGCGTATTGATGGGCTTCGTCGCGCTGGTTGTATGGTTACGGTTTGGCTTCGTGGCCGGCTACTACGCCGTCAAGCGTATCATCGGCCGTGGCTGAGCTTTGCGTTGGTGTCCTCGGCGCGACGAGCCTGGTCGGGGAATGTCTGCTGTCGCTACTTACGCAGACAGATTGGCGGGTGACGGCACTCTCTCGGCGGGTGATCGACGAATCGCCTAATAACGTTAATTGGTCACGCATTTCATCATCCACGGTCAGTTTTTCAGATGGTGCGCCGAAACTTCTGCAGTGGATTTGCGTCGCGCCAATTTGGGTGTTACCCGATTACTTCGAAATGATGGGGGCGTGTGGTGCACGGCGCGTTGTGGCGCTCTCCTCTACCAGCCGATTTACCAAGGGTAGTTCTTCAGACGTTGAAGAACAAGCCATTGCGCGACAACTCGCCGATGCGGAAGAACGCTTCCGTACCTGGGCGGAGAGTAAGTCTATCGAATGGGTTATTCTGCGGCCCACGTTAATTTATGGCCGGGGACGAGACAAGAATATTTCGGACATTGCGCGCTTCATTCACCGCTTTGGTTTTTTTCCTGTCCTCGGCCAGGCAAATGGTTTACGCCAGCCGGTTCACGCGGCGGATGTGGCCAGCGCGTGTCTCTCCGCCCTAAATTCCCCGAACGCGACGAACCGCGCCTACAATATTTCCGGTGCCGAATCTCTGTCCTATCGCGCTATGGTCAGCCGGGTTTTTGGGGCCTTGGGTAGTCGTCCTCGCTTGCTTTCGTTTCCCATGTGGATATTTCGGTTTGCCGTCGTTTGCCTGCGCCTACTACCGCGCTATCGGCACTGGTCATCGGCGATGGCGGATCGCATGAATCAGGATTTAGTATTTGATCACTTCGATGCGGCACGAGATTTGGATTTTCGACCAAGACCGTTCAAGTTGTCGGCTCAGGACTTACCGATCTAATGTAATGGCCCGCATTCACCCCGGGAAATCACAGGCCAAATTCGTCCACGCAGTGCCTGTAATCGCTGTAGCGCTTGCGTGTCGGCGCGCGTCTCGATCGCGCCGGCACGCTCTAAGCGCGCGAGTGCCGAAGCATATTCCACGCCGGCACCCCACCACACAACCAGTTCAGGATTCGCTTCGTAGTAACGCCTTGCGTGGTCGCTGCTGTGCTCTTCCACGATTAGCGGAAGAATGGCGGAACTGTCCCAAAATTTTATCTGCCCTGTCCGCGCTCTTCGATCAATGCAGTTAGCGCACTAGCGCCGTAGCGTGCGTTGAGCGGCGGCACCAGCCAATGGGCCTCGCCGTCACCGGGCCGAATAATTCCCTTGCGCTCCTGTTGCGCGAGCGCCCCCGCCGCCTTTTCGCCATTTTTTGCCTGGGCTGGAACCAGCTTGGCCACGGGCCGGTCGTGATCGGTGATGACAATGATTTCGCCTTGTCGAACCTGAACGATTAGGGCGCTGAGTTGGTTTTTTGTTTGCGAAATTGAAGCCGTTTTCATCTGGCGATAGTAGCCTTATTGAAGCACCCAATCAATTAAATTTACGTTGAACTCCTTGATGGCGCGAGGATTTTTCCAAGCAGCGCTTGGCCGTGCGGATGCCGATGAATCCCGCCCCGCCGGTCATCAGGATTTTCAATGGTGGACGGTCAAAGATGATCTTTGGAAAAAGAGGGATGAACAAGAATATGCACGTTCACTCCGGCTGACGTACTGGTTGAAAAGCCGCAGGATCCGCAACAGGCCGCCCACAAGAAACGCTGTGGCATCCAAAGACCAAGCTGAATTTTCCGTGATGTGATTCAGGTCGTCGCGATGGCGCAAAGATCGGCGAAGTTGCCGATAGTGACCGCACTAGCAGGAAAGTGCGCGACCACCTCCATCCGTCCGCCCATTATTGACGCGCTGATGGCGCTACCCGTACTAATTACCTGGATCGTATTAGTTTAAGCGACTTTTATGCCATTTATAATAATAAAGTCGCGACTTTATTATCATTTCCGTATAATTAGTCAATGAAACGCTACCTAGACGAATTGGTATTAAAAGAAGGGGTATCCACTTAGCTCCACTTGCGGCAGAATCTCGGAATGTCGAACGACATCGAGCAAGTTGCATCAGATTATCCCGCCAATTGGAGCCAATTTCTAGATCGCTTTGCCAGTGAAGAATCCTGCGCGGTGTATCTGGAGAAGCTGCGATGGCGTAACGGTTTCATTTGCCCGAAATGCGGGGTTGTTGGCGAAGCGTACTGCTTGAGTCGAGGTCGGCGGATGTGTCGTGCTTGCCGTGTCCAGACGACGGTCACGGCAGGAACCATTCTGGACAAAACCCGCACGCCATTACGCGTGTGGCTTGCGGCGATGTGGTATGTCACGAACCAAAAGCAAGGGGTAAGCGCCCTGGGCCTACAACGCGTTCTCGGATTGGGGAGCTATCAAACGGCATGGGCTATCCTGCATCGCCTGCGGCGTGCGATGGTGCGCCCCGGACGCGACTTGCTGCACGGAAAGGTGGAAGTTGACGAGACCTACGTAGCGATTACCGACATCGCCAAGACCAAGTCTGGGCGTGGTGGCTTTCAGAGCAATACGACCGACGCGATTGTCGCCATTGCCATTGAGCGCCTGGATCCCAAAGGGTTTGGTCGAATTCGTTTGCGCCGCGTATTGTCAAAATCCTCCAAACACATCTTGCCGTTCATTCGCGAATCAATCGCACCTGGATCGCAGGTGTGTACTGACGGCTCAGGCGCGTACCTGGAATTGACGGCGGATGGATTTGTCCATCAGAAAAATGTTTTGCTGGGTTCCGATCAACTCGCACACGTCACGCTGCCGGGCGTACATCGAGTCGCTGCGTTACTCCAACGATGGTTACTCGGAACCCATCACGGCGCGATCCAGGCGGGCCACCTTGACTACTATCTGGACGAATTCGTCTTTCGGTTCAATCGACGCACGGCACGATCTCGTGGGTTGTTGTTCTACAGACTTGTGGAGCAGGTCGTCGTTACGGCTCCGGTGACGTACCAGAAGATCGTGAAATCAAGGAAAATCGGGTGAAGCGGGTTTAGTGGAGCTAAGTGGATACCCCTT
>JBKJHT010000125.1:0-4273 GCA_046598945.1 Burkholderiales bacterium | reverse complement strand
ACGGCATATCTCACACTCACTATTCCGATCATTGTGCAATTCACCAAGGATGCGGTTGGCAACCGGTTTATTTCGGAGATTTACTATGACCAGGCGCAGCGAGTCCATGCAGATCATGTGGCGAGCCTGTCTCGTAGTGTTACTCGGGTTGTCGGTAACTAGCCATGCTGCGCAAATCAGCAGTGCCCAACCTAGCGAAGGCTAAATCGCTATCGAACTTTTTGGTTTGATTGCCGAGCAATCCGGGTGTCCAAAGTTCGTCGTTGCATGGGTTTATCGTGCAAATCAACAGGTTCACGCGCACTGCGCTGATTCACTCGAAAAAGTAGAACAGATGCTTGTATCATCAGATGCAGCCGTTCGCTTTGTGATTGACGTTTCTATCGCGAACGGAAGCTACCAAACGAAATCTGAATCAAAGGCTCCAAAAAACTCGGCAGCGTTGCTTGCTCATTTACTTGCCACGGCCCGTCATTCAGATTCGACAACAAGAAATCAAGCGCCATTACTACTTTATCGCCAGTCAACTGGCCGGGAGAATTATTCTGAGCCTCGCGAGGTCACGAAATTCTTAAGTGGAACTCGCAGACTGATAATCGAGTAAGCCAGTTTCAGATTTTCGTCAGAATTCGAAGAAATTATCTTCTTCGTTTCTCACACCGGTACCCAGTCTTCGCATAATAATTCTGCTTGCTTGAGCACCGTCTGCACAGCTTCGTCTTGCAGATCCGGTGGGTATCCATACTTGTTGAGAATGCGTTTCACCATTACCCTAATTTTGGCGCGTGCGCCTTCGCGGAGCGTCCAATCGATGGTCACGTTCTTGCGGACTTGTGTGATGAGTTCGGCGGCAATGAGCTTGAGTTTATCGTCGCCCATGGCTTGCACGGCAGACTCATTGGCGGCGAGCGCATCGTAGAAAGCGACCTCGTCGTCGGTGAGGCCAAGGTTTTCGCCGCGCTTGGTCGCCGCGTCCATTTCCTTGGCGAGCTGGATCAATTCCTCCAAGACCTGCATCGTTGAGATGGCGCGGTTGTGGTAGGCATTGAGCGTTCTATGGAGTTTTTCGGAGAAGAGTTGACTCTGCACCAAATTTTTCTTCGAGCGTACTTTGAGTTCATCTTTGAGCAGCTTTTCCAGTAACTCGGCGGCGACGTTCTTATGCTTGAGGCCGCGCACTTCTGCCAGAAACTGATCGCTCAAGATGCTGATGTCGGGCTTGGGCAATCCCGCCGCGGTAAAAATGTCGATCACTTGTCCATCGGTGGTGATGGCTTTTGAGACGAGCTGACGGATCGCGGCGTCAATCTGTTCGGGGGTCTTTGTGCTGCTAGGACTATGCTTATTGAGCGCAGCTTGAATGGCCTGGAAGAAACTGACGTCATCGCGAATCCCCGACGCCTCATCGCTGCCTGCGCAAAGCGCAAACGCTTGGGATAGTTCCGTTACGACTTTCACCCAGCGTTGCTTACCGTCTTCCTGTTCGAGTATGTGTTGCTGTCCAGCGGGGATCAGTTGCAGGCGTTCCGTGGACGTACCAGTTGTCCATTTTGTCCAGTTAAACCTGTGCATCAGGTCGCAGGCGATGCCATGCTTTTCTAGCATAATGGCAATGGCTTGTTTGGTATCGAAGGTCGGATTACCTTTGCCGCCACTTTCGGTATAGGTGGCGAGGGCATGTTTCAATTGATCGGCCAGACCCAGGTAATCTACGACCAAGCCACCCGGCTTGTCTTTGAAGACACGATTCACTCGAGCAATGGCCTGCATGAGGCCGTGACCTTGCATCGGTTTATCGGCATACATCGTCGTCAAGCATGGTGCGTCGAAGCCCGTCAGCCACATGTCGCGCACGATCACGATTCGGAATCGGTCTTTGCTATCCTTAAATCGATTCGCCAGTTTGCGTCGCTTCTCCTTGTTGCCGATGTGTTGTTGCCAGTCGGGGCCATCGTCGGCGCTGCCCGTCATCACGACTTTCAGCATGTCTTCGGCCCACTCGGGACGGCGCTCGATAAGCGCGTTATACAGTTCCACGCAAATGCGCCGGCTCATGCAAACGATCATGGCCTTACCATCCATCGCCTCCGTACGCTTCTCGAAATGCGTCACTATATCGTTGGCGATGAGTGCAATGCGTTTGGCATTGCCAACCATCGCCTCCAACGCACCCCACTTGGTTTTGAGTTTCTCTTTGCTCGTCGGCTCTTCGTCTTCCGTGATTTCATCGAAGGCCGCGTCGAGCTTTGGCAGCTCGGCAGCGTTCAGGCCCAGCTTGGCAATGCGGCTTTCGTAATAGATCGGTACAGTCGCCTTGTCGGCGACGGCGCGTTGAATGTCGTAGATGGAAATGTAGTCGCCGAAGACGGCGCGCGTGTTTGCGTCCGTTTTCTCTATAGGGGTGCCGGTGAAGCCGATGAAGGACGCGTTCGGCAGTGCGTCGCGCATGTGCCGGGCGAGACCGTCGATGAGGTCATACTGTGAGCGGTGCGCTTCATCGGCGATGATGATAATGTTCTGTCGTTCGCTAAGACAGGGCATTTTCTCACCCTTTTCTGGGAGAAACTTTTGTATGGTTGTGAACACCACGCCACCACTCGCCACCGCCAACAATTCGCGCAACTTCTCTCGGTTCGCGGCCTGTACCGGCATTTGGCCGAGAATGTCATGGCAGCGCTGAAACTGGCCGAAGAGTTGATCGTCAAGATCGTTACGATCTGTCAGCACAACAAGCGTCGGGTTCTGCATCACGCTCGCGCGAATCACCCGCGCGGCGAAAAACAGCATAGTGAAACTCTTGCCGCTGCCTTGCGTGTGCCACACCACGCCCGCGCGATGGTCTCCAGGTTTGCCGCCATGCATGCGTCCGGACCAATAGGTGCCAACTTCTTGGCGCACCATGTTTGCATCGCCCATGCCGCTGGCGCGAACGGTCTCTTCCACCGCAGCATTCACCGCATGGAACTGGTGGTAGCCCGCTACGATCTTGTGAATGGCGCCGCTATCGGGGTCTTCCTCGAACACAATAAAATGTTGGAGTAGATCAAGGAATCGCCGTTGCTCAAACACACCGCGCACTAACACTTCCAACTCAAGCGACCCTTTTGGCGCATCGTTTTCGCCGTCAATGGTGCGCCAAACTTTGAACCACTCCTGATTTGCCGTCAGTGAGCCGACGCGCGCTTGCAAGCCATCTGATACCACCAGCAATGCGTTGTAACGCAATAGCGACGCAATCTCCGCCTTGTAGGTCTGTAGCTGTGCATAGGCGCTCCAGATCGTTGCGTCCTCGTCCGCCGCGTTCTTCAGCTCGATCAAGGCTAGAGGAAGTCCGTTGACGAAGACCACCACATCCGGCCGACGATTGTGCTGCCCCTCGATCACCGTAAACTGATTCACCACGAACCAATCGTTCGCGCGCACATCGGCGAAATCCACCAGCCGCGCCTTGTCGCCTTTGATCGAGCCATCGGGCCGCGGATACTCCACGTCCACGCCATCGCGCAGCATCCGGTGAAACGCGCGGTTCGTTTGAACCGGTGAAGTCGTTGTCACGCGCAGCACTTTGCGCAAGGCTTCTTCGCGCGCTTCATCAGTGATCGCCGGATTCAGTCGCCAAATGGCTTCGCGCAATCGTCCCACCAGCACCACATCGCCAAATGAATCCCGCTCTGCCATTGGCTCTCCAGGCGCAACGTCTGGTCCGTGTCCAACCCCATAGCCCAATTCCCCGAACCATGCGAGGGCAGCAGCTTCGACATCTGTTTCGCTCAAACGGGTCATTTGGGTTTACTCCGCTTTCGGGCTAAGGCCAGTGGCTCTTCAATAAATTTCCATATCTCCGCAATTACAATTTCCAGCGGCGGCGCCGTGAGGCGATTCTTACCAAGGAACGCACCCCACTGCGCACGCTTGGTGGGATCCTGAGCAAATGATTCACTCAAACCCGGCGGTACATTGGCTGGTAAGGCCGTTTGGCGACGCTCAAATGTCGCAGCTAGGGCATGCCGCGCCAGCCTCACCTGTATTGAACGTGCCATTCCATCGCGATCAGCATTCATGCGATCAGCGCTTCCAGATACGGCTGCATCACACGCTGTACACGGCAAATGCGGGCGTAATGGTCAAGCTCATCCATCGTGAACTGGCGCGCCCGCCAAGCCTCGCGCAGCGCCTCCAATGCAACGTCAAGACCAATCTTGTTGCGGTACTTAAAACAATCCGCCAGCGTTTTAGCAACGCCATATACGCGCACATTTTGCCCCTCGATGCG
>JBKJHT010000142.1:0-11719 GCA_046598945.1 Burkholderiales bacterium | reverse complement strand
GCCAGGTTCGCCGGCGAACTCTCGATAACGAGTTCGCCCTGGAGCGCCTCGTCCAATTCCTCGTTGTCCGCCATGACACGGTTTTTGGCGCTCGGGTTGCTCGACCAGATTACGCGGTGCTCGATATCGTAAACGTTGGCGTGGAGCACATGGGGCATGGCGGCGATTTGTACGAAGAATTGCTCGAGACGGCTGTCACGGGCACTCGGATCAACTTCGGACGGGACCAGATTTTTTTCGCGCGCGCGGCGGAAAAACGGCTCGATGTCCTGAGTCTTAAGAATGCCCTGAACGAAATCCATTGCCAGCCTGCCATCATGATGCAGCATGAGATCACCCATAATGCGGCTCAACACACTCGCCGTGCCGATACTCACGGCGGAAATCATGATGAGTCCGAGAACCGCGAACCAACGCGTAGCGCTAAATGCCCGATCCGCGCCGAGCCCCACCAGCCGCTTGACACGGGATATCGCTCGCGCGGCCCACGATTTCGTCAATCTTTCACCCAACGAAGGTTCCGTTAAATTATCCATAGACATCTTCGCTAGTCATGCTAACCCTCGCTCAGTAAATTAATGGCTGATCGTCGGCCCGTAATTGGACTGAATTGAAATAATTCTTTACATCATATCTGAAAAACACTATATTGTGTGAAAGTTTCACACGATATGTAGATCAGACTCAACTGCCACCACAGTTAAAAAAGCCCAAAAATCTTATGAACGATTCGACCTCAAGGCTGGGAGCACCTTCGAATATCGCGATCCAAGCGATCCGCGGCATATTACGGCCGCTGGTGAGATTCATGCTTTCGCAAGGGCTCACTTATACGATATTGGTGGATCTGCTTAAGTCCATTTATGTAGAGGTTGCCTTGAACGAGTTTAAGCTAGAAACGAAGCGCCAGACCGACAGCCGCATCAGCTTGCTAACGGGCGTGCATCGCAAAGATGTCAAACGTCTATCGGAAATGCTCGAGGCCGACGCGCCGCCCCCGGCCAGCGTCACCCTCGGAGCCGAGTTAGTCGCCAAATGGGTCGGCCAAGCACCCTACATCGACAGTCACGGTCACCCGGTTCCGCTTACCCGCGGCGCCAAATCCGGCGGCGAGAAATCGTTCGAAGCCTTAGTGGCCTCCGTTAGTAAAGATATTCGTTCGCGGGCGATACTCGATGAATGGCTGCGCCTGGGTATCGTACATATCGATCACGACGATTGCGTATGCCTTAACACGGAGGCGTTTATTCCCAAGCAAGGTTTTGCCGAGAAGGCTTATTACTTCCAACACAATCTGCACGACCACATCGCCGCCAGCGTCCACAACATGCTGGAAATGGGCCCGCCGTTTGTCGAGCGAAGCGTCTATTACGATACGCTCACTAAAGAGTCCGCCGCTGAATTGGTCACGTTGGGCGAAGCGCTGGGGATGCAGGCATTGCAGACCGTGAACCGTCGCGCGTTGATCTTGGAACAAAAAGATGCCAAACATCCCGAAGCCAATCAACGTATCAACTTCGGTATTTATTTTTATCACACTAAACAAGATGACGCCAACAGTGTGCCAACCGATGGCGGCCAGCAACCGTCGTCAAAATCGTCAAAATGATCTCACTCACAAAGGAAATGATTATGCGCATGCAACCCTTCTCCATCGGACAATTTTTCCGTCCCACCCCTATTTTGTTCGCGCTTAGCTTGCTGCTTGCCGCCTGCGGCGGAGGTGGTGGAGGTGGTGGCGGCGGTGGATCAACAACCGGCACCCCCGCGGCGGCAATCGGCACGGTGGAAAAAATCGGTAGCGTCAAAGTCAACGGCGTTACCTTTGATTGCCGTAACGCAACGGTAACCTACGATGACGGCGTCGTTGATGCCGGTGAGGATCGTTGCATCGAAGCCCAACTTAGGGAGGAGCTTGACGATGGCATGCACGTCGTCGTCACCGGAAAGGTCAACGACGATGGCGTGTCGGGTTCCGCCAGCTCTGTGATCGTCAAACATCGTTTCGTCGGTCCGGTTGCCAATATCAATCAGACAACACAGACCTTCACGGTCCTTGGCCAAATTATCCAGGTCGATGACGGGACCGTGTTTAAGAGCGCGAGTGGCGCGAAGACGACCGGCGCGGCCGGTCTTGATAGCCTTACGGATGGCGAGACGGTTCGCATCAATGGCATACCTGGCGATGCAGGCACTTTCCTCGCAACCTATGTCAAGTCCAAGTTCATCCCTGGCAATAGTAGTGAAGTGAAAGGCATCGTTACCGCCAACAATCCTAACGTTCAGATCGGATCGTTGACGTTGATTTTGAGCAGGCAAACGCCACCCAATATCGGCGACTGCGTGGAAGCCGAGGGTACGTTGTCGGGCAATACGCTGACGCTGAAATCCGGCGCCGCCGGACTGAAACTCGACGACGATTGCGATGGCGAGTCATTGCCTGATGGCGTCACGAAGGCGGAAATCGAGGGCGTGATCAACGGTTTCGTCGATACCCTTACCCCATTCAACGTCGGTGGCCAAGCGGTTTCGATCAGTGGCGCGACGACGTTTCGCCCGGCGGGCACCAGCGCAGCGGATCTAACAAATGGCCTGAAAGTGGAAGCGGAAGGAAGCGTCTCCGGTGGCGTCTTGCTGGCGAGAAAGATCCATATTAAGAAAAACGGCGTACGCATTGAAGCTTTGGCGGACGGCGCAGCTACGGGTAATTCGTTTACCATCTTGGGAATTACCGTCGTCACCAACGGCAGCACCGACTTCGGACACGTCTTCACCCTCGGTTCGATCGTTACGGGGACGGGGCTTCGTGTACAAGGCTTCAAAAGTGGCGCGAAGCAAATCACGGCAACCAAAGTGGAAGCCCGTCCCGTTGACCTCAATGATGTGACCGTGCGCGGCCCGCTGGATGTGAATCCGGTAGATCCCGGCTTTGTTATTCTCGGCGTTCCGGTGACCGTAGGCGCCGGCACCCAGTTTGAGGACACGACCCGCACGAATTTCTTTGCCAACGCGACGGCAAACACCATCGTTAAAGCAAAAGGTTCGGAAAGTCCGAATGACGCCATTTCGGCGCGAGAAGTTGAACTGGAAGATTGATATGATGCAGCCGTGGCCCGGGTTAAGCTCGGGCCACTCGCCGCGATCGCTCGCTGAATTTCGAGTGCGGATGGGGTAACCAAACAACGTCACGGGCGCTCACCCTTGCTCATTGACGGACTAAGATATTTAATTTTATGAATCGGATGTCATCGTGAAAAATAGACTGCGCGCACTCGGAAAACTTCAGTTACTCCTATCGGGATTTTTGATCACATTCATGTTAGCACTCGCCGGATGTGGCGGTGGTGGCGGCGGTGGTGGAACGGTAGTAGGTGGCGGCATTGGCGGAACAGGCGCGGTCGGTACCGTTTCGGCCATCGGCAGCGTTACGGTCAACGGCCTAACCTATAGCTGTTTCGGCGCGGTGGTGACCAGCGATGACGGAACGATTGATCAAGGCTCGGGTGATAATTGCGTCGAGGCGGAACGGACCGGCCAATTATCGGTGGGCGCGGTAGTAACCATCACCGGAACTCGGGACGCCAACGGCAATTTAACCGCGACGACTGTGAGTATTTCGAGAAATGTACTGGGTCCGGTCGCGAATAAAGATCTCGCCGGGCTTAGCTTCACCGTGCTCAACCAACGAGTGATTGTTTCTGAAACAACTCGATTCGAAATCGGTAATCCCAAGTCCGAATCGTTCGGAACGTCGGGCCTGAGAAACCTAAGTGATGGTGACACAGTTGAAGTCAGCGGCTTTCGCAATGCTAACGGGGACATCCTCGCGTCCTTGGTCGAAGCCAAGATAGCCGCTAGCGGTGAATTTGAGCTTAAAGGATATGTCGCCGGCAGCGCTGCGGCACTCACTATCGCCGGGGTAAGTGTCGATCTCAACGGCCACCCCGCACCGACCAATGGCGCCTGCGTGGAAGCAAAAGGCTCCTTTGACGGCTCTGTCTTTAAACTCACCGATCTTTTGAAACCTGATGACGATTGCAATGGTGGTAGCGTGAGTGGGAATTTAGTTCAAGCAAAAGTCGAGGGCGTGATCAATGGCTTCGTTTCCACGACCGAGTTTAACGTGGGCAATCAAAAAATCACGACCACCGCGACGACCACCTATATCGGCGGCAGTTCGGCCGATTTGCAAAACGGCGTCAAAGTGGAAGCGGAAGGCAGCACCACCAACGGCACCTTGATCGCGAAGAAAATTCAGATCAAGAGCAACGGCGTGCGCATCGAAGGAAATACCGATACGGCGTTGAGCGGGGGCAGCTTCCAAATCCTTGGCATTACGGTGAAAGTCGTCGCCTCAACGGAGAATTCAATTGATTCTATCGTGCCGGAAACGCATCTGAAATTAGAAGGCAGCAAGACCGGCCCGACCGAAGTAACTGCCGCAAAGATCGACAACGCTGGCGGTAGTGATACCGAGCTACGCGGTCCACTTGATGCAAATCCGGCCTCGCCTAGTTTCGCCATCTTGGGTGTACAGGTGAACACAACCGGATCGACGCTATTCAACGGAAGTTCCGGCGCCGCCGCATCCAATGCTTTCTTCAACAACACGATAAAAGACCAAATTGTGAAGGCGCGCGGAACGCCTGGGGGCACGACCACCCTCATTGCAACTGAAGTGGAAAACGAAGATTAAGTAATAATAAAAAAGTAGCGCTGCAAGACGAGGCCCGGACGGAAACGTCCGGGCTTTTTCTTTTGTTACGCCGTCATCGCGAGCGAAGCGCGGCGATCTCGTTTTGGACCTTGGCAAGATTGCTTCGTCGCGCTCGCGCTCCTCGCAATGACTGAGCGGCAATAGGCTGGAAACGCGCATGGATACTGCCTCTCAAGGCATGCCATGCCACGTGGCAAGCTGGTATTGCCTCCTGGCACGACGTTCTAAATCCCCGGCCTGTCATTCCCGCGAAGCGGGAATCCATTTGGCATTTGAATGGCGACGCAGCTAGACGATCACCGGCTCCGCCTCCAACGCAATGGAAAACTTTTCTTGCACCGAAGTTTGAATCGCTCGCGCCAGCGCCAGAACTTCCGCACCTGTCGCGCCGCCACGATTCACCAGCACTAGCGCATGTTGCTCGTGTACACCGGCGCGGCCAAGTGACTTGCCCTTCCAGCCGCATTGCTCGATCAACCACCCTGCCGCGAGCTTTACTTTCCCGCCGGGCGCCGGATAGTGTGGAACTTTGCGGTGATTTGCTTGGATGCGCGCGAGTACGTCGCCGTCCACGATGGGATTCTTGAAGAAGCTACCGGCATTACCGATCACTGTCGGGTCTGGCAATTTGCGGCGGCGAATGCTGCACACCGCATCGCTCACATCCCGCGCCGTAGGGATGGGACAGCCGCTGCGATCAAGTTCTGTGCGCACCTCGCCGTAATCGAGGTGCAGTTTCACCGCGCGCGGCAAGCGCAAAGTAACGCTGGTGATCACATAGCGATCCTTGAGATGGCGTTTGAATACGCTATCGCGATAGGCGAACTCACACGCCGCGCGATCGAACGTGCGCACACTTGCATCCGCGACATCCAGCGCTTGCAACGAATGAAAAACATTTTTAATCTCGACACCGTAGGCGCCGATATTTTGAATCGGCGTCGCACCCACTGTGCCGGGAATAAGCGAGAGATTTTCCAGGCCCGCCAACTGTTGATCTAAAGTCCAGCGCACAAAGTCGTGCCAGTTCCCGCCCGCTGCCGCTTCGACGTAGGTCGCTTCATTGTCTTGCGCGACGATTTTTGTTCCGAGCAATTTGATGTGCAGCGCGAGGCCAGGGAAATCTTGGGTGAGCAACAGGTTGCTGCCGCCGCCGAGAATCAACAGCGGTTCGGCTACGTTGCGCGATTGCAATGCCGCTCGCAGTTGTTCAGCGTCGCGAATTTCCGCGTAGGATCGCGCCCGCGCCGCAACAGCGAAAGTGTTGAACGGTGTTAGATCAACGTTGTGTCTAATCGGCGGCGGCATCATTCAATATCTCATACATTGTCATTCCCGCGAAAGCGGGAATCCAGCGTCTTTACGTCTTAACGACACTGGGTCCCCGCCTTCGCGGGGCGACGAATTTAACAAGAGCCAAATGGATTCCCGCCCTCGCGGGAATGACAACAGGATAAGCAAGCGTTCATTCCACTACTCTGCGCGACTCACGGAATTAGACGTTGAAGCGAAAATGCATGACATCGCCGTCCTTCACGACGTATTCTTTGCCTTCCAAACGCATCTTCCCCGCTTCCTTTGCGCCCTGCTCGCCTTTCAGTGCAACATAGTCGTTGAAGGCGATGACTTCAGCACGGATGAAGCCTTTCTCGAAATCCGTGTGAATAACGCCGGCCGCCTGCGGCGCAGTGGCGCCGATGTGAATGGTCCAGGCGCGGACTTCTTTTTCGCCTGCGGTGAAATAAGTTTCCAAGCCTAGCAGCGCGTACGCGCCACGGATGACGCGATCGAGACCCGGTTCTTCCATACCGGCGTCGATAAGAAATAGTTTTTTATCCTCATCGCTCAGATCGGAAATCTCCGCTTCGAGCGCGGCGCAGATGGCGATCACCGGCGCATTTTCTTTCTTGGCGTAGCTGACCACTTGATCGAGCAACGGGTTACTGTCGAAGCCATGTTCCTTCACGTTGGCGATGTAGATCGCAGGTTTGGCAGTGAGGAAAAACATTGGTTTGAGCAATTTCATTTCGTCCGCATCGAAGCCCATGGCGCGCACCGGTGTGCCCTGATCGAGTTGGCTTTTTACTTTCTCCAACAGCGCGGCGAGTTTGATGGCTTCTTTGTCGCCGGAGCGGGTGTTCTTGCCAACGCGCAAAATCGCCTTGTCGACGGACTGCAAATCGGCGAGGGCCAATTCCGTGTGGATCACCTCGATGTCGTCGACGGGGCTGACTTTGCCGGCGACGTGAATGACATTGTCGTCCTGAAAACAGCGCACCACATGGGCTATGGCGTCCGTCTCGCGGATGTTCGCGAGGAACTGATTGCCGAGTCCTTCGCCCTTCGATGCGCCCGCCACCAAGCCGGCGATGTCGACAAACTCGACAATGGCGGGAATAACTTTTTGCGGCTTCGCAATGGAAGTCAGCGCAGCTAAACGCGGATCGGGAACCTCGACAACGCCGACATTCGGCTCGATGGTGCAGAACGGATAATTCTCGGCGGCGATGCCGGCCTTGGTGAGGGCATTGAACAGCGTCGATTTACCGACGTTGGGCAAGCCGACGATGCCACATTGCAAACTCATTTGCTTTCCTCTTTGGAGTCCGCTTCCGATTTCGGACGCGTGTGTAATTTCAACATAGCCGCTTGCAAATCGCCACGCGCGATTTGCGGAAAAATGTGCAGCGAGCGGGTGATGGATTCTTCGATCGCCGCGCGTTCTTCGGCGCGCGGCGGCTGCAGGACGAAATGAATCACGGCGTCGCGATCGCCCGGATGGCCAATGCCAAAACGTAGCCGCCAAAAATCCGGCGTGCCCAAATGGGCGACGATATCCTTCAAACCGTTGTGACCGCCGTGGCCGCCGCCGTGCTTCATCTTGACCGCGCCGGGGGGAAGATCCAACTCGTCGTGCACCACCAAAATTTCCTGTGGTGTAATTTTGTAAAACGTTGCCAACGCCTGTACCGCGCGGCCGCTGGCGTTCATGAACGTCATCGGTTGCAGCAGCCACAGATCATGACCACCCACACTCAAGCGCGCCACATCGCCATGAAATTTCTTCTCTGATTTTAGCGACACCCGCTCGTTCGCGCACAACTCATCCATCCACCAAAAGCCGGCGTTGTGGCGCGTCTTGGCATACTCGCTACCGGGATTGCCTAGGCCGACGATGAGTTTAATGGACATTGGGTTAGATTAAACGCAAATGATCGATGCCTTGACGGGGTGGCCTGGGGCCAGAGGCGCTACCAGAGCGGTCCTCCAGGCATACCTTGCCACGACCGGGTAGCCCTAGGCTAGCCACTGGCCTAGGGCCAGGCAAGCCGCATGCGGCTGCTGGCACGATCGCTGACACTCACAATTTGTTGTCATTCTAAGCGCAGCGAAGAGTCTGCTTTTTGCATTCCATCGACCGTGGATAACAGCAAATTCTTCGCTGTGCTCAGAATGACCGGTGAATAAAAAAAATTGCCCGCCCGGCGAGCCGGGACGGGCAACAACAGCAAAGAACCTTTGGTGACGATTATTTCTTTTTCTCGTCTTTCTTGGCCGGCGCTTTGGCCGGCGCCTTGTCTTCGACTTTCGCTGCCTGGGCCGTAGCGGGTACGTCCGCAGCGGCAACTGCTGCAGCTTCTTCCTCGGCAATGGCAGCGCGCGGGATCACGATCGTGGCGACCACGGGATTTTCAAGCTTAACTTTCGCAACCACGTCCAAACCGGCCGGTAACACCAAGTCCTTCACGTGCAACGAGTGGCCGGCGACGAGATTGCTCAGATCGACTTCAATAAACTCGGGCAAATCTTTCGGCAAACACACTACATCGATTTCGTTCAGCACGTGACTGACTAAACCACCGGACAGTTTTACACCCGGCGCGACGTCATCGTTAATGAAGTGCAACGGCACTTTCATGTGGATCTTGGTGTTGGCGTCGATGCGCTGAAAATCCACATGGCCGATGAGTTGGCGGAACGGGTGACGCTGCACATCGCGCAGCAAGACCTGGTGGTCAACGCCATCCAGCTTCATGGTCAAAATGGACGAGTGAAACGCTTCGGCGCGCAGCTTGTGGTAAATCTCGTTGTGGTCGAGTTCGATCGGCGCGGGTTTCTCGCTGCCGCCGTACAAAATACCGGGGGTGCGACCGGCGATACGCAGGCGGCGGCTCGCACCCGTGCCCTGTGTCTTCCGGCTTGTTGCGTTAATTTCAATTTTCATTGCTTACTCCAAAAATGGACCAACCGCGACCAGTTGACCCGTTACATTTGGCCAGTTTGCACTGGCCACCCAAAAATTTTACTCGACGAACAACGAGCTTACGGAATCGCCCTCGCTGATACGCCGCATGGTTTCGGCCAACAGCGGCGCGACGGTCAACTGGCGAATTCGTTTGCAGCCATGCGCCGCGGCGCTCAGCGGAATGGTGTCCGTGACCACCAGTTCATCGAGCGCGGAGTTGCTGATGCGCTCGATCGCCTTGCCGGACAACACCGGGTGAACGCAATAGGCTACAACTTTCTTCGCGCCCTGATCTTTTAACGCATGGGCGGCTTCGCACAGGGTGTTTGCGGTATCGACCAAATCGTCGACGATCAAGCAAGTGCGGCCTTTCACATCGCCGATGACGTTCATCACCTGCGACTCGTTCGGCTTCGGGCGGCGCTTATCGATAATCACCAAGTCGGCATCGTCAACGCGCTTGGCAATCGCACGGGCACGCACCACGCCGCCGACGTCCGGCGACACGATGACGGTATTTTCATACTTGTGTTTCCACATATCTTCCAGCAATACCGGCGTGCCGTAGATGTTGTCGACGGGAATATCGAAAAAGCCCTGAATCTGATCAGAATGCAAATCCATCGTCATGACGCGATCGGAACCGACACTGCTCAACATATTTGCAACCATTTTCGCCGTGATCGGCACGCGCGACGAACGCGGCCGGCGATCCTGCCGGGCATAGCCGAAATACGGAATCGCCGCGGTGATGCGTCCGGCGGAGGCGCGCTTAAGCGCGTCGACCATGACCAGCAATTCCATCAAATTATCGTTAGACGGATTGCAGGTAGATTGCAAAACAAACACGTCTTTACCCCGAACATTCTCCAAAATCTCGACCATGATCTCGCCGTCGCTAAAGCGCCCGACGGTGGCACGCCCGAGGGGGATGCCGAGGTGGCGCGCGACGGCATCCGCGAGTTTCGGATTCGCGTTGCCGGTAAAGATCATTAAATTTTCGAAGGCCATTTTTTAGGATTTAGGAGCGAGGATTTAGGACTTGAATTGGTGTAGGTAAAATTAAAAACATCCGAAAAAATATCACTGACGGCCGCTAGGCAAGCGCTAAATGCCAGATCCTATATCCTAACTCCTGTCGTATGGCTGAGGTAGGGATCGAACCTAACGAATGCCGGAATCAAAATCCAGCCGGTTCAATAACTTGCAACACTGCCCAACAAACTAAAGCAATTAAAACAACGCGTTATTATAGCCGCATTCTTTTGCCTTGTCGCCCTTTGTTGTGGTTTTTTACTAGCAAGTGTCCCGCTATTGCCCCATGGAAACCAAACGCATCATGCTTGAGTGATATGGTGTGGTTGTGACAGCCCGTCTTACCGCCCGTCACGCCGCTTGCAACAAACCAAAAGCGCAAGCACCGCGCCGGGCTAGTGCAGTGGTATCGGACAGAGCGCCAGCGGCAAGAGGGGTATAAATAATGAGGGTATAAATAATTTCAACACACCAGTATCTTTGCCAAGGCCCGCATCAAGTCGCGGGAGCAAGCAAAGAAGGGCAACAAGGTAGAACTTGCTGACGAGCCGTTCTGAGTCGGCAGGCGCGGGGAACAGCATGAAGGGTGAGGCCTGCTGCAATTTCCCCGCGCATTTCAAAGGCCTTATCAATTGAAATGAAGGGTTTTACGAGCAACTATTTGATACACTTATCCACAACCTCTGGATTAAAAACAGCGGTCCGCCCTGGGTCAACATTCAATCGGCAGAGGGAGTCAATATTTAATCAGCGCGAACAACTGTTGATTCTGATCGAACAGTAGCGATTGCCAGCGAAATCGAAAACGCTTACAAACAAGGCCGCAAGGTACTCGTGCTGACCGAACGCACTGAGCATCTGGAGGCCATCAAAGCGGCGCTGGGGAATAAAGTGGCCGCCTTGACTGTTCTGCACGGTCGGTTGACAAAAAAGGTGCGTGCCAGCTTGATCACTGACTTGGAGGCGCTACCACCCGATGCCCCGCGTGTGCTACTGGCCACCGGCAAATTGGTCGGCGAAGGGTTTGACCACCCGCCGCTCGATACCCTGGTGCTGGCGATGCCCGTATCGTGGAAGGGAACATTGCAGCAGTATGCGGGTCGACTGCACCGTGAGCACGCCACCAAAACGGACGTGCGGATTATCGACTTCGTTGATACCGGGCATCCGGCACTGCTGCGCATGTGGGATAAACGCCAGCGTGGTTATCGGGCGATGGGATACCGTGTTGGTAGCGATGAGGGTGATTTGTGATCAGTGGGCTTTTGGCAGCGAAAAGTCTCAAACCACAACAATGCAAAGACAATAAATCCAAGCGCCAATTGATGGCCGACTGGTTAAGAGCCTGTTCCTCAATAACATGAACAGGTTATTGAGGAACAGGCTCTAAAGTGAGAGCCGCGAGGTCAGACAGAGAAATCATCAAAAAATGAGCATCGATTGGAGACGGCTCAAAACCGACTTTTTCATAGAAGGCCTTCGCCCCATCAGTCAATGCGTGAACAGTCATGCCGCGGATGCCGATGGCACTCGCCGCCTGGATCACGCGCAAACCTGCATCGCGCACGAGCGCCCGCCCGAACCCTTTGCCGTGCAATGTGAGATCAACAGCCAATCGACCCAAGACAACGACAGGAATCGGGTCAGGCATATTCCGGCGAAACCGACCCGTGGCATCCTGGCTGGTGACCGCGCCAGACGCCAATGCGTAGTAAGCGACG
>JBKJHT010000100.1:0-61944 GCA_046598945.1 Burkholderiales bacterium | reverse complement strand
GGCGCCGCTGTGGCCGAGCGCAAGCAGTTCTTCCAGCATCACCGTGACCTTGACGCCATTCGGTGTCGCCAACGAATAGAGCTGAAGCGGATGGCCGCCGACCGGGAGATCCTGGTCATGGGTCGCACCGGCAATGGGACGATTGATATTGGCGAATTTCCCACCGTTTTCTTTGTTCCAGGCCCAGACTTTTGGGGGCGTGTAGGTCGTGGTATCAGTCATCTCTCTAATCGTACGGTCAAGTTAGGACTGCTAGTGTCGCACAAAGATCAGCCAGTGGAGCGCCGAACAGCAGACCTATACCACCGGCAGTACAGGGTCGCCTTCGTAATGCGGAAATGTCTTTGGAACGACCAGTGTTCGTTCGTAACCACGGAATCCCATCTTTAACTCAGTAGTTCGGCGTGCCCGGACGGTTTCAAACGCCGATGGTAGCCGAATCACCAATTCGCCGCCCTCACGTTACGGAATCTCGATCACCACGCGGCCGCGAATTTCACCGGCCTTAAGTTGATCAAGCGTGCGGCTGACATCGGCGAGCGAGCGCTTCTCGATGGGTATCGGTTTAAGCTTGCCGGCGCGTGCCAGTTCGACCAGCTCTTTCAACTCCGCGACGGTGCCGACATTCGAGCCTTGCAGCATGAGCGCGCGCTGTACCAACACAACCAGCGATACCGGAATTTCCCCGCCGTACAGGCCGACCACAATTAACTTGCCGCCCTTGCGCAGCACCGCCAGAGACAGATTCGCCGTATCGCTTGACGCAACCAAATCAACCAAGCCATAAATCGGCCCGCCGGCAACCGCGCGGATTTGCTCCGCTGCCTGCGCGTCGCGCCCGTTCACCGTTGCCGCGGCCCCAGCGGCCTGCGCCGCGTCGAACTTTGCCGGATCGATGTCCACCGCGATGATCCGTTCATGCCCAAGCGCGCGCAGCACGCTGATCGCGGCTAGGCCCAGTCCACCGGCCCCCATGACCGCAACCCATTCGTCGGGCGGAATGGGCGCCAATTGTCGTACCGCGGAGTAAGTCGTCAATCCGGAACAGGATAACGTCGCCGCCCAAGCCGGATCGATGCCGCTGGCATCGATCAAATAGCGTGGATGGGGAATCAGCAGATGATCGGCGTAGGCGCCAGGCAATTGAATGCCGACGTAGCGCTGCTTCATGCAGTGGTTATCTTGTCCCTCGTGGCAGCGCACGCAATCGCCACAACCGATCCATGGGCAAACCAATCGGTCTTGGCCGATCGGTGCATCCCCAGCCTCGGGGCCGGCGGCGATCACCGTGCCATAGGGTTCATGGCCGAGGGTAACCGGTGGATTCACGCCGCGGTCACTCATATGAAACCGCTTACCGCCGCCGAGATCGAAATAACCGTCGCGGATGTGCACGTCGCTGTGACAGACACCGGAATATTTCAACTTGAGCAGAACCTGCGTTCCGCTTGGCTTCGGTGTCTCCCGCTCACGCCTCTGTAGGGGTTTGCCCCACTCGACGACATCATAGCTATACATTTTGGCTCCTTCGGTTGGTCGCGCAATGTTGAAGTTACTGGAGCGACCTGGGTCATTTTGTAAATGAAATTGTACAACTGATTTCTGTCGCAACAGTGTCTAATTGATCCGATGATGCGGCAATCATCGACGCCCTGCGCGAAGCGATTCGATTGTGGATGTTGAAGTGAGGCTAAAGTTAAGAGACGAGTCTGCGCATCTTCTGCGTCGAAGTTCGTCCCGTTGTATGGCCTGTGTCGGCATTTCTCGCGCCAACGTGAACGTCAACTAACAGGCGCCGCGTTTGACTCGTCGGTCGGCTTTACGCGAATTTTCTATCCGTACCTGAATGACCGTAAACGCTGCGAACCTGCGCTGCGTTGTGCTCTGCAATAGTGAGCGCCATGATCGAGACTTGCCGCTCGCGATCGTTTACCCTCTACCCAATCTGCCAGATCAAATCTAAACTTCTACCAATACTCTGCTGGTCAGACGGCCTCGGCGCTAGGCTTCCGAGCGAGTAAAAATTGCTCAACTTCCGTGATCTCCCGAGTGCGCTTCATGGGCGGCAGGCTCTGCCAAATGCGCTTCCCATAGCCTTTCGAAATCAAACGCGGATCGCAAATCATCAACACGCCGCGATCGGTTTCATCGCGAATCAAACGCCCGGCGCCTTGCTTCAAGGTGATAATCGCCTCGGGTAATTGATACTCCATAAAAGCACTGCGGCCTTGTTTATTCAGCGTCTCGATGCGCGCCGCCACGACGGGATCATCCGGCGGCGAAAACGGCAAGCGATCGATGACAACGACCGACAAGGCTTCGCCTTTAACATCCACACCTTCCCAAAAACTGTGACTGCCGATCAGCACCGCATTGCCTAACTCACGAAAGCGCGACAGCAATTCCGCTTTGGGTCTATCGCCCTGCACCAGAACGGGATAGGTTAGGTTCTGTTCTGCAAATAATTGCTGTAAGCGATCGCGCGCTTCGTTCATCGCCCGCAGGCTGGTGAACAGCAGAAATGAACATCCGCCGGCTGCTTTCACCACCGGCAGCGCGGCCTGCACGACGGCTTGCGTATACTCGGAAGAATTGGGCTCCGGCATATTTGGCGGCACGTAGAGCAGCGCCTGTTCCTCGAACGCGAACGGACTGCCCCAGGCATGGGTCACCGCATCGTTCAACCCCATTTCATTTTGATAATGGCGAAAATCATTGCGCACGGCCAACGTTGCCGAGGTAAAAATCCAAGCCTTCGGATGGCTCGCCAATTGGCGCTGGAAGATTTCACCGATCTCGAGTGGCGCCGCGTTGAGTTGCACCGATTGTGAATACAGCTCGGCCCAGCGCACTTGATTGGTGTCGGTTTCATCGCGCCACCGCGTCAGGCGTTGCGCGATTTCGATGCCGCGCCCATGACAATTCTTCAAACCTTCGGCGCGCTCGGCCTGGCTTCCCAAAATCTCATTGAACCGCTCAATACGCTGCATCAACTGATCCAGGCCTGGCAAGAATTCCTTGTGCTGGCGCAACGCACTGGCTTGAATTCGCGAGATTGCCCCGGATAAAGGTGGAAACACCAAACGCAGATCCCGCGCCACTTTTTCTAACTCATCGGCGGCCTGCGGTAACACTTCGAAATCCTTTGCCGCGGCAAGCGCTTCGACGCGGGTGTCGCGCGCCAACTCAAGCAACTGCGCCGTCGATACGCTCTCGCCGAAGAACAACGTTGCCACTTCCGGCAACTGATGGGCCTCGTCAAAAATCACCGTGTTGCAGGCGGGTAATAACTCCCCCGCCCCTTCGTCACGCAACATCACGTCGGCAAAAAACAAATGATGATTGACCACAACGATGTCCGCATCCAGCGCCGCCTTGCGCGCCTTCAGCACAAAGCAGTCGCGGTGAAACGCGCACTCTTGGCCGAGGCAGTTATCGCGCGTCGAAGTCACTTGCGACCACACCGGCGATGTTTCCGAAACGCTGCCGAGTTCCGCTTTGTCGCCGCTGTGGGTACGTTTTGCGAACGCGGCGATCTCCTGCAACGAATGTACATCGTGGCGGCTCATGAAGCGGCCTTCGTGTTGCGCGCGTTCGAGATAATAGTGACAAATATAGTTCGCGCGCCCCTTCAGTAAGGCGATATTGACCGGCACTTTGAGCGCGTTGCGCACCGTTGGGATGTCGCGGTCGAACAATTGATCTTGCAGTGTCTTTGTTCCGGTAGAGATAATGACTTTACCGCCGAGCAACAATGCCGGTACGAGATAGGCAAAGGTCTTGCCGGTTCCCGTGCCCGCTTCGGCGATGAGCACTTGTTGTGTCTCCATGGCATTGGCAATCGCTTGCGCCATTTCGATTTGCTGTGCGCGCGGCTTGTAATCCTTCAGCGATTGCGCAAGCGGGCCCGTTTCTGCGAACACCGCAGCGATATGTTCCATTTCTTGGAGGTCTATTTAACCGGGGGTTAGATTGAGTTTGCCCGCGGCATCATTCGCATCTTTCGGCCAAATGAAGACGCGGTTGAACGGTTGTACACGATGATAGTCCTGGGGAAAAAATATTTGGCGCGTGGTCATGTCGACACAGAAACGCTCGATCCATTCGAGTCGTTCGCTCTCGCTGAGTTTCTTGCTTTTCTGCAAGTCGTCGGTCACTTCCCACAACCGATAACACATGCGAAATTCATAGCCCGCCAAGGACTGCGCATCGGCGTAGGCGCCGCGTTTTTGCAGCATTGCGTCTTCCGCGACCGATTGAAACAAAACCAGATCCGTATATTTCGGCAAACTTGGATAAATAGGAAACGGCGCCGCCCATCCGCTGTCCACCATCAGCAAATTGAACGTCGCCCGTTGCAGCGGCGTCATGCCGGCCAATTCCACCGGGTCGTAGGACGGCGCGACATAGGCGAGCACACGACCGTACTGATCGAATTTCTCATCGGCACTGCGCAAGAACACGGAGCGCTTGCGGCCATTCGGTTTGGTGAGCTTAGCGTCGAGCAAATCTTGAAACGCTTGTGACGCAAGATCGCCTTGCTGCTTTTGCAAGGTTCCGGCGCTTCCGGTTGCGAGCTTGGGTCGCAGATGCTCGCCGAGCGCTCCATCGATCGGCGCTTTGCCTTGTTGTATCCAGTCGCCGAGTTGCGCCAACTTGGAATCGTGCTTGCTTGGGCTTTGCGTGCCGGGATAGTGAACTTCGGGCGTGTCGATGCTCAGCATGCGAATCGAAAAAGAAACCTGCGGCGTGTCGCCATCGGAAATCTTGGTGAGTTGTTTAGTGCCGAGGGAATCCAACTCAAAGCCCGTCGGATTCCAAAACAGGTTGACCTTAGCCATGGCTATTTCTCCTCTACCAGATTGAAAATCTCCACCGGATCGATGGTATTCGGCAATTCGAAACCGAAAACCTTTGCGTAAAAATATAACTCCGCGTCGAGGGCGCGTTTTAACGTCTCGCTGCGCCGAAAACCATGTTGCTCGCTGGGAAAACCGAGGTACGCCACGGGCAAACCTTTGCGCTTTAACGCGTCGACCATAGCTTCGGCTTGATTCGGCGGCACGACTTTGTCGTCCAGTCCTTGCAAAAAAATCACTGGGGCGTTCAAGCGCTCGACATGGTTGATCGGTGAACGATCAAGATAGATTTGTTTCGCCGCAGGGTAGGGACCGATCAGGCGATCCAAGTAGCGCGATTCAAATTTATGCGTGTCCTCTGCCAATGCCGTGAGATCACTGACGCCATAGTAGCTCGCGCCCGCTTTGAAGCAATCGTGGAAGGTCAGCGCGCCGAGGGTAGTGTAGCCACCTGCGCTGTTGCCGCGAATGATCAACCGGTTGCCGTCGACCCGTCCGCGATCGGCGAAAAATTTTGCGCCGTTGATGCAGTCGGCGATGTCGACGATACCCCACGCGCCGTTTAAGCGGCGTCGATAGGCGCGCCCGAATCCGCTGCTGCCGCCATAGTTGACATCGAGCACCGCGAAACCGCGGCTGGTCCAATACTGGATGCCGAGTTTCAGCGCATTGGTGGTCGCGGAAGTCGGCCCGCCGTGACTGATGACGATCAACGGCGGTCGTTCGGCGGCTGGCGCGGCGCAGCCCGGATTACACGGTGGATAAAAATAGCCGAACGCGGTAAGCCCATTCTCAGTGGGAAACTCGATGGTTTCCGGTGTGGAGAAATAGTCCGCCGCAATCGCCGTTGCGCTGGCGCGGCGGATCACTTGCGCATAGCCGCGAGCGATATCCAACTCGTAAACGGCATCGACTTCCTTGGGCGCCGCCGCGCCGAACACAACACGCTCGCCGTGCGCGGAAATAAAACCGATGTCGGAAAAAGACGCTACAATCACGCTGAGTTTCCCGCTGGAAAGATCGATTCGCGCGAGCGACCAGACACCACGGACACAGTGACTGCAGACGATTTCGTTCGAGCCAACGAACGCATAAGTCGATAAGCCGAACACCCATTGCGGCAGTCCGAACTCCGCATCCATCGGACACACGGCAGCAACATGGCCATCGCGCAATCGATAGATATTCCACCAGCCGGAACGATCCGAGACGAAAAATAATTCGCCGCCGGGCGACCACTCAGGCTGAAAAATCGACTCATCTTCGCCGCCCGCAACACGGCTGGCGTTCGACAGCAAGCCATCCGCGCCCCGCGCTGCGAGCCACAACTCGGTGCTGTCCCAGGGCATATTCGGATGGCGCCAGCAGAGCCAGGCGAGCCTGTCGCCATCGGGACTTAAGCGCGGCGAGGAATAGAAATCCGTGCCACTTACCAAGACCTTAGTGTCGCCACTGTCGATATCAATTTCGATCAAGGTGTTCTCGGGCTCGCGCGCATCGACGCCATGGTCTTCGCACACGGCAATCAGCGCAGCACGCTTCTCGTCAAGCAACAAATCGGCATAACGGCGCTGACCGATGGGCGTGATCGGCGCAGGCGGCTCGCCCCACGGCTGACGATAAACGCGTTGGTCGGAATCGTTACAAAAATAAACCGCGTCTGCGCCAATCACAAAAGCGCCGCCGCCATACTCGTGGGCGCGGGTGCGGACATTGAAGTTTTGTGGCGTGACGTCCGCGATTTCCCCGGTCAATTGTCGGCACACCAGAACGTTGCGCCCACCTTCCAACGGACGCCCCTCAAGCCAGTAAATCTTACCGTCAACTATCTTGCAGCCACTGAGCCGAACGGCGCCGCCGGCGGCGATGAGATCGGCGGTAATCGGCGAGTTCCAGGCGCCGTAGGAAGCGGTTTGAATCATGTTTAGATTTTTGCGATGAAGGGTTCGACCTGCATTGTGACGGATAGAGCCTGTTCGCGCGAGCCCCTTGACGACCGGCCGCACAATCGTACACCATGGGCTATGAAAAAATTAGGTTTGATGCTGGTCGCAACACTGCCGCTGCTTAGTGTGCCCTCGTGGGCGGAAGCACAGGCGCGCGAAGAACAGGCCAGCGAATCCGCCAATGATCCGGGGCATGATTGGGCCGAGCGCGCCCACGAGTTGGTGTTTCATGCGCTTGCCTTCCTCGGCGTGAAATATCGCTTCGGCGGCACGGATCCGGACACCGGTTGGGATTGCAGCGGCTATGTCTCGCACGTATTCAACAACGCGGTTGGCATCTTCTTGCCACGCAATTCCGTCGCCATGAGCGAACGCGGCGAGCCGATTGCGCGCGCCAATTTGCAGCCCGGTGACTTGGTATTTTTCCATACACTTAAACACGCGTTTTCTCACGTTGGCATCTATCTCGGCGAGCAGCGCTTTATCCACGCCCCGAGTACCGGCAAGGCGGTGCAAATCAGCGACATGAATGCGGGTTACTGGGCGCGACGCTTCAACGGCGGGCGCCGCATCGTCGCGGCGCCATAGTTTATTTTCTTAATGCCTGTAAAGCCGCATGGATATTGGCTCCCAGCCTATGCCTCGCCATCACGAACTATCCACAGGGTGGCCTAGCGCTATGCGGCTCCTGGCTCATCCGTATTTTAGTTTCATCAGCAATACGATCAGCGCAAGAATTAACGTCACGATATTACCGATAATAATCGGCACGGCGCCGAGCAGGATGCCGTAGGTCAGCCAAAACGCGACGCCAATGGTGAACACCAGGTACATCACCAGCGAAATGTCACGGGTCGATTTGGTCTTGATAACCTGAATGGCTTGAGGAAGAAATGCAATGGTGGTTAGCGTTGCAGCAATACTTCCGACGATGTCACTGAGCAAAACTTTTCCTTGTGAAGGCCACGGCCGACATGATACTCGTCACGCTGGTTTTGATTCTCAACTACTCGCCAAGCGCGATCGCAGGCGCGCAATCTCGGCGTCGCGCGCGGCCAATGCACCCCCCACGCGCATCCACTGCAAGACCCTGGCGCGCAAATTCGCCGCCTCGCCTACTGCGAGTCGAAGGCGTTGTTCCCGCTGCGCGATACCGCGCTCCAGTTCCAACGCGCGCGCCGAACGCTTCGCCAGGGCTTCCGGTAAGGGCGCGAATTCCGCTAACTGTTGGTAGGCGCGGCCGATTGTCGTGTTCTTCGCATCGAGTTCCAGCGCGCGTTGCGCTAACTCGGTTTTGAGCACCGCATGATCCAGATCGTGGTTGCGGATCGCGACGATTGCTTGCTCGCGGCTAGCCAACAATTGCCGGTCGCGCTCGCCAAGCCGTTGTTGCAACTCGGCGACCGCTTTAAGCTCTATTTGCAGTGACTCAATCTCCTCGTCTTTGGCGCGGCGCATGGCGTCTAATTCATTGGCGAGCCGTACACGCCTCGCCTCGGTTTCGCTGAGACGCCGCGGCAACAGATCGAATTCAGCCAAGCGTTTTTTCAGTTGCGCGATATCGCTGTCACGACTACGAACGGCCTCGGCAAGCTGACCTTGGGTTTCCACGAGCCGCGCCTGGCGATCTTTTACTTGGATGGTTAAGGGCTCGAGTTCAACCGTGCGTTTGTGTAGCTGGGAAATTTCCTGGTCTTGGGTGTTTACCAGGGCTTGAACGGATGCAAGCCGAATCCAAGTCTGCTTCAATTCTTCCTCGGTTGCCGCGAGTTTGGCCGGTACCGGCGTGAGCTGTACCAGACGCGCATCGAGGTTCGCCAATTGCTTCTTTTGTTCAGCAGCGAGCGAATGCTCGGCGTGATAATTTTGTTCCAGCGCGGCGAGCGCCGCGTCGCGCTGAGTCAATTTTTCTTGACGCTCCTCGCTCTCGGCGTTCAACGACGCGATGCGACTCGAATTTTCCGCCAGCAGTTCCGTTTGCTGCCGAATTAAACGATCGCGTTCGGCGACGGTGGAATCGCGCAAGCGAACTAATTCTTTTGCGCCCGACAAATCGCTTTCCAGCCGCGCCACGCGAGCGTCTAAATCGCGTTTGAGTTGCTGGTGCTTGGCACTGGATTCCGACTGCATTGCCGCTATCCGGCTTTGCATCATGCGCCCGCACCATAGCCACGCCGCGCCGCACCCGGCGATTGCCGCCAACACTAGCCAACCTGCAAACATTGCCGTCAACATTCCGCCTCCGTTCCTTGAAGTTTTATGTTATCGCACTTGGACGCGCCCTGACTATCTCCAAGCGGAAATGATATGCTGTGTTTACTGCAGAGAAGGGACAAGATGCTGCTCATTGAACTCATCGTTGCACTGTTGCTGTGCGCCGTCGGGCTCACTTGGCTGGCACGTCGGTGGCATATTCCATACCCGATCGTGCTCACGTTGGGTGGTATAGCCTTAAGTCTGGTACCGCACCTGCCAAAGCTCACGCTCGATCCGAACTTGATCCTGGTTCTTTTTCTACCACCGATCCTTTACCCCGCCGCGCTAATGACATCGTGGCGCGATTTCTCACGCGCGCTTCGCCCCATTTCATTCTTGGCAATCGGCCTGGTGATCGCGACAACCTTGATTGTTGGCGTCGCATTGAAATGGCTGGCGCCGGACATGCCATGGGCCGCGGCCTTTGCCTTTGGCGCCATTATTTCCCCGCCGGACGCGGTCGCCGCGACTGCGATCCTCGGGACGATGAAGCTGTCACGCCGCACCGTCACCATCCTCGAAGGCGAAAGCCTGGTAAATGACGCGACCGGGCTGGTGCTATATAAATTTGCTGTCGCCGCCGCGCTCAGCGGAACCTTTTCGATTGCCGGCGCCAGCGGCCAGTTTGTTCTGGTCGCCGTGGGCGGCGTGCTGGTCGGCATGATAATCGGTTACGCCTATGTTTTACTGCACCGGCGCTTACACGATTCCTTGATCGAGATCATGCTTTCGCTCACCCTTCCCTACACCGCGTATTTGTTTGCCGAGACCATTCATGTCTCGGGTGTGCTTGCCGTGGTTGCCGCCGGGTTGTTGCGTGCACGCCATGCGCCGGAAGTGTTCTCGCCGCAAACTCGTTTGCTCGGCAGATCGGTGTGGCAATTGGTGGTGTTCGTCATGAATTGCCTGATCTTTATATTGATCGGCTTGCAGCTTCCGGAAATTTTGCTGGCATTGGGCAATCGCTCGTTAACGCAATTGCTCGGCTGGGGCCTGGTGGTGAGCTTGGTCGCCATGGCGGTACGCCTGGCGTGGGTTTTCCCCTCGGCCTACATCCCACGTTGGCTGAGTTCGCGCATTCGCAATGCGGAGCCAAAACCCGGTTGGCAGATGGTCACTTTGATCGGCTGGTGCGGCATGCGCGGTATTGTTTCACTCGCCGCCGCGCTAGCGCTCCCGGCCGAATTTCCCTATCGCGACCTGATCATTTTTCTAACTTTTTGCGTCATTGTCGCCACGCTGGTGGTTCAAGGCTTGACCATGCCGCCGTTGATTCGCTTCCTGAAAATCGGCGCCGACTGGAAATCCCACGCCGAGGAGCGGGGGGCGCGCATCAAGGTACTGCAAGCGGCCCTGCTGGAATTCGATTCTTGTTCCCGCGACAACCCTACGGCGCAAGCAACCGCCGAATTGGTACGCGAGGAATACCGGCAGCGTATTGAATCGCTGCATCCAACGCGCCTGGCGTTTAACGATCATTCGGACTCGTTAAACCACCTTCATCTTGCCTTGGTCGCGGCGCAGCGCAAAGAGTTGATTCGCCTATGGCGGGCGCAAGAAATCGGCGATGAAACCCTGCACGAAATCGAACATGAGTTGGATCTTGAAGACGCTCGCTTGCTGCGCTAAGGAAGCTCTGAATAAGTCCGATTTCGTCATGATGCTGCGTTGCGAACAAAAAATATCGCCTTATATATCATGCCTATGCCGCGTCGATATTTTTTGTTCGCGGCTTGTCTTATTTAGAACTCGAACTTATTCCGAACTTCCCTAATTTTCATTTTTGCGAAATATGCCGGAAACAATCGGCGCTATGATCATTGACCATTCCCACCGCTTGCATGAATGCGTAGCAGATCGTCGAGCCGACGAACTTGAAACCACGTTTGGCCAAGTCTTTTGACATGAGATCGGATTGCGGCGTTTTTGCCGGTGCGTCGGCGTTCGTCTGCCAGTCACTGAGTATGGGTTTACCGCCCATAAATTTCCAAATGTAGGCATCAAAACTGCCAAACTCTTTTTGCACATCGAGAAACGATTTTGCGTTTTGAATCGTCGCCGCAATCTTCAGGCGGTTGCGAACGATGCCCGGATCGGCAAGCAGGGCGCGGATCTTGGCGGCATCATAGCGTGCGATTTTAAGCACATCGAAGCCATCTAAGGCGCGGCGATAGTTCTCGCGCTTCTTCAAAATGGTGATCCAGCTTAAGCCGGCCTGCGCGCCCTCGAGAATAAGAAACTCGAACAAGGTGCGATCGTCATGCACTGGAACACCCCACTCCCGATCATGATAGGCAACATAGAGCGGATCATCGCTAACCCAGGCACAGCGAATCAGATTCGTTTTCGTCATTGGCTTACCCAACCTCTCGGCGTCTTGGTAGAATCGAGTTTACCTTAACCCTACCACTCTCAATTTCGCTATGAATGCCGCCCTATCGCTACCCAAGGAAATTTTCAAGGCCTACGATATTCGCGGCATCGTCGATCACAGCTTAACGCCGGAAATCGTTACCGCCATCGGCCAAGCCCTCGGCTCGGAAGCGTCGGCGCGCGGGCTGTCTACCATCGTCATCGGTCGCGATGGGCGATTATCCGGGCCAAGCTTGTCGCAGGCACTGGCACAAGGGATTCAATCCACCGGAATTAACGTGATCGATGTCGGCATGGTGGCGACGCCGATGTTGTATTACGCCGCCCACGAATGGGCGAATTACTCCGGCGTCATGGTAACGGGTTCGCACAATCCACCGGAATACAACGGGCTCAAGATGGTGCTCGGCGGCGAGACGCTGTACGGCGATACCATTCAAGCGCTGCGCAGCCGCTTCGAGGCCGGCGATTTGAAGCAAGGCCACGGCCAATATTCGCAGCGCAACGTGACCGATGATTATCTGAATAAGATCGTCGGACATATCAAACTTGCGCGGCCGATCAAGATCGTCGTCGACTGCGGCAACGGTGCGCCCGGCGCGTATGCGCCGACATTGTTTCGCCAGCTCGGCTGCGAAGTGATCGAATTATTTTGCGAGGTGGACGGAAATTTTCCGAATCACCATCCCGATCCGGCTCACGTGGAAAACTTGCAGGATGTGATCCGCACACTGAAATCGAGCGACGCGGAATTGGGTTTTGCCTTCGATGGCGACGGTGATCGCTTGGGCGTGGTGACGAAGGAAGGGAATGTCATTTTTCCCGACCGGCAATTGATGTTATTCGCCGCCGATGTACTGAGCCGCAAGCCCGGCGCGGAGATTATTTATGACGTGAAATGTACGCGCAATCTCAAACCGTGGATCGAGCAACACGGCGGCAAAGCCACCATGTGGAAAACCGGTCACTCGCTGATCAAGGCAAAAATGCGCGAGAGCGGCGCACAACTCGCGGGCGAGATGAGCGGCCACGTTTTCTTCAAGGAGCGCTGGTTCGGTTTCGACGATGGCTTGTACGCCGGCGCAAGGTTGCTGGAGATTTTGAGCCGCGAAAAGAATCTCAACGCGACGTTGAATGCATTACCCGACGCCATCGCGACGCCGGAGTTGCAAATCAAACTCCAGGAAGGCGAGAACTACGCGTTGATTGAGCAGATGCAAAAAACCGCGAAGTTCGATAATCCGCGCGATATTATTACTATCGACGGCATGCGCGTGGAGTACGCCGATGGGTTTGGCCTGGCGCGCTCGTCGAACACCACGCCGGTGGTCGTGCTGCGCTTCGAGGCGGATAATGAGGCGGCGTTGAAGCGCATTCAGAATGATTTTCGGCGAGTGATTTCCGCAGCGAAACCGGATGTGGTGTTGCCTTTTTGATTATTTACAATACCAGTAATGAGCTGTCATTCCCGCGCCGGCGGGATTCCATACCGCGGCAAAATTTTCCAATGCCAAATGGATTCCCGCCGGCGCGGGAATGACGGAGTGGCCTAAGGCTACACGAATAGCCGGAAACGAACTTTTACCAATCTTGGAGGATTCATGGATTTAGGCATCAAAGGAAAAAACGCCATCGTATGCGCCGCGAGCAAAGGCTTGGGCAAAGGTTGCGCGATGGCCCTAGCGAAAGAAGGCGTCAACATCACCATTACGGCACGTACCGCGGAAACGCTGGAGCAAACCGCGGCGGAATTACGTAAGCTTGGCGGCGGCACGATTACAGCAGTCGCAGGTGACATCACGACGCTCGAGGGGCGCGCAAAAGTCTTAGCCGCCTGCCCTAATCCCGATATCTTAATCAACAACGCAGGCGGCCCACCGGCCGGTGACTTCCGCGATTTCTCCCGCGACGATTGGATCAAGGCCCTCGACGCCAACATGCTGACACCGATCGAATTGATGAAAGCGACCATCGACGGCATGATCGCGCGCAAGTTTGGCCGCATCGTAAACATTACCTCGGCGGCGGTAAAAGCGCCCGTCGATATCCTCGCGTTGTCGAACGGTGCGCGCACCGGGCTGACGGGTTTTGTCGCCGGCCTGTCCCGGGCAGTGGCGAAGCATAACGTCACCATCAACAATCTGTTGCCCGGTCTGTTCGTGACTGACACCATGACTAGCCGCATCAGCGCCGGCGCAAAAATGGCGGGAAAAACCTACGATGAAGTCGAGGCCGAGCGCTTGAAGCCCATTGCGGCGGGCCGCTTCGGCAACACTGAGGAATTCGGCATGGCCGCAGCATTTCTTTGCAGCGCCTACGGCGGTTACATCGTCGGGCAGAATTTCCTGATCGATGGCGGCGCCTACGGTGGAACGATGTAGCAACACACCAACGTGCCGATCGGGTCGTCTTGAATCTAGTGGTCGAGCAACCCGTTGCGCATCGCGATCAAGGTGATCTCGGCAGAATTTCCGGCGTTGAGTTTCTGTTTGATGTTGTACAGGTGAGTGCCCACCGTGCGCGGACTGAGAAATAATTTCTCGGCAATCTGCGCAACGGATTGGCCCTTTGCCAAGAGCATAAACACCTCGAATTCGCGGTCCGACAATACTCCGACCGGATTTTGTTCGCCGGTCAATTGCTGCACCGCCATGGCTTGCGCGAGCTTCGAATCAAGAAAGGTCTTCCCGTTGAAGACTTGGTGGATCGCCTGGATCAACTCTTCGGCGGCGCTGCGCTTGGACAAATAACCGACCGCACCGGCTTTAAGTAGGCGCTTGGGGTGGCTGCTGTCTTCATGAGCGGATAGGATCAACACTTTTGCCGCCGGATCTTTTGCCAACAGTCGTGTGACGGCTTCCAGTCCACCGATTCCGGGCATGGAAATATCCATTACGACGACATCCGGCTTTATATCAGGATAGCGCTTAATCGCCTCTTCGCCGGACTCGGCCTCCGCCACAACTTCGATGTCGTCCGCGCCCTGCAACAGGAGTTTAAATCCCATCCGCACGACGGCGTGGTCGTCCACCAGCATCACGCGAATCGAACTCAAACCTGGGCCACTGCAATACGTATTGGTAACGTCACGCTGATTCTTACTCCTTCTTCGCTATGCAAATTAAAAGTCCCTCCTAAACCCTCGGCACGCTCGCGCATGCCCATCAGTCCAAAGCGTTCTTCTCTTCCCGCGTGGTCGGGCGGCAAGCCCTTGCCATTGTCCTGCACTTCCAGCGTTAGGCAGGCATCGGCCTTCAGCGTTACCTTAGCCCGGCTCGCGCCGGCATGGCGCACGATGTTGGTGAGACATTCTTGCACCATTCGATACGCGGCAATGCTCACATCCGCGTCAATATTGCTGAAATCGCCTTCCATGGTCAAATCGAACTCGACGCCGGGATAGCGCGTTTGTTGCGATCCGACCAGTTCCTGCAAGGCATCGCGCAATCCCAACCTATCCAGCGCCAGCGGCCGCAGTTGCCGCACCATGCCGTGCATTGAATCATACATTTGCCCCGACACGTCGACGATCATTTGCGCGGCGGCTTGCAACTCAGGATTTTTATCGCGCGTTCGATTCACTAACGAGGTTGCAATGGATTTGACTGCGGTCACGGATTGGCCGAGTTCGTCGTGTAGCTCTAATGCGAGATTGCGCCGTTCCTCTTCGATGTGACGCTGAATAATCTGTGTCAGCTCACGATTCTCTTTCAGTTCAAGGGCGGTTTTTTCGGCTTGACGTTTGACCGTAAAACTTTCTTCGATCGCCTCGGCCATGCGGTTGAACGTATCGGAAATCGCCGCCATTTCGCGCAATTTGAAGCGCGGCAATCGAGCGTGAAACTCGCCCAGTTCCATTTTTCGCAGCCCGCTTAAGATATCCTTCACCGGATTAAGCGCCCTGCCGGCAAACCAAAACACGATCAAATTGACTAACACGAAAAGCGCCAAGGACAACCAAAACAATCGCAGCAGTTCATCCCACGCATCGAGCACGGAACGCGAAGGTTCCGGCAAAATTCGCAACTTGCCGGGCCCGACATTGAGCGTAATCGGTTCAACCGATGGAGAAACCAGCTTGGTAAACCACGCCGGCGCCGCTTTCCCAGGCTTATAAGGCGAAGCGGGCGATTCGTATAAAGGCATGCCGATGGCGCTGTCGAGGCGAATATCGTGGGCACGCACCCGCCCCAATTGATCGAGAAAGCCCACTAGCGCGCGCGGCGAGGTTGCGCCCCCTTGGATTTGTTCGGTCTTGATCACATTCTCCAACAACTGTACCGTGACCTTGGTCGCGGCCTCCATTTCTTCGCGGATGGCGCGACGGGAACCGTCGATCTCCAGTGCCGCCAGGGCAATGAGAAAAACGATCATGACCAGCGTAATCAGCAGATTGATAGTGGAACGAAGACTCATGTTCGTATGGTACTAAGGTTGTTGCTGAATTAGTAGCGCCAGCGTAGTCTGGGAAAAACAGGCCCGGCTCGAAGATAGCGTTTTATATATTTAATTTCAAATGGTTAACAATTTAATGGGGCATCGACGTAGGCGCCCATCAGGCCGACATCATGATAATCATGAGACAAAATTACGGAATATCGCGTTGCCCACACCCAGGTTTGCGCGCAGAATACACATCATAGTATTTCGATCAATGACAAACCTTTAGGAGATTTAATCATGTGGACCAAACCTGAATTCGCCGACCTTCGTTTTGGCTTTGAAGTAACCATGTATGTGGCCAATCGTTAATATCATCTAATGATTTTCATTAGGCGAAATTACTGATTTTTGCATTGAATTAAATCGAGTCCAAACCCAAAATTGAGTCTGAGTCGGCCAATTAGGGAAGATTCGAAAAAGTAACTTAACTTAAACATTCACTAGGAGACACAAACATGTGGACCAAACCTGAATTTGCTGACCTGCGTTTTGGCTTTGAAGTAACGATGTACGTTGCTAATCGCTAAGCACTAAGCTTCAAAAAAAGGGGGCCCTTAAAAGCCCCCTTTTTGTTTGCCTGTCGTTCTGCATTAAGCGAAAAAATATGATGAAAATCAAAGTGTTAGGATCCGCCGCCGGCGGCGGATTTCCGCAATGGAATTGTAATTGTCCAATGTGCGATGGTTTGCGCAAGGGCAGGATAAATGCCAAACCGCGCACGCAATCCTCGATCGCCGTCAGCACAGACAATGTAAATTGGGTGCTGTTCAACGCGTCGCCGGACATCCTGAGCCAGATTCGCGCTTTCCCCGCACTGCAACCGGCCCGCGCCAAGCGCGACACCGGTATCGTCGGAATTATTCTGATGGATGCGCAAATCGACCACACGACGGGTTTGCTCAGCCTGCGCGAAGGCAAGCCGCTGGAAATCTATTGCACCGACATGGTCCACGAGGACATGACCACCGGCAATCCACTGTTTAATATTCTGGGGCATTATTGCAAAGTGAATTGGCATCAGGTGCAGCCCCGTGGCGACGGCTTTGCCGTGGCCGGCGCCGAGCATCTGCTGTTCAAGCCTTTTCCGCTGAAGAGCAAGGCGCCGCCCTACTCGCCCCATCGCAATGATCCACACGAGGGCGATAACCTGGGCATGCGCGTCACCGATACGCGAACCGGCAAGACTTTATTCTATGCGCCAGGCCTAGGCCAGATCGAGCCGCACCTAAAACCACTGATGGCCGATTCCGATTGCCTGTTGGTGGACGGAACGACTTGGACTGACGATGAGATGATCACGCTGGGCTTATCGGCTAAGCGCGCCCAAGACATGGGCCACCTGCCGCAAAGCGGCCCCGGCGGCATGATCGAAGTGTTACAGCCCTTGACCAAGCCGCGCAAGATTTTGATCCACATCAACAACACCAATCCCATTCTCAACGAAGATTCCGCCGAGCGCGCGGAACTGATTCGCCATGGCATCGAAGTGGCGTATGATGGATTGGAAATCGAGTTATAGGAATTCACAATGGGTGCGAACGAAATACTCCCCTGGAGCAAAGAGGAATTTGAAGCGAAGTTGCGCGAAAAGGGCAAGGGCTATCACATCTATCATCCCTTCAACGTGCTGCTGAATTCCGGCAAACTGACGCCGGATCAAGTGCGCAAGTGGGTGGCAAATCGTTTCTTCTATCAGATCAGCATTCCGATTAAAGATGCGGCGGTGATGAGCAATTGTCCCGACCAAGAAGTGCGGCGCGGATGGATTCAACGCATTCTCGATCACGATGGTTTTGGTGAAGACGAAGGCGGCATCGAAACCTGGATTCGGCTCGGCGACGCGGTCGGCGTCACGCGCGAAGAGATAACGTCGTTGAAGTATGTGCTGCCCGGCGTGCGTTTTTCCGTCGAGGCGTATATCAATTTTGCGCGGCAGCGCCCGTGGCAAGAATCGGTTTGTTCCTCGCTGACGGAATTGTTCGCGCCGCATATTCACAAGGAACGCATCAACACCTGGCCCGAGCATTATCCGTGGATCAAAGAAGAGGGCTTGTCCTACTTCAAAAAACGCATCGCTCAGGCGCGCCGCGATGTCGAGCAAGGCTTGGGAATCACGCTGGAATATTTCAATACACGTCCATTGCAGGAACGGGCGTTGGATATACTGCAATTCAAACTTGATGTGTTGTGGTCGATGTTGGATTCCATGGCCTTCAACTATCTAACACCTGAGCAAATCATGGAGGCCAAGCGTGAGCGAAAAGAAGCCGCTTGAGTTGACGGACACCATGGAAATTTCCAAGCACTTCCGCTTGCAATGGGAAGAAGTGCCGAAAGCCTATGTGTTGCTTTATCCGGAAGGCCGCGTGCAATTGAACGGCAGCGCCGGAGAAATTATCAAGCGCGTCGATGGCAATGCCACCATCGCCGCGATTGCCGAAGAGTTACAGAAGACATTTAACGAGCCGGACTTGCGCAAAGATGTGCTGGCTGGCCTGGAGATAGCTCATGGAAACGGTTGGGTCAGAGTTAAAACAAGTGCAGCGTAGCGACATTCCTTATCCGCAGTGGCTCAATGTTGAGTTGACCTATCAATGTCCGCTGCATTGCGTGTATTGCTACAACCCAATTGATTATGCTAAGTACGATCAAGAGCTGACCACGGCCGAATGGGTTCGCGTACTCACCGAAGCGCGCAAGATGGGTGTGGTGCAACTCGGCCTCTCCGGCGGCGAACCGCTGCTGCGCGATGATCTTGAAGAGATTGTCGCCGAGGCGCATAAACTCGGCTTCTACACCAACCTGCTCACCTCCGGCATCGGCATGAACGAGGCACGCATCAAGCGCCTGAAAGACAATGGCCTGGATCATATTCAAGTTTCGTTCCAAGATTCCACCAGGGAGATGAATGATTTTCTTTCCAGCACCAAGACCTTTGATCTGAAGAAAAAGATCGCTCGCTTGGTAAAGGAATACGACTATCCGATGGTGTTGAACGTCGTGTTACATCGCATGAACCTCGACCACATCGACAAGATATTGGGCCTGGCGGAAGAGATGGACGCCGACTACGTCGAGCTCGCCAATACGCAATATTACGGCTGGAGTTTTTTGAACCGCGATCAACTGCTGCCGACCCACGCACAGTTAGATAAAGCCGAAGCCTACGTCAACGAATTCCGCAAACGCATCGGCGATAAGATGAAAATCTTTTTCGTCGTGCCGGACTATCACGCTACGCGGCCGAAGGCCTGCATGAACGGCTGGGGCAACATTTTCATCAACATCGCACCAGACGGCATGGTATTGCCGTGCCACGAAGCGCGCATGCTACCCGGCATTGATTTCCCGACCGTACGCGACATGTCGCTGGATAAAATTTGGTACGACTCCGACGCGTTCAACATTTATCGTGGCGATAGTTGGATGAAGGAGCCGTGCCGCTCCTGCCCGGAGAAGACCAAGGATTTCGGCGGCTGCCGTTGTCAGGCTTATATGTTGACGCAGGATGCAACCAACACCGATCCGATTTGTGATCTGTCGCCCAAGCATCATTTGGTGACGGAAGCCGTGGCACTCGCGGAACTTTCGAAACAAAATGTTGAGATCAAACCACTGGTGTTCCGTCTCAATAAAAATTCCACCGCCTTGTCGGAAAATCGCGCGCCTGAATCCGTCGCGCCCTAGGCCAATGCGTCCGGGCATCTCGCGCTATTGCGCGCGCCTGATAACGCGCCTTAGATAGAACGCAATCGCGGAACTGACAATCGCGACCAGGGATAACACCACGACGTTTCCCGGCTGCCCAGTGATTTTGATCATCACCGCGGCCAACGCCGTAACCGCCGCGAGTAAGCCGAAGCCGATCACGATTGCCCAACGCGCGAGTCGCTCGGCGATGCTCATGGCGACGGATTATTCTTTCCAGCGCGCGGCCGCCGCATCGTCCGATTCCCGCGCATCCACCCAGCGTGCGCCTTTGGCGGTATCTTCTTTTTTCCAAAATGGCGCTTGGGTTTTCAGATAATCCATCAAAAATTCGCATGCAGAAAACGCATCGCCGCGATGGGCGCTGGTGACGACAACCAAGACTATCTGATCCAACGGCAACAACCGTCCGACGCGATGAACGACTAACGCGTCATACAGTTCCCAGCGCGACTTCGCCTGCGCGACGATGTCCTCAAGCGCTTTCTCGGTCATGCCCGGATAATGTTCGAGGGTCATGGTCGAAACGTCATCGCCCTCATTCATGTCGCGCACCAAGCCGATGAAACTGGCGATAGCGCCGATCTTGGCATTGCCTTTGCGCAATTGCGCAACCGCGGCGCCAATATCGAAATCTTCCGTTTGTACGCGAACACTCATATCAACCCCCTGTCACCGGTGGGAAATAGGCAATCTCGTCGCCGTCCGTGATCGCCGCGTCCATGCCCACCATCACTTGATTCACCGCCACCCGCAATGCCTTGCCCGGCGCCAGTTCCGTTTGCCAGGCAACGCCGCGCTGGCGTAACCAAGCGGTCAGACCGGCTACATCGTTGGCGTCCTTTGGCAGAGCAATCGATTCTTGACCAACGCCTAGCGCTTCTTTAATTCGAGCAAAATACAGAATATTTATCATAGAGCGTTGCGTAATTGTTGGGGTGGCGCGGCAACTTTACTGCCGTAGATAAAATCCGCGATCTCGACGGGCCGATTGATGTTCAGTTGCGGTAGCCGGGTATCGAGCGGCTCGTCCGTAGCGACGGCGACAATATGCGGATCGCCGGGGTATAACAACGATGTCGCGGCGCCGGCGCGATGCACTTCGATTTTCGCGATCGCGGCACGTTTGAATCCTTCGACCAACACCACATCGCAATCGGCGATGCGCTGAAGATGCTCGTCCAAGCTCGGCTCCGCCGCATCGCGCAATTCATGCATCAACACCCAGCGTTGTTGCGAAGCCACTAACACCTGCGTTGCCCCGGCCGCGCGATGGCGATAAGAATCCTTGCCCGGCTGATCGACGTCGAAGCTGTGATGCGCGTGCTTGATCAACGACACGCGTAAACCGCGCGCAACGAGCAGCGGAATAATCGCCTCGATCAACGTCGTTTTGCCGCTACCGGAGAATCCGGCGAAACCCACTACATTCATGAATCGAAATTGCTTATGAAAAGGGGACGATCTCGTTAAAACCAGGCCATTGCCAGAAGGCGCGCGGAGATTGGCTTCCAGCCATGACCGCCTGGAGAACCGCTCGCTGATTGCCGTTACAGCCAACCACGCTCAGCATGGAACGCTTGATATTATAATGCCTGCATGGGTAAGGCCCCACTCATTTGTCGCTCGAACGCGCAATGAGCCGCAACTTCAAATCGACATTGCGTTTGTTATCCCCATCATGCGAAAACCACTCGCCTACTGGGCGCGGGCGTTGCACCCAATGGCCTTGGGCATAGTCCACGCCTAGATCGAGCAACATGCGCATGATCGTGTCGTCCTCCACAAACTCCGCCGTGGTGGTCAACCCCATGGCGTGGCCGATATTGTTGATCGCCTCGACCATGGTGAAATCCATGCGATTAGTCGCCATGCCTTTGACGAATCCGCCGTCGATCTTGATACCGTCAACGGGTAAATGTTTGAGATAGTTGAACGACGATAGACCGGCGCCGAAATCATCGAGCACGAACTTACAGCCAAGCCGCTTGAAGTGCTGGATCAATGTCACCGCCTGGGTCAAATTGCTGATCGCGGCGGTTTCGGTGATTTCAAAACAAATATTGCGCGGTGGAATATCGAAATGTGTAAGCTGCTCTCGCAAGAACACCGAAAATTTCTCGTCGCACAACGATGCGCCAGACAAATTGATCGAAAAAACCGTCATCAATCCGCCACGCTGCCCCTGCATTAAATTGCGTAACACCGAGAAACTTTCGTGGATCACCCAGCGATCGATCGCGTGCATCTGGTTAAAGCGTTCCGCCGCCGGAACAAATGCCATGGGCGGAATGATCTCGCCGTTTTCACCACGCATGCGCAAGAGGATTTCGTAGTGGTAAGGATCGCCTTCCTTGGCGCCGCGCAACGGCAAAATGGATTGGCAATAAAGAACGAAACGATCTTCTTGGAACGCATGAGCGATACGCGTCACCCATTCCATCGCGCCGACGCGCGCAATGCGCGAGGCATCGTCCTCATTAAAAACATAAACGCGATTGCGGCCCAAATCCTTGGCGGTGTAGCAGGCGGCATCGGCCTGACTCAATAGCACCGCGGCACTCTCGCTGGTGTTGGTGATGACGGTGATCCCGATCGAAGCGCCGATGGCAAAAAATTTCTGGCCCCAAGCAAAGCGAAAATTTTGCACCGTCTCGCGCAACTGCTGAGCGATTTCCACGGCATCATCAAGGTAGCAATTTTCCAACAACACCGTAAACTCATCACCGCCGATGCGCCCCAAGGTATCGCGATCCCGAATTTTCTGCCGCAATTGATGAGCGACTTGGCGCAATAGTTCATCGCCGGCAGTGTGGCCGCAGGTGTCATTAACGATTTTGAACTGATCCAAGTCAATAAAAAACAGCGCGTGCACTTTGCCATGCTGTTGAGCACTCACCAGCGCCCGCTCTAGGCGTGATTCAAACTCGCGTCGATTAATCAGTCCCGTTAAGGTGTCGTGGCTGGCTTGATAGGTGATCTGCGCCGTGGCCTGATCGACTTTTTCCTGCAGGTTTTCCTGCGCCGACTTGAGGGTCTGCGCCATGCTATTAATGCCGCGCGCCAACACCGTCAACTCGCCACCGGACGTGGCCGATACATGTACCGACAAATCGCCTTCGGTGATTTGTTCCACGGCAGTGACCAAGCGTCGAATCGGACGCGTTATGCCCAGGCTAAGCCTTAGTGCGAGTAGCCCCGTCAGCAACACACTACCGAATGCGATCATAGCGCCATTGAGCAGGATTTCCTGCTGGCGCTTCAGCGTCGAGCCTTTACTCATGGTGACGTTTACCCAACCCAACATCTCCTTCTTAGACTCCCCCGTGCCCGGTTCCTCGAACGACTGCTCGGCAATATCCTTATCGTAGGCGCCGGCACGGCGTATCGGTTCGCTGAAATACAGCAGTTCGGGATATTCCAATATTCCGAGGCTGATGCTGCGCGGCTTTTCCGTCAATACCTCGCGTTGTTCCAAATCGCCGCTGACCGCTAAGAACTGCCCGGCGCCGTCCGAGATGGTGACTAGGCTGACGTCGACCTCGCGCCGCACCGTGTCAGCCAAATCCTGGAGAATCTCGCGATTGCGCGTAAACAAGCCATATTCGGTAGCCGGCGCCAACTGGCGCACCAGCGCACGGCCGCGGTCGTGCAGTGATTGCTGCACTTCGCCGAAACGCACCTTGGTGAAGTAAACCGCCAATATCAAAGAAATGGCAATGGGTGGAATCAACGCCAGTAACAGCACGCGCCACTTGATGCTCCAATTTCTCATTGCACTTCCTCCGGCACCTTACTAAGCTTTGTCTGAAGTTCCTTATCATCGCTGATCACCAGCCCCAAAGAGCGGGCGACTTGGCGATTGACGCTGACGCTCCAATACAGCGGAAACTGCGGCGGCGGCAGCGTAAACTTGCCATCGGTATGCAACTTCAATATCACCTCGGCCGTGTGTCGTGCAACCTGGTCTGGCGAGGTAAACACCGCGGCAAGCGCGCCCGACTTGACATGGGCCGCGGAAAACGCAATCACCGGAGCGTTCGAGTGATAACTGGTCAGCAAAATTTGTTGGATGGTGTTGCGGTTAAAAATATCGGCGTCCGGCAGTGCGAACAAAAACTCGCAGCGCGACAAAGAGCGCTGCAGCACCGGGCCCAAATCGTCGGCGCGATCCACCATTTCCGCCACAACGCTATATCCCTTGGCCGTTGCCAGCCGCTCCAATTCCGCAATGTAAGCCCGCGATTGCGGACCGTACACAACGCACAGGCGCGTTTTCCCCGGCAACACAATTCGCGCCAATTCCAATCGCCGCGTTAACGGTTGATCGAGGTAGATCGCCGAGTTCTGACCATCACGCGTCGCCAAGCGCTCGTACAACGCGCGCGGGATAAGCGTATTCAACACCGGCGCTTGGACCTCGGTCTTCGCCACCAAGTTCGCGGCATGGGCGCCCACCGTCACCACCAAACTATAGAAATCGGTCCTGAATATGTCGGTTTCGCCGCCGATCAGCCGCTGCGCGGGAATGGCAATGATCTTCAGCGCATTTTGGCCATGGTTCTCAACCGTGTGCCGCACACCATCGGCGATCTCGATGTACGCCGACGTTTCCTCACTGATAACAATGGCGATATTGTGCGCCGCCGCGGAATGGACGAACACACTCAGCACCCCGCACAAACCCAATGCGCGGACGGTCTCCACGGTAGCGATTAACGCCAGTCTCATAGACTTCGCATTACCAGTCTTAAAAATCAAAACTCTGCCGCAACGCTCAAATAGGCGCGACGGCTTAGAATATTAACGTCGTTAAAATCGACATACTCACCGGTCAAATTTTGCACGCCGGCGGCAATCTCCGCATTGGCCGCGCCGAACTTGAAACGATGGGCGACTCGCAAATCGAAACGCGTATAACTCGGAATCAGATCGCCGCTGCCGGCCCAGCGCATGGGGCCCAGGTAATAAATCCCCAGGCTGACATCGAAATTTTTCGGTAAGGATTGAATCAGCAACGCGCTCGCCGAGTGGCGCGGGCCGGTTTCAGCTAGATCCAAGCTAGATCGCACATTGCTCGCCTTGATGCGTGTATAGGCGTGATTGAGCACGATGCGCGTATCGGTGCGCAAACGCGCCTGCACCTGGGTTTCCAGGCCGGTAACTAACACGTCTTCGGCATTTTCCCAAGTAAGCCAACCCTGTTGTTGTGGGATGATATTTTCTTTGGTCGGGTCGCGGAATACCGTAATCAAATCGCGCAACTGATCGCGATACACCCGACTATCCCAAACCACGCGGCCATCCCAAAGGCGCCCCAGGTAGCCAAATTCGACTGAGTGAATGGTCTCGGCGCGCAGATCGCCTTTGGCGCGCCACACTTGGTCGAAAAAAATCGGCGTACGAAAATAGTAGTCGGCCTTTTCTTCGGTCACCAGCGGTGTGCGTTTGCCGCTGGACGCACTTGCCCGGAGCGTGTGATCCGGCATGAATAAATAATTTATCGCCAGGCGCGGCGAGAATGCCGTCCCGGTAATGCTGGAACGCTCGGTCATCAGCCCAACATTCGCCAACCATTTTGGCGTGATCCGCCATTCGGCGTTGCCAAACAGGCGTGCCAGCGTGCTCGTCAAATCCTTATCGGTTCCGTACAGACGCATTGAATGCACCGCATCACGCCGCCCTTCCGCGCCCCACACGATACGCAGGTCGTCGCGCAATCGCGTTGAATGCTGGAACTCAATATTGTCCCGTTGTTCCTCGTAGCTAAGCCCGAGGGTCAACTCGCTCAGGCCAATGAGGGGCCTGGCCGCCAGCGGAACAATGAACTGAAACTCATCTTTGACATCGCGCTGGGTGTGATAAAACTGCAGTGAAAGTTCACTCTCATCGGATAATTCGTGACGCCATTTCAGTTGCGCGAATGCGCCCTTGGCGCGTATCGGCCTGACGGCATTCGTTGGATTGGTGGTCGAACCGAATTCGGCGTTGCTGTGATTCACACCGAACTGAAAATCGAGGGCGTCGCGGTTACCCAGCCGATAGGATAATCGGCTATTGATCAGTGCAATATCTTTGTCGTCCGGTAACGAACCCAATCCGGCGTCTTCCTGGTACCGGGCACTGACTCTAAAGTCAAGATTGCCGATGGTTTTGCCGAAACGCACGTAGCCGACGCGCAAATCTTCCTGGCCTGCCGAGAAGGCCATCGCCGCGCCTTCATCCTGGGACGGATGCCGCGTGATGATGTTGATGGTGGCAAGAAATGCATTGGCGCCGAAGGTTGCCCCGTTTGGTCCGCGTATCACCTCGATGCGATCGACGTCTTCCAGGGCGATCGGCAGATTCGCCCAATCCACGCCGCCGAAACTCGGCGTGTAGACCGAGCGCCCATCGACCAATACTTGCATACGTCGCGAGTTGTCTTCCGCCAGGGCGTGATAGTTCACCGTGGTAATTCCGCCAGTCAAATGTCCCACTAAAAAGCCGGGTACGAGGCGCAACACATCGGGCAACTCATGAAACCCCGAGGCCCGAATCATCTCGCGGTCAATCACGGTAATCGCGCCGGGCGCCTCGGGCAACGGCTGCGCCAGTCGCGACACGGACAACACCACCGGCATGTCGCTGAGGAAATCCCGCTCGGTGGGATCGGCCATCGCGACTTCATCTGCCGCCGGGACAGAACTCGACGCGATCAAAGACAGGATCAACAGACCGATGCGAAACAGCGGTGCTAAGCACTCGTCAATTGCTGCCATAACGCGCTTCCTTTACTTTCTTTGCCAATATTGGCCAATACCTTGTCGTGTGCGGCCATTTCTTCGTTCGTCGCGTACTGAACGACTAGATTATGTTGCTGCTCGACGGCTTCGCCATCGGCGTCCGACGGTGGCGGCGCCTCTAAATCCATGATCAAGCTCTCTTGGCCACGGGTCATGGCAAGATAGACTTCGCCGAGCAACTCCGCGTCGAGCAAGGCGCCGTGCAGCGTGCGTTTGCTGTTATCGACCTGGTAGCGATCACATAGCGCATTCAAGTTGTTGCGCTTGCCGGGGTGGAGTTCCTTGGCCACAACCAAGGTATCGGTCACGCCGGCGACGTAATCCTGCACCGTCTTAAACCCGGCCAGACCGAGTTCATTATTCAGAAATCCCAAATCGAACGGCGCGTTGTGTATGATCAGTTCCGCGCCGAAAATATAGTCGATGAATTCTTTTGCAATCTCGGCGAACTTCGTCTTGTCGAGCAAAAATTCGTCCTCGATGCCGTGCACTTGCTTCGCCGCTGCATCGCTTTTGCGTTCTGGATTGAGATAGCGATGGAAGTGATTGCCGGTCATGCGTCGGCTGAGCACTTCAACGCCGGCGATTTCAATGATGCGATGACCCTGGGTCGGATCAAGACCGGTCGTTTCGGTATCAAGAATAATTTGCCGCATGGTTACGCCTTGCCGATGCCGCGATTAGCGAGGGCGTCGGCGCGCTCGTTCTCCGGATGTCCCGCGTGGCCCTTGACCCATAGCCATTGGATTTGATGTTGCGCGGCAAGCGCATCCATGCGCTGCCACAGATCGACGTTCTTCACCGGTTGATTGGCCGCGGTGCGCCAGCGGCGCGCCTTCCAGCCCGGCAGCCACTCGCTGATGCCCTTTTGCACGTATTGCGAATCGGTGAAAACCCGTACTCTACTCGGCCCCGACAATTGCCCCAACGCCTCAATCACCGCCATCATCTCCATGCGGTTGTTGGTCGTCAGCGCCTCGCCGCCGTGAATTTCTTTTTCATGATCGCTAAAACGCAACACCGCACCCCAACCGCCCGGTCCGGGATTGCCCTTGCATGCGCCATCGGAAAATATATCAATCGTGTCGTTAGAAATTTCTCTCACCCATCATTATTATTCTTTTCGTAGTGGGATCACATTATCCGACAAACCGGTGGTAACGCGCGCCGCCCGCTGCGCCGCCTGCGCCATACTCGGCCGCGCCGGACGCGTCGCCCACTTGGGCGTAATCAAGCGCATGCCCTGCACGCGTTTAATCGCCTGCAACATATACACGCCACCGGCCACACCCCACCAGCGGTCGCCGGCGCGTTCCATGAAATCAAAGCGCGCTAGCCATTTTTCATTCACAAACGGCGGCGCATAACAAGCCAAGCGTCCCGCCGAGACATCGAAACCAAGCAAAGACAGCCAATCCTTCAAACGCACCAGGGAAACAAAATGCCCGCTCCAAGGCAACGAGCTTTCCTGAAAACCAAATGCCTGACGCAAACCCCACAAACTCCAAGGATTAAACCCGACGATAATCAATCGTCCTTCCGGCATCATCACTCGATCTACTTCGCGCAAAATCTGATGGGGCTCGGCGGCAAATTCCAACACATGTGGCAACACGACCAGATCCATACTCTGCGTTGCCACCGGCAACGCCTCGCCTGCGGCGCGCAATGTCACACCCGGCTCGAGCCCGGCACTGAACTTAAACGGCATCCGACTCGCACGCAATAAATCGTACGCCGGCAACCCAAACTGCAGCGCGTTAAATCCGAAAATATCCGCGACGACTTCGTCGAAATAAGCCTGCTCGCGCGCCATCACATAAGCGCCGAGCGGGCCCTGAAACCATTGCGTAAGATTCTGATTCAGCATGCCAATAGTATACGGCAAGCGAGACGAAAACGGACTCAAAAATAGGCCATGCCAAGCACCGCGCCTAGCTTACCTCGTGGCAATGCCGTAGCCATAAGCCAATGGCCCTAGGCCACCCGGCATCCATGCGCCTCTGCAGGCATCGATCATATCTTAATGCCGTACTGCGCGGCCCAACCGAGGCCGGCGCGCGTCTCGCCTTTGGGACGATATTCGCAACCGACGTACCCGCCGTAGCCCAATTCATCGATGAGATCGAACAGAAACGGATAGTTGATTTCGCCTACATCCGGCTCATGCCGTCCCGGCGTGCCGGCGATCTGATAGTGGCGCGCAATGTCGCGATAATCTTTGATCTTCTGCGCCAGATGGCCTTCCATGATTTGACAGTGGTAGAGGTCTTGCTGCAAAAATAAATTGTCGCTGCCCACTCGTTCGATGATGTCGCGCGCTTGCGCTTGGGTGTTCAGAAAATATCCGGGGATGTCGTAATAGTTGATCGGCTCGATTAATGCGCGAATGTTTTCCTGCGCCAGACGCGCCGCTGTATGGCGTAAATTTGAAATGAAAATATCATTCAGCGTTTCGCGCGCCACGCCGTGCGGCGCGATGCCCGCCATAACGTGAACCTGCTCGCACTTGAGGGCCTTGGCGTAGTTGATGGCGAGCTCCAGCGAATCCGCGAATGCTTGCTCGCGGCCGGGCAAAATTCCCTGACCACGTTCGCCCTTCTCCCAATCGCCCGGCGGCAAATTAAACAACGCTTGCGTCAAGTTATTTTCTTGCAAGCGCGTCGCGATTTCAATCGCCGCATGTTGATAGGGAAACAAGAATTCCACGGCGCGAAAACCCACCTGCGCCGCGGCTTTGAAGCGATCGAGAAACGGCACTTCAGTAAACATCATGGAAAGGTTTGCAGCGAAGTTGGGCATGAAAATGGACTCGGGAATGTGATAAAATAATGGACTAATTAACATCAAGCGCGATGTTTGCGCATCGTATCATGGGCAAACTCGAAACATTTACCCCGCTTCTCGAAAAAGACGCGCTGGTCGCGAAGTTAAAAGCTATTTTGCCCGAAGCTAATGTTCTGTCCGCCACCGAAGACATGAGGCCCTACGAGACTGACGGCCTGTCAGTGTATCGCCAACTACCGTTGATTGTCGCTCTACCGGAGACAGAAGAGCAGGTTCAGCAGGTGCTCAAACTTTGCTACGAGATCAACGTGCCCGTGGTCGCGCGCGGTCAGGGCACCGGCCTCTCCGGCGGCGCCCTGCCCCACGCCCAAGGCGTGTTGCTGTCGATGACTAAGTTCATGCGCATCCTCTCCATCGATCCAGTGGCGCGACTTGCCCGCGTGCAACCGGGCGTACGCAACCTTGCAATTTCCGAAGCCGTTGCGCCCTATGGTCTTTATTACGCTCCGGACCCGTCGAGCCAAATTGCCTGCTCCATCGGTGGCAATGTCGCGGAAAATTCCGGTGGCGTGCATTGTTTGAAATACGGATTGACCGTGCACAACATCCTCAAGATTCGCGCTATCACCATCGAGGGCGAAGTGCTTGAGATTGGCTCGGAAGCGCTCGATGCGCCTGGTTACGACTTACTTGCGCTGCTCACCGGCTCGGAAGGCATGCTCGCCGTCACCACCGAAATCACTGTTAAATTGCTACCCAAGCCGGAGCGTGCACAAGCGATCCTCGCCGCGTTCGACGATGTGGAAAAAGCCGGCGCCGCCGTCGGCAATATTATTGCCGGAGGCATCATTCCTGCCGGGTTGGAAATGATGGACAAACCGGCGATTCGCGCAGCGGAAGATTACGTCCACGCTAACTATCCGCGCGACGCCGAAGCGATTTTGTTGTGCGAATCCGACGGCACAACGGAAGAAGTCGCCGACGAAATGGCGCGCATGAAAGAAATCCTCGAGCAAAGCGGCGCGACCGAAGTGCGCTTCTCGCAAGACGAGGCGCAACGGCTTAAATTTTGGGCGGGTCGTAAAGCCGCGTTCCCCGCTGTCGGCCGCATCTCGCCCGATTACTACTGTATCGACGGCACCATACCACGCAAAACTTTGCCTTTCGTTTTACGCCGTATCTACGAACTCACCGAAATCGCCGGCCTCGCCGTCGCGAATGTATTCCACGCGGGTGACGGCAATTTACATCCGCTGATTCTGTTCGACTCCGCCAAAGAGGGTGATCTGCAAAAGACCGAAAAACTCGCGTCCGACATCTTGGAATTATGTGTTGAAGTCGGCGGCACCATTACCGGCGAACACGGTGTTGGCATCGAGAAAATCAATCAGATGTGCACGCAGTTCACCGACAACGAGCGCGAACGCTTTCATGGCATCAAAGCCGCCTTCGATAAAAAGGGTTTACTTAATCCTGGCAAGGCCGTTCCCAGTTTACATCGCTGCGCAGAGTATGGCCGCATGCATGTCCACGAAGGTCGAGTCAAGTTCCCCGACATTCCCCGCTTCTAGGTTTTAGTCCATGGAAAACAACCACGCGCAGCTGGTGGAGCGCACCCGTGCCGCTGCGGAAGAACAAACGCCTTTACGCATCGTTGGCGGAAACAGCAAAGCGTTCTATGGTCAACCGGTCAGCGGCGAAGTGCTCGACGTGAAGCTCTATCAGGGCATCGTCGAATACGAACCGAGCGAGCTGGTGATTTCGGTGCGCGCGGGAACGCCGTTACGCGAACTCGAAGCCGCGCTTGCCGAGCGCGGACAAATGCTGCCGTTCGAGCCGCCCCATTTCGGTGAGGGCGCTACCATTGGCGGCTGCGTGGCCGCGGGACTCTCGGGGCCGGCTCGAGCCTACCGCGGCTCGGTTCGCGATTTCGTTTTGGGTGTGCGCATCGTCGATGGGCTCGGCCGCGATCTCAAGTTCGGCGGCAAAGTCATTAAAAATGTCGCGGGCTACGATGTCTCGCGTTTGATCACCGGCGCGTTGGGCACACTGGGTGTCATCACCGAAATCTCTTTCAAAATTCTACCGCTGCCGGTGACGGAACAAACCATCGCATTCGACATCACCGCCGACAAAGCCATCGACCAGATCAATCGCTGGGCGGCGCAACCGCTACCGCTTTCCGCCACATGCCATGCTGGAGAACGGCTCTGGGTGCGGCTCTCTGGCACATCTAGCGCAGTGGCCGCGGCATTAAAAAAGCTTGGCGGCGAAGTAGTATCGAGCCCAAATGAGTTTTGGAACAGCATTCGGGAACAAAGCGCAGACTTTTTCAAGTCCGCTTTGCCGCTATGGCGATTGTCCGTTCCGTCCGTCGCCACGCCGATAGCGCTAGCCGGTAAGCAACTCATCGAATGGGGCGGTGCACAGCGTTGGCTACTGAGCGATGAACCACACGAAAAAATTCGCAATACGGTCGCCAAGATCGGCGGCCACGCGACTCGTTTTCGTCAGGAGCGTGGCGTCGGCGCCGTGTTTCACCCGCTTGCACCCGCTATCGCGACCCTGCATCGCCGCCTCAAAACCGAGTTCGATCCGCGCGGTATTTTGAACCCCGGCCGCATGGATAATTTCTGAGTTATGTATACCTCCATTCTCGATTCATTCAAACAAACGCCCGAAGGCAAAGAAGCGGATTCGATACTTCGCACCTGCGTCCACTGCGGTTTTTGCCTCGCGACCTGCCCGACCTATCAATTACTCGGCGACGAACTCGATAGCCCGCGCGGGCGAATTTATTTGATGAAGCAAATGTTCGAAGGCGCGGACATCACCGAAAAAACTCAGCTTCATCTCGATCGTTGCCTCACCTGCCGTGCCTGCGAAACCACCTGTCCCTCCGGCGTTAAATATGGCCGACTCGTCGACATTGGCCGCGGCTACGTGGAAAGCCGCGTCCAGCGCGGCTTTACAGCCACCCTCAAACGAAAAGCGTTAGCAGCTGTGCTGCCGAAAGCGGCGATTTTTAAAACCGCATTGAAGCTCGGCCAACTCGCCAAACCGTTATTGCCAGGTTTGTTGAAAAAGAAAATTCCGCCATCGCAACCGGCGCAAACTTGGCCCGCGCCGCGCCATGCTCGCAAGATGTTGGTCCTCGACGGTTGTGTCCAACCGACGCTTGAACCCAACATCAACGGCGCAACGGCGCGCGTACTCGATCGCCTAGGCATTTCGCTGATCAAGTCCGATCAAGCCGGTTGCTGTGGCGCCGTTGCTTATCATTTGAACCGTCAGGCCGATGGCCTGAATTACATGCGGCGAAACATCGACGCATGGTGGCCGTTTGTCGAAAGCCGCGTGGAAGCAATTGTCATGACCGCCAGTGGTTGTGGCACGACGGTTAAAGAGTATGGCCACCTACTAGAAAACGATCCGATTTATGCGGAGAAGGCGGCGCGCATCTCCGCGCTAACGAAGGACATCAGCGAAGTCATTACTGCCGAGGCAGACGGCTTTGCAAAGTTAATCGAAGCGCGCGAGAAACAAAATCAGAAGATTGCTTATCATCCGCCGTGCTCGTTGCAACATGCGCAAAAACTGAACGGTATCGTCGAACCGCTTCTGCTGAAAATGGGTTACGAACTCACGCCGGTGCCCGATTCCCATTTGTGCTGTGGCTCCGCCGGAACCTATTCGTTATTGCAGCCGGAGTTGTCACAGCGTTTGCTGAAAAACAAGATCGAGAATCTCAATCTCGGCAAGCCGACGTTGATTGCAACGGCCAACATCGGCTGCCAGAGCCACATTCAAACTGCCACTCACTTGCCGGTGAAGCACTGGATTGAGTTGCTTGCGGAGCAAATGTAACGCCATGGACGAAACGGGCGACCCGTTCCGCCCGCGCGCCGTGCTCAGCGTCGCTGAGTTGAACCTGCAAGTCCGCCAGCAAATCGAGCGCAGCTTCCCGTTACTGTGGGTTGGCGGAGAGATTTCCAACTTTGTGCGCGCCACGTCGGAACACTGGTACTTCACGCTGAAAGATGCGAAAGCGCAGGTGCGTTGCGCGATGTTTCGCAACCGCAATCAACTCGCCGAGTGGATTCCGAGCAACGGCGATGCGGTCGAAGTTAACGCCCTCGTGACATTGTACGAAGCGCGCGGCGAGTATCAACTCATAGTCGAAACCATGCGCCGCGCCGGCTTGGGCGCGCTGTATGAAAAATTTCTCAAGCTCAAGAGCGCATTAGAAAAACAAGGCTTGTTCGATGCCGCGCGCAAACGCCCGCTGCCGACGTTTCCGAACAGAATCGGTATTATCACCTCGCCCGCGGCCGCCGCACTGCGCGATGTGCTGACGACGCTGAAACGACGCGCGCCGCACATCCCGGTCATCCTCTACCCCACTGCGGTACAAGGCAATGGCTCTGCGGCAGAGATTGTACAAGCCATCAGCAGTGCCGGGGCGCGCGCAGAATGCGCTGTGTTAATTCTGTGCCGCGGCGGCGGCAGCATCGAAGATTTGTGGTCGTTCAACGAAGAAATTGTCGCGCGTGCCATTGCCGCGTGCCCGATCCCGATCGTGTCGGGAATCGGTCACGAAACGGATTTCACCATCGCCGATTTTGTTGCCGATGAACGGGCGCCGACGCCGACTGCGGCCGCCCAGCGCGTCGCACCGGATCGTGATGAATTGCTCGCGGAGATAGTTGAACTGAAACGTCGCGGGCGTGTTTCTCTGCAACGTGCAATCGACGACAAGGCGCAACGCTTGGATCAACTCGCGCAACGCCTCATTCATCCCGGCGCACGCTTGCAGCAACAAACGCGTCAACTCGCCCAGTTCGCGTTGCGCCTACGGCTCGCACAAACTCACCGTCTCGACACCCTCAGGTGGCAGCTACAACATGCGCAGCAGCGCTTTGGCGCGGGCACGACGACCTGGGCGACGCTCAATGAACGTCTAACGCGCAGCGGTAAACGAATGACCCAGGCGCTGCGCCAAAGCCTCGCGTTGTCGAATTCCCATCTGCAACGGGTCACCGACAACCTGCATCACCTCAACCCGGCGCGCGTCATGGAACGTGGCTACAGCGTGGTGCGTAACGATGCGGGAGCTATCGTGAAATCGAGCGCGCAGATCGCGGTGGGTGATGAACTCGGCCTGACGTTCGCCAATGGCCAAGCAACGACGATAGTCGAACGTAAGAATTCCTGATTCCGGTTTTCGTTAATAGCGTTAGGATTCGACATGGCCCTTTTGGTCATTGCGAGAAGCAAAGCGACGAAGCAATCTCGATTTTTTAGGCCGCGGAAAAGCGCGATTGCTTCGTCGCGAAAAGAGCTCGCAATGACAAATTGAAATGGAAATCGGCCTATGCCAGGCGCCGCCTCTAGCCCGGGCGGCCTAGGGCCATTGCCGATTGGCGATCATGGCCTACGAGGCATTATCCAGGGGCTGTCCTAAGGCCATGCAGCTCCCAGGCCAATGCTTTTCAAGCCAGCGCTCGGCGTAGGCCGCGACGTGCGCCGCCAAGCAAGATTCTAAACAATCGAACACCACCAACTCGGGCATCGCGCGCAGCCAGGTGAGTTGTCGCTTCGCCAGTTGCCGCGTCGCCGCTGTCCCGCGCGCGACCAGTGCATTGCGATCGAATTGTCCGTCGAGAAATTCCCACGTCTGCCGGTAACCCACGGCGCGCATGGCGGGCAGACTTGGCACTAGGTTGTACTGTCGTTTAAGCCGTTGTACTTCGTCAATCAGACCTAGATCGAGCATGGCGGCGAAGCGCAACTCGATGCGTTGATGCAAGGCCTTGCGATCGCTCGGCAGCATTGCGATGGGCAACACGCGATACGGCATCGGATTTGTTTCGCGCGCGCCGAACTGCTGTGACATCGGCGCGCCGCAGAGATAACACACTTCCAACGCCCGTTGAATGCGCTGGCCATCAGTCGGCTCAAGGCGCGCAGCGGTAACCGGATCAAGTTCCGCCAATTCCGTGTGCAACGTCGGCCAGCCGTCGCGCGCGGCACGGGCGTCAATCTTGGCGCGCAGATCTAGATCGGCGCCGGGCAACGCGCTAATGCCTTCGAGCAGCGCTTTGAAATACAGCATGGTGCCGCCGGCGAGAATCGGTATTTTTCCACGGGCTGTGATGTCCGCCATGCCGGCGAGGGCGTCGTGGCGAAACATGGCCGCCGAATAGCGTTCGGTGGGATCGATGAGGTTGATGAGATGATGCGGCGCGGCGCTCAGTATCGCGGCATCGGGCTTGGCCGTGCCGATATTCATGTCGCGATACACCAACGCAGAATCGACGCTCACGATCTCGCCGTGAATTCGCAGCGCCAATTCAACCGCCACAGGTGTCTTGCCGCTGGCGGTCGGTCCCATCACCAGAATCGCCGGCGGTAAATAATTCGTCACGCGCTATCCTGCGCGCGCCGACGCAGAACCCGGATCGAGATACTGCGCCAACGCCTCGCCGATACGTTCGGCACTATTCTGCCGCAGGCTCTGATGAATGGTTAGAAAGCGCGCCTTGAGCTTGGCGCGAAGACTCTCATCGCGATAGCTGTTCAACAAAGCCTGGGCAAGATTCTCCGGCGTTGCATCTTCTTGCAGCAACTCGGGCACGATGAATTCGCCGGCGAGGATATTCGGCAATCCGATATAGGGCAAATATCCACGCCCCATTCGGCGCATTAGCCAGGCGCTGACGGCGGAGACGCGATAGGTGATCACCATGGGGCATTTCATCAGCGCGGCTTCGAGCGTCGAGGTGCCGGATTTGATCAGCGCGACATCGGCGGCGGCAAGGGCTTGCTGCGATGCGCCCGGCAAACACATGATGCGCAATTTATCCACACCGGCTTTTTTGATCGCGGCTTCAAATTGTTGTTGTGTAGTCGGCGTTGCAAATGGCGCAATGAAGCATGCGTTCGGCAATGACTTGTCGATCTGCAACGCCGTGGCGACAAAAAGCTCGGCGTGATAGTCGAGCTCGCTCAAGCGGCTGCCGGGCAATAACGCAATCACCGGCGTGTCGGTTTCGATGTTCAACTCACGACGAGCCGCGGCGCGATCGATTTCCAGCGGGATCGCATCGGCGAGCGTATGGCCGACATAGGAAACCACAATGCCGGCATCTTCATAAATTTTCGCTTCGAACGGGAAAATCGTCAGCATATGCGAAACGGCGCGTTTGATTCGACCAATGCGCTCACGGCGCCAGGCCCAGATCGATGGACTGACATAATGAACGGTCGTCACACCCGCCGCTTTGAGTTTTTCTTCCACTCCAAAATTGAAATCCGGTGCATCGACGCCGATGAAAAGATCGGGCGGATCGTTTTGAAATGTGTTGACAATGTCGCGCTGAATGCCGCGAATCTCGCGATAGTGTTTCAACACTTCGACATAGCCGCGCACCGCCAGCTTTTCCATCGGAAAGAGCGATTTCGCGCCGAGGGCTTGCATGCGCGGTCCAGCGATACCGATGAATTCAAGGTAGGGAAAACGGGTTTGCAACGACGCCATCAAATGCGCCCCGAGCAAATCTCCCGATGCCTCACCGGCAATGATGCCGATGCGCATCACTAGCGAACGATACCTCGGGTCGAGGCGTTTAGAAAATCACTGAGCAGTGTGAGTTCGGGGCAGGCGCCGATCTGCGTGGCAATCTGCGCTTTAGCCTCTTCAAAGTCGAGTCCATTGCGGTAAAGCGTTTTGTAGGCGCGCTTGATTTGCGCAATCACATCAGCCGAAAATCCGCGCCGACTTAGGCCTTCGCTATTGATGCCGAACGGTTTCGCCGGATTACCCGATACGGTAACGTAGGTAGGCACATCTTGCGTGAGAATGGTCGCGATGCCCATAAAACTATGTGCGCCGATGTGTACGAACTGGTGCACGCCGGTGAAGCCGCCAAGGATCGCGTAATCGCCGATATGCACGTGACCGGCCAGTTGCACGCTATTGGCGAACACCGTGTGGTCGCCGATTTGACAATCGTGCGCGACATGCACGTAGGCCATGATCCAATTGTTGTTACCGATACGCGTAATGCCGACATCCTGCGCCGTGCCGCGATTGATGGTGCAAAACTCTCGAATGGTATTGCCATCGCCGATTTCCAACGCGGTGGGTTCACCTTGATATTTTTTGTCCTGCGGCGCCGCCCCTAGGGAGACGTGGTTGAAGATATGATTGTTCTTGCCGATCCGGGTCGGCCCGCAAATCACCGCGTGGGCGCCGATGCGCGTGCCGGCATCGATCGTCACTTTGGCGCCGATCACGGCATAGGGTCCGATCTCGACATCGGCGGCTAATTCGGCGCTGTTTTCAACAATTGCAGTCGAGTGAATCACGGCGTTTGACCTACAACATTTTTTCGGTGCACATCAGTTCCGCTGCGGTCACGATCAAATCGTTGACTTTGGCTTCGCACTTAAATTTCCAAATGCCCCGTTTCACGAGGATCAGTTCGCTGTACAACATGAGTTGATCGCCGGGAAAAACCGGCCGCTTAAATCGTGCGCGATCGATGCCGACAAAGTACACGACCGACTTGTCATCAGGCTTGCGATCCAAGCTCTTGAACGCCAAAATCGCCGCGGACTGCGCCAAGGCTTCAATGACGAGCACGCCCGGCATGACCGGGTGATTGGGAAAGTGTCCGACGAAATATTCTTCATTCATGGTCACATTCTTGAGGGCGACGAGGCGTTTCATCGGCTCGCATTCCAACACTCGATCAACCAATAGAAACGGATACCGATGCGGTAAATATTGCAGGACTTCCTCGATATTCATGCCGCTCATGCGGTTCTCCCCTCGATGTTTTTTATTTCGCGCTCCAATTGCTCCACGCGTCGCAAGAGTCGTTCCATGCGGCGCAAATGGGCCGTCGTCTTAAGCCATTCGTGATTGCCCATGTGGGGCAGACCGCCACTGTACACACCCGCTTGCGGAATCGATTTTGTCACCAGCGTACGCGCCGTGACCGTGACCCCGTCGGCGACCGTCACGTGCCCGACAATGCCGACGCCACCGCCGATTCTACAATGGCGACCGATGGTTGTACTGCCGGCCACCGCAGCACAGCCGGCAATCGCCGTATGGGCGCCGATACGAACGTTGTGGCCGATTTGAATTTGATTGTCTAACTTAACGCCGATCTCGATAACTGTATCTTCGATCGCGCCGCGATCGATGGTGGTATTGGCGCCGATCTCGACATCGTCCTCGATCTTGACCCGCCCGACCTGCGGCACTTTTAACCATCGATCGGCATCGTAGGCGAAGCCAAACCCATCGGCGCCTATCACCGCGCCCCCGTGAACAATGACCCGATCGCCGATCTCGCAATCGTGGTACACCACGCTGTTGGGATAAATAATGCAGTCGGCGCCGATGACCACGTTCGCCGCGATATGCACCTGTGGGTGAATCACGGTGCGCTCGCCGATTTTTGCTCCTTGGCCGATGTAAGCCAGCGCTGCGATGGTTGCGGAACTTGCGATGATCGAATCGGACTCGATGATCGCACTGGGGTGGCAGCCGGCTGCAACCGATTGAACCGGCGCGAACAATGCGGTGGCGCGCGCAAAATAGGCATAAGGATTCGCCGTGACAATCCGCGGCAGTGACGTCGCCTCGCGATCGGCAGCCGCGACAATTACCGCGCCGGCGTGGGTGGTGCTTAACTGCGCACGATAAATGGGGTTCGCCAAAAACGCGATTTCATCGCACTGCGCGCGAGCCAGCGTTCCGATGCCGCGTATAAGCGTTGCTCCATCGCCGGCCACTTCGCCGCCGAGCCGAATCGCAATCTCATTGAGCGAGAGGCTCATCGGGCGAATACGAGCTTATTTTTCAGCGGTGAGCGCCTTGAGAACCTTGTCGGTGATATCGATCTTGATACTCGCGAACACGGCGTCCTGCACAATCAAGTCGAACTTTTCGAGCTCGGCAATTTCCTTGATGACCTTGTTCGCACGTTCTTGCACCACACCCAACTCTTCATTTTTGCGCATATTTAAATCCTCGCGAAATTCGCGCGTTTGGCGCTGAAAATCACGATTCAGGTTGGCCAGATCACGCTCTTTATTGCGTTTATCGGCCTCGCTCGTCGTAACGCTTTCTTTCTCGACTTGCGCCTGCATATCTCGCACTTGCTTGGCCATTTTCTGCAACTCGGCATCGCGCGCGGCAAATTCTTTTTCGAGCTTCTTCTGCGCTTTTTGCGCCGGCCCTGCTTCGCGGAAAATTCTTTCGGTATTGACGAAGCCGACCTTGAGTTCCGCGGCGAATACTTGCGCCGCCATCCACACCATCGATAAAACCAACAAACGCATCACTTGTTTCAAATTAAAACTCCTTCAAAATCGTCCTAGAACACCGTACCTAACAAGAACTGAAAACGCTCAAGCCGATCTTCCGGTTTACGCTTGATTGGAACGCCATAGCTGAGCTTCAGCGGACCGATCGGTGAAAACCACGTCAGGGCAAGGCCGGTGGAATAACGAAACTCTCCGACATCAAATTTTTCGCCTTTACCGTAGACGTTACCGGCATCGAAGAAGAGACTCAATCGCACCGATTTATCGTCCTTGACCCGTGGCAGTGGAAAAAATAACTCCGCGCTGGCGACGACTCGACGATCGCCACCTAAAGCGCGGTTGTTGTTATCTTTTGGACCCAACGAACTCGTTGCAAAACCTCGGATGCTCGACACACCGCCGCCGTAAAAATTTTTGAAGAATGGCAGTTCATCATGCTTTCCATAACCGCCACCGTAACCCACCTCGCCATTCAGCATCAGCGTAAACACATCGGTCATCGGGATGAACCACTGATGTTGGTAGTTCAGCTTGTAATAGGTAAGATCACCGCCGGGCAAACCGAATTCGCCGTAGATTCGTTGGTAGTTGCCCTTGGTCGGGTAGAAAAAGCTGTTGCGCGTATCCCGAGCCCAGCCGATGTCACCCTTGACCGTGGAATTCTTCTCGCCGAATTCATCAACGTAATCCCGATAGCGTTGCGGGCTATCGCTTATCAAACCAATACCCGCACGCTCATAGGCAAGACCGAAGTTGACAGTATCGGTCTCGGTCACCGGAATGCCGTAGCGAATGCCCAGCCCCGTCGTCTTGATCTTGTAGTGATCGACATTGGTGAGCTGGGTGGTGTCGTTGATACGATGGTACAGATCAAAGCCACGGCTCACGCCGTCCACCGTGTAATACGGATTGGTGTAGGAAAGTACATAGGCGCGGTTAGTCCGGCCGGAATTCACTTGGGCCGATACTTGATTGCCGGTGCCGAATACGTTGCTCTGACTTACGGAGCCTTGCAATACGAGCTTATCGATATCGGAATAGCCCGCACCCACCTGTATATTTCCGGTTGAGCGCTCCACGACGTTGATGTTGATATCGACCTGATCATTCGTGCCCGACACCGCTGGCGTATCGACCGTGACTTCGGAGAAGTAGCCTAGCTTATCGATACGCTCGCGCGAACGGGTTACTTTTTCCGCCGAGAGCCAGCCCCCTTCCATCTGACGCATTTCGCGGCGGATCACCTCGTCGCGCGTCTTAACATTTCCAGTGATGTTGATCCGCCTGACATAAACACGACGACCCGGATCGACCTGAAAGGTGAACGCGACGGTCTTTTTTTCTTTATCGACTTCGGGCGCGGCGTTAATGTTTGAGAACGAATATCCATCGTTCGCCAAGCGATCGCTGATACGTTTGGTCGAAGCGGTGAGTTCTTCCCGCGAGAAAAACTCGCCGGGCTTGACCGATATCATGCCGCGAACTTCTAACTCTGGAATGGTCAAATTTCCCGCGACCTTCACATCGGAAACTTTGTATTTCGGTCCTTCGACAATGTTCACGGTGATATAGATGTCTTGCTTATCGGGCGAAATCTGCACTTGGGTCGAATCGATATTGAACTCGAGAAATCCTTGGTTGAAATAAAACGATCTCAAGGTCTCCAAATCACCAGAAAGCTTCTGCTTCGAATATTGATCGTTCTTCGAGAACCAGGTCGAAAAACCAGGCGTCGTTAGGTTGAATAAATCGAGCAGTTTGCCCTCTTTGAATTCTTGATTCCCGATGATATTGATACCGCGGATTTGTGCGACTTCGCCTTCATCGATATTTAGCGCAATGGCCACGCGATTGCGTTCCAGCGGGGAGACCGTCGACGCGACCTCGGTTGAATATTTTCCGCGACTCAAGTACTGCCGTTTCAATTCTTTTTCCGCTTTATCGAGTAACGACTTATCGTAAATTCTCGATTCCGCGAGGCCGATCTGCTTAAGCGATTCTTTCAACTCGTCAGGCTTGAATTCCTTAGCGCCATTGATTGTGACCTCGCCGATCGCCGGCCGTTCCTGGATCGCAACAATCAGCAAGTCGCCATCTTGCTCAAGGCGAACATCGGAAAAAAATCCCGTGGCGTACAGCGCTTTGACCGCCGCCGATGCCTTTTCGCCGTCGATTTCGTCACCCACCCGAATGGGTAAATAGCTGAACACCGTTCCGACCTCGATTCGTTGTATGCCTTCAACCCGAATATCTTTGACGACAAATGTCTCTATAGCCTGCGCACCTACGACATAAAAGCAGCATAGGGCGCCGACCAGCACGCGAAAATTCATAGATTGCTTAACCTGTGATGAGGCGGTTGATATCGTTATAAAAGGCTATGACCATCAATCCGATTAGCAAAGCCAGACCCACTTGTTGGCCTGCCTCCATGATGCGTTCGGACACCGGACTGCCTTTGATTATTTCGGCAATATAATACATCAAATGCCCGCCATCCAATAACGGGATGGGCAGCAGATTCAGGATACCGAGACTGATGCTAATGACGGCGACAAAGCTAATAAACTGAATCAAGCCCATCTGCGCCGTCTGGCCCGCATAGTTAGCGATGGTAACCGGGCCACTGAGATTTTTGATGGACATCTCGCCGATCAGCATTTTTCCCAGTGACTTCAGACTGAGCCAACTCATATCCCAAGTCTTGCTTAGCGCTTTCGTTAGCGCCAAGTACGGCGGATAGCTCGCGCTGGCGCGAAGTTCCGGCCGATCCATTTCACCGACTTTCGCGCCGATCACACCCGCTTTTGCCCCACGCCCGGGCGCCGCTTCAGGTGTGACACGCAATTGGATCACCGCTCCGTTGCGCTTAACTTCGACCTCAAGTGGTTTAGCCACATTTACCTGGATGATTCCGATAAACTGATGCACCCCGCCGGTCAGCGTCTTGCGATCGATCGCTACTACTTCGTCGCCCGGCACGAATCCGGCGCGCAACGCGGGGCTTGCCGCAATCACTTCGACGATCTGCACGCCGAGGCTGCGACGCGTTAACCCTAGCTTGGCAAGCACATCGCTCTCCAAGTCTTGATCCGTCAATTCCTGCGCATCAAACATGCGGTCGCGTTGCTGCCCGGCCGAATCTTCCGCGGTTACGTTGATCGGTTGCTTACTCGCCAGCCGCGTGGTGAAAGCCCAGCCTGCTTCGTGCCAGGTCAAAATTGGATCGCCGTCGATCGCAACGATTTTCTCGCCCGGAACAAAGCCGGCGCGTTGGGCCGCGCTGCCTTCTACGATGTCGCCTAAGATGGGCTGAACCCCCGGCATGCCGACAATGAACAGTCCCCAAAAAAGCAAGATTGCCAACAACAAATTCGCCATTGGCCCGGCGACTACTATTGCAATACGTTTTGCAACCGTCTGCCGATTGAACGCTCGATGCAAGTCCTGCTGCGCCACCGGCGCCTCGCGTTCGTCGAGCATCTTGACGTAACCGCCGAGAGGAAACGCGCCCAATGCCCACTCCGTTTGATCGCGGCCGTAACGCCGACTTAGGATGGGCTTGCCGAATCCCACCGAAAATCGTAGAACTTTGACGCCACACCATTTGGCGACCCAATAGTGGCCGAGCTCATGGATCACCACGACAATGCCAAGTAATACCGCGAACGCCGGAAGATACGAGAGCCAAGTCATAAAGATGCGGCTAGCGAAACTTTACTGCGCTGACCGGTATAAGACCGGATCCAATCTTGCGCAACCGAGCGCGCATCACGATCCGCGCGCATTACATCGTCCAGTTGGTGTACCGGAGCGGCCTTAATCTCTTTCAGAGCAAAATCAATCACCTTGGGAATCGATCTGAACGGCAATTCTTCGAGCAAGAATGCCTCGACCGCGACTTCGTTGGCGCCGTTGAGAATCGCAGTTGCGGTTCCACCCGATGCCATGGCATCGTACGCCGATCGCACGCAGGGGAATTGATCCTGAACTAAGGATTCGAAATTAAGTTTGGCGATTTTCGCCAGATCCAGCTCGGCGACCCCCGCGTCAATTCGCGCCGGGTAGCCCAACCCGTAGGCAATCGGAATGCGCATGTCGGGGTTAGACATTTGCGCCAAGACAGAACCATCGCAATAGCTGACCATGGAATGAATAATGCTTTCCGGGTGAATCAATATTTCCACATGATCGGGTGTCGTATCGAACAGCCAGCAGGCCTCGATCATTTCCAGGCCTTTGTTCATCATGGTCGCCGAGTCGACAGAAATTTTCTTACCCATCACCCAATTGGGATGTTTGACCGCCTGTGAAGGCGTGACGCGCGCAAGGTCGGCTCGCCGCATGGTTCGGAATGGTCCGCCCGATGCGGTGAGAATAATTTTTTTCACGCCCACCTGTGCCAGGTCACGGCCGCGAACCGCAGGAAAGACTTGAAACACAGCGTTGTGTTCGCTGTCGATGGGAAGCAGCTCGGCGTGATGCTCGCGCACCGCGTCCATCAATAGTTTGCCGGACATCACCAGCGCTTCTTTATTGGCTAACAGCACGCGCTTCCCGGCGCACGCCGCCGCGAACGTGGACTTTAGTCCAGCGGCGCCGACGATTGCCGCCATCACGATATCGGTACGTGCATCAGACACCACACGCTCCAAACCGTCAGCGCCGAAAAGTAGCTCAGTCGGTATATCTCGCGCCCGCAGTAATTGCTCGCAGGCGTCGATTTTTCGCTCGTCGCACAGAACCGCATAGCGCGGTTTGAAGCGCTCACATTGGTCGACCAACCGCTCAAAGTTACCATGCGCGGCCAACGCAAAAACTTGGAACAACGTGGGATGCCGCGCCACCACATCAAGCGTGTTAACGCCTATCGTACCGGTGGATCCTAGCAAGGTAACGAACTTCACAAGATGCCCCAAATCGATTTGCAACACATCAGCGCGAGAACTACAACAGGCATGGTAGAGGTCAGGGAATCAATGCGATCGAGTATACCACCGTGACCGGGAAACAAGCTTCCGCTGTCCTTCTTGCCGCACTGGCGCTTGATCCAGGATTCAAACAAATCACCGACAATGCTCAAGACGACAATTACAACAAAGCCGATCATCATCATCGGTAGACCGGCGAGTGACATTGTCCCGGATCGATGTCCCAAGACAACAAGAATCGCCGCATACAAAGCAGCGACGGCCAGCGCACCGAACGCACCCTCGACGGTTTTGCCTGGACTGATGCCCGGCGCCAATTTGTGTTTACCGAAAGCGCGACCGCTGAAGTAGGCCGCGGTGTCGGCAAGCCAGATGACGCCCATCGCAAAAAAAACGTACAACGGCCCGAACCGGCGCAGCTCAACCAACGCCGCCCACAGCGGGATCAAGACCGCCCATCCCAATAGCAGCACCGATACTCGACCGGAAACATGCATACGATTCTTGAGCATATACGGCGCCACGAAAACCCAGAACAGTGTCGCCACGACACAAACCGCTTGGATCGCAAACGCGCTGGGAATGAGTGCGTCACTAGCGCCTAGACACAGTGCGCCGGCGATGAGTAACGTCGACACGGCAAATGCGATCGCTGCGGCATGACTGATATCGAACAGCCGCGCCCACTCGTGCGCCGCGGTTACCATAAGCAAAAGGATCAATGCCGACCAATAACTATTCGGCAGGTAAAACAATGCCAATAGAAATAGAGGAAAAATCGTCGCAACCGTCAGAAGGCGCGTGCGCAACATGGGAAGCTAGTTTACCGACTCGAGCGAAGCATGACGCTCGAACGAATAGGAAAAAACAGGCACGCGATCAGCCGAGAGTCGCCTTGCCCAGATGCCCGGCCTGAACCTGGTCACTGGTGCGGCCGAAGCGCCGTTCGCGCGATTGATAGGATTCGATCGCCGAATCCAGCGCCTGGCCGTTAAAGTCGGGCCACAGGGTATCGGTAAAATAAAGTTCGGTATAGGCAAGCTGCCACAACAGAAAATTGCTAATGCGTTGCTCGCCGCCGGTGCGAATGAAAAGATCCGGCTCGGGCGCGTAGTGCATCGACATATACGGCGCGAAATCTTGCTCCTCGAATCCCAATGCCAATTCCGGTCGATCGCGCAGCATGCGCTGAACCGCTTGCCTAATGTCCCAGCGACCGCCGTAGTTTGCGGCGACCGTTAACGTCAAGCGTTTATTCTGTTGCGTCATCGCTTCGGCGTTTTGAATTAGATCGACGATTTTCTTGTCGAAGCGGGACAGATCACCGACCACTTTGAAGCGGATATCGTTGTCATGGAGTTTGGAAATTTCCTGCTCCAGCGCGCTCAGGAATAACTGCATCAACACGCTGACCTCTTCCGCCGGGCGGCGCCAGTTCTCACTGCTAAAAGCAAATACGGTGAGGTACTCGACGCCGCGCTGTACGCAGCGCCGGATGGTCGCCCGTAAGGCATCGGCCCCCTTGCGATGCCCCGCCACGCGCGGAAGATACCGCTGCTTCGCCCAGCGTCCATTGCCATCCATGATGATCGCGACGTGGCGCGGTATCGACAGCGCGTCGGGAATTTGTTGCGTCGGGCTAGAAAAGATTGCCACGGTAAGTCTGGCTCGCTGGGTCAGATGCGGTTCGGCTAAACCGTCATCATCTCCGCTTCTTTCGTGTGACTTAGCTTGTCGATTTCCGCGACATACTTATCGGTCTGTTTCTGGATGTCGTCTTGCGCGCGTCGCTCGTCATCTTCGGAAACGGTTTTTGCTTTCAGCGCATCTTTTAAATGCGTGATGGCGTCGCGGCGTACGTTGCGCACCGCAACTCGCGCATCTTCCGCTTCGTGTTTGACCACTTTGGTCAACTCGCGGCGGCGCTCTTCGGTTAACGCGGGCATCGGCACGCGAATTATTTCCCCTTGGGTGGCAGGATTAAGGCCAAGGCCGGAATCGCGAATCGCTTTTTCCACCGTGCCAATCAGTTTCTTCTCCCAGGGTTGAACGCCGATGGTATGGGCATCGATTAAACTTAGGTTCGCCACTTGATTGATCGGCATGGACGTACCGTAATAATCGACCTTGATATGCTCAAGCAAGCCGGTATGGGCACGGCCGGTGCGAATCTTGCCCAGCGAAACCTTAAAGCTCTCGACGGTCTTTTGCATTTTTTGCTCGGACGTTTTTTTGATATCCGCAATCATGATTCACCTCACAAAACGGGAACAACTACGCAGTTACTAATGTACCTTCGTCTTCACCCATCACCACGCGCTTCAGCGCGCCGGCTTCGAAGATACTGAAAACACAAATCGGAAGATTTTGGTCGCGGCACAAGGTCAGCGCCGTCGCATCCATTACTTTGAGATTGCGATTGATGGCTTCATCGAAGGAAATATGTTTGAAGCGCGTCGCGGTCTTGTCGAGCTTAGGATCAGCGGTATAAATGCCGTCGACCTTGGTGGCTTTGAGCACAATTTCCGCTTCCATCTCGCGGCCACGCAACGCCGCTGCCGTATCGGTCGTAAAAAAAGGATTGCCCGTGCCGGCGCCAAAAATCACGACCTTGCCTTCTTCCAAATAACGCATCGCTTTGCCACGAATATAGGGTTCGACCACCGGTTCGATATTAATAGCCGACTGCACCCGCGCGCTCAATCCGGCAACGCGCATGGCGTCCTGCAGCGCGATCGCATTGATCACCGTTGCCAACATGCCCATATAATCCGCCATGGCGCGATCCATGCCAGCGGCACTGGATGACACGCCACGAAAGATGTTGCCGCCGCCGATGACAACGGCAACCTGCACACCCAGATCGATGACCGATTTAATTTCAGCGACAATGGCGCCAATCGTTGTCTGATTGATCCCATAGCTGTCTTCGCCCATCAGCGCCTCGCCTGAGAGCTTGAGAAGAATTCGTTTATATTTCGGTTCGGCCATCGTGCGTCCGCATCGAGAAGACTTTGACTAGGCGCCCTTGACCGCTGCGGCTACTTCCGCGGCAAAGTCCGTTTGCTTTTTCTCGATACCTTCGCCGACAATGTAAATCACGAAACGCGCAACCGATGCACTCTTGGATTTCAGCAATTGCTCAATGGTTTGCTTATCGTCTTTAACGAACGGCTGGCCGAGCAGAGTTACTTCTTTCAGATATTTCGCCACGCTGCCTTCGACCATCTTCGCTACGATTTCCGGCGGCTTGCCGGATTCCGCCGCCTTTGCGGTCGCAATGTCGCGCTCTTTCTGGATCAACTCGGGCGCGACTTCTTCCTTCGCCAACGCCACCGGTTTGCTCGCGGCGATGTGCATGGAGAGGTCTTTTGCCAAGGCTTCGTCGCCGCCGACAAGATCCACCATCACGCCAATCTTAGCGCCGCCGTGGATATACTGGCTGATCTTGCCCTTCGCTTCGATCCGAGCAAAACGTCGAATCGACACGTTTTCGCCAATCTTACCGACCAGCGCCGTGCGAATCGTTTCGACCGTTGCATCATTTAGGCTCAATCCCGATAACGCCGCAACATCAGCCGGACTGTGCTTCGCCACTAACTCGGCCAGATTTTTCGCGAACGCCAAAAAGTCTTCGTTCTTTGCGACAAAGTCGGTTTCACAATTGACTTCAACCATTGAGCCGAGTTTCAGATCGCCGCCGATGAACGTCGCGACCACGCCTTCCGCGGCGATACGTCCCGCTGCCTTGCTCGCTTTACTGCCCAACTTCACGCGCAGAATTTCTTCGGCCTTTTCCATATCGCCATGGGCTTCGGACAAGGCCTTCTTACATTCCATCATCGGCGCGTCGGTTTTCTCGCGCAATTCTTTCACCATTCCAGCGGTAATTTCCGCCATGTGTCTACCCCTAAAAAATATGTCGTACGACTACTTCGCGGCTTCTTCGACTTCGATGAATTCCTCTTCGACCGGCGCGACCATTTCCTTGATCACTTGGCTGCGCCCTTCGAGAATCGCATCCGCGGCGCCACGGGCATACAGGCGAATCGCCCGAGTCGAATCGTCGTTACCCGGGATAATGTAGTCGACACCATCCGGCGTGTTGTTCGTATCCACCACACCGATGATGGGAATCCCCAGCGTCTTCGCTTCCGTCAACGCAATTTTTTGGTAACCGGTATCGATCACGAACAATGCGTCCGGCAACACCGCCATATCCTTGAAACCGCCCAGGCTGCGCGTCAGCTTAGCAAGCTCGCGCTCGTAGCCTAACGCTTCGCGTTTCGAAATTTTTTCCATCGAGCCATCTTCTTTCATCTGCTCGATTTCTTTCAAACGCTTGACCGAACCCTTCACGGTTTTAAAGTTGGTCAGCATGCCGCCGAGCCAACGATAATCGACGTAGGGCGATTGGCAGCGCGAGGCTTCTTCGCGCACGATTTCGCGCGCCTGGCGCTTCGTGCCGACAAATAGAATCGTGCCCTTGTTCGCCGAGAGTTGGCGAATGTACTTCATCGCATCTTCGTACATCGGAAGCGATTTTTCCAGGTTAACGATATGAATTTTATTGCGATGGCCGAAGATATACGGCGCCATCTTGGGATTCCAGAAGCGGGTCTGGTGGCCAAAGTGCACCCCAGCCTCCAGCATTTGACGCATGGTTACTGACATTCAATTCTCCAGTTAAGGGTTAGTCCGCCGCCCGCCGCTGCAAGCCTGCCCAGTTGTTTGATCAACTTGGCAAGCACCCTTATCGAGACGGGCGTGAGTATTACCCGCGCTCGGCACCATGCCTAACATCGGGTTAACTTGGAATTATACTAAAAATCCGGTACTTACTTCAAGTCCGCGTTGATGCCCCCGGTCACGGCTGTTGAAACGCGCTGCCGCCAAGACCGGTTTTCTAAACATCGGCTTGGCGTGGTGTGATGGTTTTCATGGTTCAGTTTTGTCTTTGTACAAGGATAGCGAAAACATCAAACCTATTGGCCTGGGAAGTAGTTTCCAGGGGCTGGCCTAAGGCCATGCGGCTTCCGGGCCATGCATCGTCAGGCAGCAAGTAGGACGCGGCTCGTGGCTTGGCATCGGTAGGATGCGCACGGCGCACGCGGATTGTTGTTCAACCGATGCGGAGAATCAGTCCGCGTGCGCAATGCACTCCCTACGCCTGCATGGCCAGTAGCCCACCCCGTCAGGCCATGCCTTGCCAGGCGGCAAGCGGGATAAGCCTCGTGGCAGCACAGAAAAAATGTCGGGCGGGTCAACCGCAACCCGCCGAACGACATACCATCGCCGGTATCCATTTGGAGCGAGTCATTAATACGATGGATCGAGTACGCCGCGCATGGACTATGACGAGGCTTGGGAAATATCATCGCAGGCATTCGTCAGAAGGCGTTTCACTTTTCTGACCTACGGGCCCTATTTATCAATATTATCGAGCCTTACATCGGCGCCGACGCGGGCCCCATCTCCGCCGGAAGGCGCTCCATAACCCGATGTTTTTTAAGTCGCCTTGGCGAGCTTGGAAAATCCTCCAACAAAGGACTTGCGCTCCAAGCGCAGAAGGTATTAGATAACGGTACGCGCCGCCGCCAAGGGCTGAGACAGGTGTATCGAAAATGTCACATCGGCATGGTAGCCGTCTCAATGATTGTCATTTTTAGGAGAGAGAAAATATGAAAAAAACAGTTGGGTTGACGTGCCTCGCGTTGTTCTGCGTAGCGTCGTTGTCGTTTGCGGCGGACAAGAAAGATGAACGCGCCGGAAAATGCGCAGACGCCAAAAGCCAAATGGACTATTTCTGCAGTAAAGAGAACGCTGGCGGTGATACCTTAGTTTCTCTGGGCACCGCCTGCAATAACTCAAAGAAAAATGTCGCAGCGGCCTGCGAAGGCAAGGCGGAGGCGGATCAAAAGTACGAATTTAGCGATAGCAAGAAGAAGTAGTGGTAGTTATCAGTTCGTGTCCAGGCAGTATTTCATAAACGAGCACAGGATGGAGGAAGTTTCATGAGCAAAATGCAACGACATATCGGCGTTCACATGAGCGACGACGAAATGAAATTGGTGGAAGGCGCAGAAACCGGCGCATTCAGATCACCGATTCCTACCCAAGTTATTTCCAACGGCGAATTCAATCCGCCCCCGCAAAGCGGCCACCAAAAGAGAGTCGAAGCCCTGATCAAGGAAATGGGCGATGTGAACGCTAAGCGTAATGGTCTGTCCCGTCGCGAGTTCCTGGCCACCTCGGCCGGCATGGCAACGGCGTTCATGGCGATGAACAAAGTGTTCGGCCCGGTGTTCGATGTGAGCGAAGCCGAAGCCGTGGATATGAACGCCGCCGGCGATCGTAAATCGCGTTACAAAGGCCAGTTCATTTTCGACGATCAAACCCACTTCGTTCGCGATGATTTCAAGCAAGAAGGTTTGCTGGGCTTAACCAAATGGGCGGAAGGCGCCAAGGTCAATCCGAACCTGATGACCGCGCCGATGAATCTGTCGCGCTATAAGATGGACAACTACCTCAAGGAAATCTTCCTGGATTCGGAAACGACCGTGTCGCTGCTGTCCGGCGCGCCGTTCGATGATCCGAGCTGGTGGTTGCTGTCCAACGACGCGATTCAAAACGCTTGCCGTTCCGTCAACAAGATGGCCGGCACCGTGCGGATGTTGGGTCACACCGTGATCACGCCGAAGTATCCGAACTGGATGGACGAAGTCGATCGCGCAATCGAAACGCTGAAGCCTGTTTCCTGGAAGTCCTACACCATCGGCGATCCGTTCGGCCCGTCCAAGTACGCTTGGAAACTGGACGACGAAAAACTCATGTACCCCTTCTACGAGAAAGCCCTCAAGGCCGGTATCGACACGATTTGTATTCATAAAGGCTTGATGCCCCGTGACTACGAAAAAGCCTTCGCCGGCACCTGGGAACATGCGACGGTCAACGACCTCGAAAAAGCCGCTCGCGATTGGCCGAAGATGAGGTTTGTGATCTATCACTCGGCGCTGCGTCCATGGCTCGCGGATACCCCGGAAAAAGAACTCGCCGAGTTCGAAAAAACCGGCTACATCCCCTGGTCCACCGATCTCGCCAAGATTGGTCAGAAATACAAGAACGTCTACGCGGAACTCGGTTCCGTGTTCGCCGGTGTAGCCGTGACCAACCCGCGTTTCTGCGCCGCGTTCCTCGGCCAGTTAGTCAACATGATGGGCTCCGAGAACGTCGTCTGGGGTACCGACTCCGTATGGTACGGTTCGCCACAGTGGCAAATCGAAGCCCTGCGCCGTATCGAAATCCCGGAAGACATGATGAAGCAGCAAGGTTGGAAAACCCAACTTGGCGCCGGCAACGGTACTGTGAAGAACAACATCTTCGGCCTGAATTCCGCTCGTTTGTACAAGTTGGATCCAGTGAAGATGGCGCAAGAAGGCACCCAGCAGTGGGACAACGATATGCTCGCCAAGATCAAGCAAGAGTACCTTGCTAACGGTGGCGATGTGAATCGTAGCAACACGTATTATGGCTATGTGCCGAAGAAAGAAACCGTCGCTTAACGACAACATCGTTGCGGCTTAACTCAACAAGCCGGGCCACAAACCCGGCTTGTTGTTTTTAGGGAATCAAAAATACATCAGGCCACAAGCCAACACCAGAGCGCGTTCCGGCCATGCCATTGACGAACGCCTAGGCGATACTAGCTCGCAGGCCGATGACTATTTCGATATGATATAGCTCTGAGCGTAGTAGAATACCTTCAAAATAAGTCGCGTACTTCGCTGCAACACCGCAACAAAGTTTTTTTACTACGGCTGGAACAACATGGATTTTCACTATAATGATTCGGTCTACCCTCGCCCCGCGGCTTGCCTTGCGGCAGACTGTAAGTCTAATCCTTGCGCTCATTCTGCTGAGTAGCTGTAAGGCATTGTTGCCTCGTTCCGAAAGCGGCGCCAAGTCGCAATGGGCGAACTTCGATACTGCAACACAGAACTTCAATCGCATTAAACCCTACGAAACGGACAAGTCGCAATTGCTCGCGCTCGGCATGGATCCGGTGAGCAATCCGAACATTACCATCTTGAATTATTCCGACGTCATTCGCCGCTTCATTCCGAGCTCCGCCGTCGCCTCGGAAAACCTGGATCGCGGTATCAGCGAATGCATCGCCGCGAAAAACGATTGCAGCGCCTATGAAATCGACGTGAAGACACTGCAGAAAAAGCGCAACGGGAATTTTTGGCTCGATGCGCTCAACTTCAAGCGCCACACTGACATTTCCGGCTGGCGCTTCACCGGACTGATCGTGATGAAAGGCGATTTAGTGGTCTATAAACTGTCGGGTGGCCAGCCGCGCATCCAAGAAGCGGAGGAAACCCGCAACCCACTCGGGCCCTTCCAAGGATTCTCTGAAAGCGCCGCCAGAGCGGCGGTGGGGCAATAACCCGGTCACTTCGGCGCGACCCGCATCGGCCGTGGCGCGGCAAAATCCGCGCCGGACACCTCAACTTGGGTGAGTTTCGGGCAGCGCGGCGTAGTCAGCAAAACATAGGGCTGGGTAATCACTTGCGTTTGATTGGCGCTGCCCTGCGGATTGACTTCTTGCAGGTCAACCTTCATCACGCCGCCGTCACACTTCACTGAGCGCACCTTCAGCCCATAGCCGCCGCTGGGTTTGGGATCGCGCGCCGCATAGACGACAATATCTTTAGCAAAATCCACGTTGGGCGCATCCGATACGGAAGGTTGTCGCGAGGTAATTTGTTTGAATAGCTCGTCCAGCTCGAAGCGATCCGTCACCACGTTTGCCTGGGAAGAGTTCGCGCGAATGCCGGTCTGTACACCCCTGTTGATGACTTCGAACGGCTGCGGCTGCGGCTGCGTCGCGCAGGCGCTGAGAACAATGCCAACGGCGGTTATTCCCAGGGTGGCCGATGCAGTGTTCATAGCTCGTGTTTTCATATCGATCCGTTAGCGTTTGAGCCGCTTTTTCTGCGTCGGCCCACCGCGTTGAAGCGACAGCACCTCGCTCGGCGGCGGCGGATTCTGCGCGTTGTTCACACTAAAATTCAGATTGGTGAGCGGACCACCGCCCCTCAAATCCACCAACGCACCGAACGTGCCGCAGGCATCTTCGATCTCGCAGATAAAGCCGTCATTATCGCGATCCGTACCGGCAAAGACGTAGTAGAAACCCGCCGGGATACCGGAAATGGCATAGCGATAGCCGTTACTCGGCGATGGTTGCGATTCGGGCAAACTCGTGTCATTAATCGTCGCGCCGGTATTGGGATCGAGCACCAGCACAAAAATTTCACCCGCATCGCCGATCGCAGCGTTAGTTCTAACGACCACGGTGACCGGGATGGTTTTGATGGTGGGGAGGATGGTCGCATTGCTCACGATATCAATGCGGCCATCATAGGCGCCGTCGGCATCAATCTGAGCGTGTGCCCGGTCAATGGTGACGACAATCTGCTGCGGCGCTCCTCCGCTTGCCGGGGTTACGCTAATCCATGGATCGGGCGACGTCACTGACGTGATGTTCAACGGCACAATCGGATCGCCGCCATTCGTTATATTGAACTGTAGCGAGTTGGTAAAACTGTCGAAACTCAACCGCTCGACCGAGATCGCGAGAATGGAACCGGCAACGGGCGGCCCGCTGAGCGCCAGCGCCGCATCCACCGCTTTTTTGGCATCGATTAGGCCATGGCCGAAAAGATCGTCGCGGCCGACCGTACCGATATCCGAGGTTATACGCTGTTTGTAAGTAGGATGGATGCCCGCGATCAACTGGTCAATCACGGTAGGTGTCAACGCCGGATTAGCGCCGCGCATCAATGCCAGCACCCCGGCAATATGGGGCGCCGCCATGGAGGTGCCCTGATAAAACACGTAGCTGAATTTAACGGACGTGTCGTCAAACAGCGTGCTGAGCACACCGTCGGCGAAACTATCGCCGTTGCGATCGACGCTGGTATCGCCGCCGGGTGCGGCGATGTCGATGGTCGAGCCAAAATTCGAATAGGGCGCGCGCTTAAGATCCAAGCCGACGGCGGAAACGGAAATCACTCCCGCGTAGGCCGCCGGAAACGAAGGCGCGCTGGTATTTTCGTTTCCAGCCGCCGCGACCACGATTACACCCGCCGCGCGCGCGGCGTCGACGGCCGTTTGGACCGTAGTGCTAGACCGTGGTCCACCAAGACTCATATTGATGATATCCGCCTTCTTCGCCGGCAAGGCGCCCGAGTTATTCGACAACCCGGCTGCGAAACGGATAGCTTGAATGATATCGGCATCGGTACCACCACCCTTACCCAAGACCCGCAGCGGCATAATCTTCCCGTTGAAGGCAATGCCTGCCACCCCAATAGCATTATCGGTCGCCGCTGCCACGGTACCCGCGACGTGGGTTCCATGGAAGGAACTTTCACCGGGGCGCGCGCCATCGCCGACATCTTCGGGATCGCTGTCGACGCCACCGCCATCTCCGGCATTTGTGCTATCGCTGATGAAGTCGTAGCCCGCTACAAGCTGCCCGGCGAGGTCGGGATGCGCTTTCTTTATTCCGGTATCGATCACGGCAACGATGGCATTTCTGCCAGTCGCGCTGTTCCATGCTGACTCTAAGTTGATAGCCGGGTAATGCCACTGGTACCGGTAAAACGGATCATTGGGTATGAAACTCGCATGGCGAATATAGTTCGGCTCGGCGTAGATCACGTTCGGATCGCGCTTGAGATTGAGCAAGGCCTCGATGGTGGCGCCGACCGCTTCATTGGCCTCGTGTCCCAGCGCATTGATCTTATCGCTAATAGCCACGATGGCCTTTTCGACGCGGAAGGGTTTAGCCACTCGCATCAATTGAACACCGCCGCCCATATCGCCGACGGCCGCCAAGCCGTGCCTGCTTGCCAATGACTGAATGGATTGACCGTCTCTATATTTGACGAACACTTCACCGGGAACGAATTCATCGCCCGGCAATATCGTTGCCCGATCCAATGCCGTGGTCACGGTCGTCGTTCCCGCCACAACCAGGTAAACCGACCCGCCCGCGAACGCGCGCACACCGACAATGTAAGTGCCGGGGCCGGGTGTGGTAACGGTTTCGACGGCTTGGTCCGTGCCCTCCGAAGAGGCCGTAACAACCGTTCCCGAACTATCCAAGAGGAATAAATCCAGATCGTTTGCAGTTAAATTGTTGGCGGAAAAACTCAGCGTCACACGCACGTTTTCCGCGCCGACCGTGAGCCGATAAAGATCGTGAACAACTACGCTGCTACGCGCCGTGATGCCTTTGTAACCGGCGTTGGTGCTGATTGCCTGGGCCGAGAAGGAGTCGCCGGGCGCCATTGCCGCCGCGGTGGCGAGCGTGTTGTTACATTCGGCCTCAAGCTTATTGCTGACTTCGACGTTTAATTTGCCGGAGATCTGGAATGATCCGCTGGGTCCGCCGGAGCCGACGCCCCCTGTTCCGCTCGGCGCGGCCGAAGCGCCGCATGCGGTTGCGTCTCCACCGCCGCCCCCTCCACCACCGCCGCCACCACAGGCGACCAGAATAAGAGAAACGACGAGCAGCGATAAGGATTTACGTAACATTGCGCGCTCCCAAAAAAGGGGGTTGTTATTGTATAAAAGGCAACACTACCCTAACTCAAAGGTTCGAGCAAATTTTAGAAAAATTACTTGGGATCCAATGCGCCGCTGGATACCGCCGGGGGCGGTGTGGCGGCCGCTTTTGACTCCAAGAGGGTGCGCGACAGCGCTTGCGCCTCCGCGACCTCCGCAGCATTCATGAAGGTTGAAATATTGTCTCTGCCGGCGACAGCCGGTTCATAGCCGTGTGCGGCGGAGCGATTGTACCAGGCATAGGCTTGTTTCATATCGTGCTTCACACCTTGGCCAATTTTATACAACGAAGCCAGGTGATATTCGGCTTCGGGATTGCCTTTCGCCGCGGCCTTTTGTAACCACTGGGCGGCGCTGTTGTAATCTTGCAGGACGCCACGGCCGCTCTTGTATAGCAAGCCGAGATTTACTTCGGCGCCGGTGTGCCCCTGAGCCGCGGCGGCGTGAAACCACTTGATGGCGTCGCCGTAACTTTGCTGGATGCCATCACCTTGCAGCGACATTAAGCCCAAGGCGTATTGATCCTCCGCACTGCCCTTTTTTGCGCGATCCAACAAGGCTTTGCGGCCGGGATCGAACGTTTCTGCGTCGGCCAACGCCGACTCGATGACCGGCGGCTCGGAAATGAAATACATGCTTGCGATAAAACCAAGTACGGCCAGCACGCCGAAGCCGCTGATCAACGTTCCCTTAAAGGTACCGCTGACGCGGAAAAATCGGTATTCGCAATCGCGACAGCGATAGGGCGAGTAAACAAAATGATCGCGTTCGGTCTCATTGCGTTTCCACGATGAGCGGCGCACGTTGGTGCTGTTGCACCGTTCACACTTCATTGCAGCTAAAGCCGTAAGGCATCATTGAGTTCTGCGACAGTAATAACGAGGAATTCAAATCGAGGGATGGTAAAATACAGAAACATCGCAACCCCCGGTAATTTAATCACTTCTTAGACGTATTTTATCGCGTAAACATTCATTATGTTAGCGTTTTTCTCCCACCGCGCAAGTTGAGTCCGGGAGCCGAAAACAACCACAACCGCCCAACCGCCCTCTAAGACACGCTTGCCATATCGTTTCCGCGCCCTGCGCCATCGCAATTACCGCATCTATTTTATCGGCCAAATCGGTTCGCTACTGGGCACCTGGATTCAGTTCGTCGCTATGAACTGGCTGGTTTACCGCATGACCGGATCGCCGCTGCTGCTGGGCTTAACCGGCTTTATCAACCAAATTCCCATATTGTTTCTTGGACCGGTCGCGGGTTTGGTCGCCGATCGCGTCAATCGCCGCCGGTTACTGCTCATCACCCAAAGCCTAGCCATGATCCAGGCTTTCGCCCTGGCCATGCTCGCCTTTTCGGGCCTTCTTCAAGTGTGGCACGTGATCCTCCTTGCCGGGCTGCTCGGCATTGTCAACGCTTTCGACGTGCCGGGACGGCAGTCGTTCATCGTGCAGATGATCGGCGATAAGCAAGACTTGCCGAATGCCATTGCGCTGAACTCACTCACCATGAACACCACACGCCTGGTCGGACCGGCGCTCGGGGGATTTTTAGTCGTGGGGTTGGGTGAAGCCTGGTGTTTTCTGCTCAACGGCTTCAGCTTCCTCGCGATCCTCATCGCGCTAGGCTCAACGCGCATTCAATACAGCGGCGTGGTGCGCAACACGCACAGCGCCTGGCGCGATCTGCGCGATGGATTTCACTACACGTTTGGCTACATGCCAATCCGCACCTTGTTGTTGCAACTCAGCATCATCAGCTTCATGGCGATGCCCTACACCGTCATGATGCCGCTGTTCGCCGGTGATGTGTTCGGCGGCACGGCGCGCACCTTCGGTACGTTAGTTGGCAGCGCCGGTTTTGGCGCGATCATCGCCACGCTCTATCTCGCCTCGCGGCGCAGCGTTAAGGGGCTGGCATCGGTGATCGCTATCGCGCCCATGATCTGTGGTGCGGCGCTGATGTTGTTTTCGCAATCGCGCATCCTGTGGCTCTCCCACGTGCTCATGGTGTTTATCGGTTTTGGCATTATCTGCCACGCCGCATCGATCAACACGATTTTGCAATCCATCGTCGATGACGACAAACGCGGCCGCGTCATGAGTTTTTACACCATGTGCTTCGTCGGCACCGCGCCGTTGGGTAGCCTCGCGCTCGGGCAGTTGGCGCACCTCATCGGCGTGCCGAATACCTTCTTGCTGGCCGGCGCAGTTTGCCTAATGGCGGGCATCGTGTTTTACCTGCGCCTGGACACATGGCGGCAAAATATCCGTTCGTCCGTGGCGCTCCGTGGGATAATTCCGTAGGATTTTTTTAACCAGGTGCTCCGTGAATAACACCCTACTCGTCGATATCCGCGACCATGTCGCCACCCTCACCTTCAACCGCCCGCAAGTCCGTAACGCCATGGACTACGATTTGATGCTGGCGCTGAAAACCAATACCGAAGCCATTCTCGAGAATGATGACGTGCGAGCCGTGGTCATTCGTGGCGCCGGCGGCGCGTTCATGGCGGGCGGCGATATTTCGCAGTTTCATGAAAATATCGACTCGCTGCCGCTACTCATCACCAAAGAAGCGCGCGAGTTTCACTACACCATTCTCGCGCTGCGGCGCATGGCGAAGCCCGTGTTGGCTGTGGTCGAAGGCCCCTGTGCGGGCGCCGGCGTGAGCATAATGGCGGCGTGCGATCTTGCCATCGCCGCGGACAATGCCATGTTCACCCTCGCCTACAGCAACCTCGGCGCCAGCCCCGACGGCGGCTCGAGTTATTTCTTGCCGCGCTTGCTCGGCTACCGCAAAGCGCTGGAACTGGCCATGCTGCCGGATCGTTTCGACGCCGCTACGGCGCTCAACATCGGCCTGGTCAACTGGGTTGTGCCGGGCGCCGAATTAGAAGCGCGCGTGGCGACCTTGGCCAAGCGCCTGGCCACCGGCCCGACCGTCGCCTTCGCCAAAACTAAAGCGTTGATGAATCAATCCCTCGATATGAGCATCGAGGCGCAACTGGAAGCCGAGGTTCATGCCTTCGCCGATTGCGCGCGCACCGGCGACCTGCGCGAAGGCATCATGGCCTTCGTCAAAAAACGCAAACCCAACTTCACGGGAAAATAACCGATGGCCGATCTGAAAGGTAAAACTCTATTCATCACCGGCGCTTCGCGCGGCATCGGTCGCGCCATCGCCCTGCGCGCGGCGCAGGACGGCGCCAACATCGTGCTCGCGGCGAAGACCAGCGATCCCCATCCCAAGCTCAGCGGTACGATTCATACGGTCGCTGCGGAAATTGAAGCGGCCGGTGGCAAAGCCCTGCCGCTGCAAGTCGACGTGCGCGAAGAAACGCAGATTTTTGACGCGGTCAATAAAGCCGTCGAAACCTTCGGCGGCATCGACATCTTAGTCAACAACGCCAGCGCCATCAGCCTGAGCAACACGCAAACCACGCCGCCGAAGCGCTTCGACTTGATGCTCAACATCAACGCGCGCGGCAGCTATGCCTGCGCCTACGCCTGCATCCCGCACCTGAAAAACGCCGCCAATCCGCACATCCTCACGCTCTCGCCGCCGATCAATATCAAGCCGAAATGGTTTAAGCAGCACACCGCGTACACCATTTCCAAATACGCCATGAGCATGGTGACCATGGGCCTCGCGGCGGAGTTAGCCGAGCTGGGCATCGCCGCGAATTCGCTCTGGCCACGCACCACCATCGCGACCGCCGCGGTGGAAACGTTTTTTGCCGGAGCGCTCAAATCCAGCCGCACCCCGGACATCATGTCGGACGCTGCCTACGTCATCCTCACCCGGCCGAGCGGCAGTTGCAGCGGAAATTTCTTCATCGACGAAGCGCTGTTGCGCGCCGAAGGCGTCAGCGATTTTGATCGTTACGCCGTCACGCCGGGCGAACCATTGATGACCGATTTATTTTTGGACTGATTGCCTAGGAGCCTTATCCAGCTTGCCTTGCAGGCCATGCACGCCTGCAAGGCAAGCTGGATAAGGCTCCTGGCGATGCCTCTGAAAAATTCCTCAACACAATAATTATGACCCTCACCCCATCCGACGACCTTCCTCTGACCGGCTTCACCGTCCTCGATTTCACCCGCGTCCTTGCGGGGCCCTACTGCACACGCATGCTCGCCGACCTCGGCGCGCAAGTGATCAAAATCGAGCGGCCCGGCGAAGGCGACGAAATTCGCTTCGCGCCGCATCAACTCGACCCCGAGCGAATCGATCAGAGCACTTATTTTGTCCGCGTGAACGCGGGCAAGTTGAGCGTCGCCATCGATCTCGCGCACGTCAACGCAAAAGAGATCGTGTTCGATTTGCTGCGCAAATCCGATGTCGTGGTAGAAAATTTTTCGCCGGGCGTGATGCAGCGTTTAGGTTTCGACTATACGAAATTATCCGCCATCAAACCCGATATTGTTTACTGCTCCATCTCCGGTTTCGGTCAAACCGGGCCGCTGAGCTCGATGCAAGCCTACGCGCATTTGATCAATGCCATCTCCGGCTTGATGGAATTGGATCGCGGCGTTGACCCGGTTCCGCGCGTGAATTATCTGCAAGCAGCGGACGGCCTCGCCGGGACGCATGCCTTCGGCGCCATCAACGCCGCGCTGATTCGCAAACTACGCAGCGGCCGCGGCGCCTACATCGACGTGTCCATGTTGGAATGTTTGATCGCCGCGGAAGACGTTACCTTCGGCAGCATTCTCAACGGTGGCCCGATCGAGCAAGGCCCGCGTTACGGCATGATCGTGCATCGCGTCGGCGACGGCTATGTCGCGCTGCAAGCGGTCGGCGCGCCACATCTGTGGCTGCGCATCGTCGAGTTCCTAGAACAACCCGAATTAAATAGCGACGAGCGTTTCGCCAGCGCGGCGACACGGCGAAAAAATTGGCTGGTGCTATCCGATTTGATCCGGCAACGGCTCGATCGCTTCGCCAACGTCAGCGCGGCAACCGCTGCGCTGGCCAGCGCGCGCATTCCCGCCGTACCGGTGCTCACGCCGCATGAAGTCATTCTGCACCCGCAGTTGATTCAGCGCGGGGCGTTTCCCGGTGTGGATTATCAGGGCGGCAAGAAAGTCCGCGTCACGGCCACACCATTTCAGTTCGATGGCGCAGCAACGGTACCGCGCAATTCAGCGCCGCGCCATGTCGGCGAGCATACCCAGCACGTACTCGCGGAAATCCTTGGCTACGCCGAGGAGCGCATCCAACAACTCAATGCGGATGGCGTAGTTAAAATAGTGTGAACTTTTCCCTGCGCGGCGCCGAAGGTGTAACAGCGTCCGTTTGGCGTGACAATAACGTCCGATTTGCTCGAGTGTTTCGTTCCGCCATTACAACTTACGACTCGCCGGCTTACCTTAGATTGGCTTCTGGAAACATTGAGCGTTAGAATTAATACTCGTCGCCAGCCTTGAAGCCTACTCGCGATACCTATGCCCCGTCGTACCATTAGTGTTCATTTGATTTTGCTTTTCTGCAGCATGGCATCGGTGCGATTGGCGATCGCGCAAGACATAGAAGAGTTAAAGAAAGGCGTAGTCAAAGTTATCGCGACCGAAGTGTCTGACGGTCAGACCAAGACAAACCGCGGCAACGGTTTCATTATGGAGCTCTACCCTGATGCGGCTATGATCGTCACGGTTTCCCACGTGGTCGAGGGTCAGGACATCCAATTGAATGTCGAATTTTCAGTGCGGGGCGACGCAAGCTTCCCCGCGCAGGTAAAACGCATGCGTGGTGCAGACCCGCGCGGCTTGGCCGTGCTGGTAGTCAGGAATCCGCCGCCGGGATTGCTTGCCCTAGAACTCGCAACCCTACCTGCACTGAAACTTTCTGACGATGTGGTCGCGGCCGG